>UQML01000003.1 GCA_900542265.1 uncultured Eggerthella sp. | reverse complement strand
GCCTCTTGTCTCGTGGGCTCGGAGATGTGTATAAGAGACAGGCGTAATATCTCTAATATCATGTGGCTGACCGGTTTTTTGGGTGTTTTTGATTCCGAACCCGCACATGTAGTCCTTATTACGCAGAATAAGGTCGTGTTGCATACTGATAGTCGTTATTCGACGGCTCTTCGTAGGTGTGCTTGTGGAACTGAAATAGAGGTTGACGACTCTAAGGCATCATTTCCTGAGGTTTTAAAATGTTTTATTGAGCAAGCAGGCGATGGGTTTGCTAACAAAGACACCCTAACTATTGGTATAGAAGATACTATCCTTTTACGCGAGTGGGAGATCTTGCAAGCTGACAGTACGCATACCTTGCAAATCACCACGAATCTTATCGAGCAACTTCGAGCTGAAAAAGACGCAACCGAAATTGAAGCATTGCGGCAAGCGCAAGCAATTACCGATCAGGCATTTGCTTATATTATTACGTATATGAATGTTGGTATGTCTGAACTTGACGTACAGCGTGAATTAGATCGTGTTATGTTTGCTCTTGGTGCTGATGGTCTTGCTTTTGATACGATTGTTGCCACAGGAGCTCATGCTGCTTCTCCTCATGCTCAACCAACTGATGCACTCCTTTGCGAAGGTGATGCAGTTGTTATGGATTTCGGTGCTAAAAAGAATGGGTATTGTTCTGATATGACGCGCACGGTATTTATGGGTGAGCCAAATGTCACACTTCAGCGCGCCTGGCGTGCCCTGCGAGAGGCTAATGAAACATGTGAAGCTATGATCTCAGAAGGCGTGCAAGCATCTGATGTGCATGCAAAAGCTGAGGAAATTTTAGCTAATCATGGCTTTGAAGGATGCATGGGACATTCCTTGGGGCATGGAGTGGGTATTGATATTCATGAGCTACCAACGCTTTCAAGTTCAAACACGAATGATTTGATTCAAGGTAACGTCGTAACCGTTGAACCTGGCATTTATATCGAGGGTGAATTTGGTATGCGACTTGAAGATTTTGGTGTCGTTACCGATGAGCGCTTTGAGGTTTTTACCCAAAGTGGTCATGACATGGTTATAATAGAAAACTGCTAAACGCAAAGAGATCGATCAAGGAGTAAGCGTGGCAATTTCAACTGCTGATTTCCGTAATGGAATGTGTATTGAGTACAACGACAAACTTTGGACCATTATTGAGTTTCAACATGTAAAGCCCGGTAAAGGTGGCGCATTTGTTCGCACTAAGTTGCGTGATATCCGTTCTGGTCGTGTTGTTGAGTATACTTTTAATTCTGGAACCAAATTCGAATCACGTCGTTTAGAGAATCGCAAAATGCAATATCTCTACAATGATGGAATGGATTTTTACTTCATGGATAGCAACACCTTTGAGCAGCTCGCTATTCCTGCTGATGTAGTAGGAGATGTTGCTCAGTGGCTCAAAGAAAACGATGAGGCTACTTTACTCTATGCAGGTGATGAAATGATTGGCATTGAGCCTGCTATGTTTGTTGAGCTTGAGGTTACTGATACTGAGCCAGGATTTAAGGGTGATACCGTACAAGGTTCTACTAAACCAGCTACGCTTGAAACAGGCGCTGTTGTACAAGTCCCTATGTTTATTAACCCTGGTGAAATCTTGCGTATTGACACACGCGATGGTCGTTATATCACACGCGTCTAATCGAGTTTTCAACTCACCTACCAAAAACTAACTTTGGGTACGGGGCGCGCAAGCGCCTCGTGCATTATAATGAAGATTCAAATTTCGCCCCCAATGATGGGGTAGCTATAAGGAGGTGCAACCCGCTTGGCAAAACTGCAATTAATGGATACAACCATTCGTGATGGTCAGCAAAGCTTATGGGCTACGCGTATGTCTATTGGTGATATGCTGCCAATTTTGCCTAAGATGGATCGTGTCGGTTATTGGGCAATTGAGGCCTGGGGTGGTGCAACGTTTGATACATGCTTGCGCTTCTTAGATGAAAATCCTTGGGATCGTCTTCGTTCAATTAAAGCTAAAACTCCCAATACGCGTCTATCCATGCTTTCTCGTGGACAAAACCTCGTAGGATATAAGCACTATTCAAAAGAAATTGTTCATCGTTTCATCAATGCAGCCCATCGTAATGGTATTGATGTGTTTCGTGTTTTTGACGCATTGAATGATATTCGCAATGTTGTTGATAACGCAGAAGCAATTAAAGAAGCGGGTGCACATTTTGAAGGTGCTATTTCATACACCTTGTCTCCCGTACATACCCTGGATAGTTTTCTCGAATACGGACAGCAACTTAAAGATTTGGGTGCTGATTCTATTGCGATTAAAGATATGGCAGGCATGTTGACGCCTTATCGTACCGAGCGTATGGTAAAAGCATTTAATGCTGAAATCGGCTTGCCCGTTCATATTCATTGCCACTATGTTGGCGGCATGGCGCCAGCTAACATTATTAAAGCTGCTGAAGCAGGTGCAGCTATTGCTGATACGGCAAGTGCACCTCTTGCTTTTGGTAATTCGCATCCTGCAGTCGAGATGATTGTAGCTGCACTTGAAGAGAGTCGCTACGACACAGGACTTGATTTGGATCTTCTCTTTGAGATTTCTGAATATTGGGAAGAAGTAAGACGTCGTGGTCACTATAAGCGCGGCGTTTCAAGCTTAACTCATATGAAGGTTTATTCACATCAGGTTCCTGGTGGCATGATGTCTAATCTTGTATCCCAGTTAGAGATTCAAAATGCAGGGGATCGCATTGATGAAGTAATGAAAGAAATCCCCAAGGTTCGTGCTGAAGTAGGCTATCCGCCGTTAGTTACGCCCCTTTCTCAAATCGTTGGTACTCAGGCAGTATTTAATGTTTTGACTGGTAAGCGTTGGAGCGTTGTCTCTAAAGAGATGAAAGATTATATCTGCGGATATTACGGCAAGGCTCCTGGACCTATGGATAAAGAAATTGTCGCAAAGGTAGTAGGAGATTCCGAGATTCTTGATCCAAGCATTGCACCAGGATCATTAGTAACGACAACGTATGCAGAACTTGAAGAAGAGATTGGTGATCTCGCTCATTCTGAAGAAGACGTTTTGATGTATGCTTTGTTCCCTAATGAAGCACGCACTTACTTAAGCAAACATCGTACATCAGAAAAGGTTGATTTCTTGCTTCGTGAGGAGTCAAGCCAAACAAAAGAGGAGGAATACGTGGATATCAACCAGATCCGTGAGCTCGTTCGCGTAGCGGAAGAGAGCGGCGTTGGCGAGATTGTTGTTGAAGAAGAAGGCGTTCGCATTGCTGTTCGTATGCCTGGTAGTGAAGGAGTGCCTCAGGCGGCAGCGCAAGCTCCCGCTGCTATTCCTCAAGCAGTACAAACTCCTGCTCCTGCTCCTCAGCAAGCACAAGCTCCGGCAAATACTCATCCTGCAAATTGGATTTGTGTAACTGCTCCTATGGTTGGTACGTTCTATGCTGCCCCTGCTCCTGGCGAGCCACCTTTTGTTAAGGTTGGTGATGAGGTTGCAGCAAATCAAACCTTATGTATTGTTGAAGCTATGAAACTCATGAACGAAATTGCGGCAGAGCAAATTGGCACCATTCGCGAGGTTTGCCTTGAAGATGCAACACCTGTTGAGTTTGGTACTCCTCTGTTCTACATTGAGCCATCAATTTCTCATGACGCAATCGGACCAGAGAGTGCGTAATATATGTTTAATAAAGTATTAATCGCAAATCGTGGCGAAGTTGCTCTTCGTATTATTCGCGCATGTAAGGAATTAGGAATAAAGACTGTTGCTGTTTATTCTACGGAAGACGCTAATACGCTTCCGGTAAGAATGGCTGATGAGGCTGTTTGTATCGGTCCTGCTCCTGCAAACCAGTCATATTTGATTGTGTCTAACATTATTGCTGCTGCTGTTAACACGGGCGCTGATGCTATTCATCCCGGCTATGGATTCTTGGCTGAGAATTCTGGTTTTGCTCGTGCATGTATTGACAATGATATTGTCTTTATTGGGCCAAGCCCAGAGTGTATTGATGCTATGGGCAATAAAGCGGCGGCTCGTGAAACTATGAAAGCGTGCGGCGTCCCTACAGTGCCTGGATCAGATGGTGTTGTGGAGACTGTTGATGAGGCGCGCGCATTTGCTGAAGCAGTCGGGTATCCCATTCTCGTAAAGGCGAGTGCAGGAGGCGGCGGCAAAGGCATGCGTGAAGTGCATACGCCTGATGAGCTTGAAAGCCAGTTCTTAGCGGCTAGAGCAGAAGCCCAAGCCGCTTTTGGCAATGGAGATGTTTATCTAGAAAAGCTTGTTTTGCGTCCTCGCCATGTTGAAGTTCAAATTCTTGCTGATAAATTTGGCAATCGCATTTCTCTTTGCGAGCGCGACTGTTCTTTACAGCGTCGTCATCAAAAGCTTTTGGAAGAAGCTCCTTCTCCAGCTCTTGATGAGGAAACGCGTCGTGCTATGGGTGTCGCTGCTACTAAAGCAGTTCGTGCTACCGGTTATGAGAATGCGGGCACTATTGAGTTTTTGCTTGATCAAGATGGTAAGTTCTACTTTATGGAAATGAATACCCGTGTTCAGGTAGAACATCCTGTATCAGAGCAAATTACAGGCACTGATATTATTAAAGAACAGTTACGTATTGCATCAGGTGAGCCTATTTCTTGTTTAGATCGTGCTCCTTTTAAACCTTTTGGACATGCGATGGAGTTTCGCATTAATGCAGAAGATCCATCGCATGACTTCAGACCTTGCCCTGGTACCATCACTAAGTTTTCACTACCAGGTGGACCTGGTGTTCGTGTCGAAACGTATATCCAAGAAGGTTCACGTATTTCGCCCTATTATGATTCAATGGTAGCGAAACTCATCGTCTGGGGAATTGATCGCGATGAATGTATTGCTCGTGGAAAGCGTGCGTTAGCTGAGTTTGAAATTGAAGGAATTGCGACAACTATTCCATTCCATCAACAAGTGCTTGAAAACCAGGCATTTATTGATGGTCGTGTTTATACTGACTTTATCGAGTCAGAAATGGGTGGTAACTAATGGGAGATATTAATACTGAGGGTATGGCAATTGCACCCGGCGTTGTTGAAACAATCGTTTCGCTTGCGGTACGTGACGTACCAGGTGTTGCAAGTGTGGGGGTAGCTACTCCTACATCTGGTTTTCTCTCTTTGCTCACGCAGCGTCAAACTGCGCCCGGTGTTTCTGTTGCAACCAATGAAGAGGGAGAGCTTGAAGTAATCGTTTCATTGACGGTTATCAGTGGTTTTTCTTTAACGGAGATTGCAACAAACGTGCGCAATGCTGTTGCTGATGCTATGAAGACACAAGTAGGCATTCCTGTAGCGCGCGTTGATATTGCTGTAGATGATATTCAATTCCGTGACTAAAAGGCAAGGTAATGGCTGCAAAGCAACACGAACGTAGTTTAGAACGAAAAAATGCTCTTCAGGTTTTATATCAAGGTGAAATGGTTGATGAGAAACCTGAAGACCTCATCGCAGCTGGTTTGCTGATTGATGAAACAAAACTTTTGGGAGATTACGCGCAAGATTTATTGCGCGGCACCCAAGAGCATCTTGATGAGTTGGATGCCTATATTGATGCGGCTTCCGAGAATTGGGCACTTGATCGTATGCCCATCGTTGACCGCTCATTATTGCGTCTCACAACATACGAGATGAAGTATGTGGATGATGTTCCTATCTCTGTTTCTATCAATGAAGCAGTCAATTTGGCAAAGCTATTTGGTGGAGAAGACTCACCTCGTTTTGTTAATGGAATTTTAGGCCGTATTGCTCTTGCTTTAGAGGATGAATCACATGAGTGATCAGCAAGACTCTTTCGAGGAGATACAAACTCGTTTACAAGAAATTGTTGATGCGGTAAGCGATGATGCACTACCGCTCGACGACGCTCTGACGCTTTATGAAGAAGCGGTGCAATTAGGGCTTCGTGCATCAACATTACTTGAAGAAGGGATTGCTGCTCAAGATTCAGAGTCAAATTCTGGCTCGGACGAAGAAGAATCTAGCCTATCCTAGAGCGTTTTAATGACTCAGTATTGGGTGTAATGATGCAATTAGTGCCTTATATGAAAGAGAGTGTGTCTAGATGGATACGAGAATCCTAGACTCAATTCAATCACCAGATGCTCTTTCTTTACTCAGTGTTGAAGAGCTCGAAATTCTTGCTTCTGAGATTAGACAAGAAATAATTGAAGTAACTTCAAAAAACGGTGGCCACGTTGCATCAAGTTTGGGTGCTGTTGAAATCATTTTGGCAGCTCATTCGCAATTGCATTCGCCTCATGACCGCTTTTTATTTGACGTTGGTCATCAATCGTATGCTCATATGTTGGTAACGGGGCGTGTTGATGAGTTTGATACGCTTCGCACGTATAAAGGTTTGTCAGGTTTTCCTAAACCTCAATCCAATCCTCATGATGTTCATCCATCAGGGCACGCTTCGGATTCATTGTCAGTTGCCTATGGCTTAGCTCGTGCGCGTGATTTACGTGGAGGCGACGAAAAAATTATCACGCTTATTGGTGATGCTTCTATTGCAGGCGGCATGGCATTTGAGGCGCTTAATGATATCGGGCAAGCTCAAACACCCATGGTTATCATCTTGAATGATAATGAAATGTCGATCTCTCGCAATGTGGGCGCTCTCGCTAAGCATTTAGGCGATGTTCGCATGTCGAGTGGGTATCGTAATAGCCGCGACTCAATGCAAGATTTTATGGAGCACCAAATGAGTGCAGCTGGCAAAATGATGCTTCGTTTAGGACGCAATGCCAAAGATTCTTTAAAACAATTTGTATTGCCTGAGTCAACTTTGTTTGAAAAGCTTGGTATTATCTGTACTCCTCCTGTTAATGGACATGATATTGCTCTTTTGCAGCGAATGATACGATCTGCTCTTGATGCTGATGCGCCGGTATTGATTCATGCCGTAACTAAAAAGGGTGCGGGGTATGAACCAGCTGAACGTAAACCATCTACCTTCCATGGCGTTGGACCGTATTGTATTGCTACCGGAGAGGTCCTTCCTAAAGCGGATAAGACGCCAACCTACACTCAAGCTTTCACTAAAGCGTTAACTAAAGAAATGCAGCGCGACGAGAATGTTGTTGCGGTAACTGCGGCTATGATTGATGGTACTGGACTGCGCTCTATCGTTGAGCAATTCCCTGAGCGAGTATTTGATGTGGGTATTGCAGAAGGACATGCCATGGGTATGGCTTCAGGTTTAGCACTTGGTGGTTTGAAGCCTGTAATCTGTCTTTACTCGACGTTTTTTCAGCGCGCGGTGGATCAAACTATTATTGATGTTGCTCTTGCTAATACTGATGTCGTGATAGCTATTGATAGAGCTGGCCTTGTTGGTGACGATGGGCCAACACATCATGGCATGTTTGATATGGCGCTCTTGCGCATGATTCCAGGAATGAGGGTACTTGCCCCATCGGATGAGCAAGAACTTGCAGCAGCGCTTCATACCGCCCTTACGTTGCCTGGCCCGGTAGCGCTGCGCTACCCACGTGGTGCAGCAGTTGGGGTAGAACAGATTGATGAACCTGTGTTGCTAGAAGAAGGCAAAGCGCGTTTAGTTAAAGAGGGAAGTGACGCCTACATTCTCTCTTTTGGACGGATGCTTAAAACCGCCCAAGAAGCTGCTGATATCTTAGCTGATAGGGGTGTATCGTGTGGCGTGGTTGATATGCGATGGGTTAAACCACTTGATCTTGACATGATTGCAACGGCCGCACAAACCAAGTTTATTATTACGCTTGAAGATGGTGTCGTAACAGGCGGTGCTGGACAGGGTGTTGAGGCAGCGCTCCAAAAAATAGACAAGGACGCAACGGTAGTTACGTTAGGTCTTCCTGATGCGTTTGTAGAACAGGGTAAGGTCGATCTTTTATTTGCTGACTTAGGGCTTAATGCTCAAGGCGTATGTGATGCTTATTATAATCATACGCATACCGTTCATGCGTCTTAATTAACGTCTTTCACTGATTTACCCATGATGTGATCATCCATAACAAAGCCATTACCAATAGGAGCGGCAACGTCTTCAAGAATAGAGAAGCCGCGTCCGAGATAGGCGCGAATGCCCAGCTCATTATCACGATTAACGGTTAAATACATTCCGTCTAGATCATGGGATCGACAATACGCCTCCCAGAACTCAATGATGCGGCTGGCATAGTGCTTGCCTCGCTCATCTGCTCTCAAGTAGATTTTTGAAATAAAGAGACGCTTTAAGAAGTGCTCTGACACACGGCTGCCATGCGCTGAGGCTAACTCATCGTCAGGAGAATCAAAGCGCTCTGGGGCAGCTGCAGTATAGCCTACAAGTTTGTTAGTCTCATCGCTAATGAGGTAATAGAGATAGTTATGCAAAGCGATATCTTTTGCGATAGCCTCTTTGCTTTGGAAATTCTCAACCATATATGCCGTTTGTTCTTCCCCAATGAGATCAGGCCAATACTCATACCAAATTTCATGAGCAAGAGCAGCAGTTTGGGCGATATCGTCTTCGGTTTGAACAGGATGACACGTAAGCATGGAGGCTTCCTTACTAGATTGCGGATTATAGTGTCCATTACATGCACGCGAGCATCTGCGTGCATGGCATGTTTCATTATTGTAACGCGCTTACTTCTTGAATGTTAAAACGGTTTCTCGGCGGTGTTAACAAACCTGCTTCTCAAAACATGAACATGTTCGTAGTGACACGATGGAATTGCTTAAAAGTTAGAAGTGATTTCGTACGTGAGGAGGAAACGATCATGTTTGATACGGGATCGACTGCATTTATGCTCGTTAGTACCATGCTGGTGTTGCTTATGACACCAGGATTAGCCTTTTTCTATGGAGGTTTGTCACGTCGCAAAAATGTTGTCAACACCATGTTTATGTCATTTGTCGTTATTGGTATCGTTGGTATTGTTTGGATTGTGTGCGGCTGGAGTTTTGCTTATGGCGGCGATGGGTCTAATCCATTCTTTGGCGGATTTGATCAAATTGGGTGTTTGACCATTGTCTCTGAAATGCTTGTTGAAGCTGAGGTAGTGCCAGAAGGAAGCGTGTATCCTGCCATTATTGACGTTGGATTCCAGGCTGCCTTCGCCATGATTACGTGTGCTATTATTACCGGTTCTGTAGCTGGTCGTATGAAGTTTGGTGCGCTTATTACCTTTATTACGATTTGGGTTATAGTGATATATGCTCCGCTTGCTCATATGGTGTGGGGTGGAGAAGGCTCCTTTATTGGAGACGAGATAGGCGCGCTCGACTTTGCGGGTGGCGACGTTGTTCATATTTCGTCAGGTCTTACGGGTTTGGTGCTCTGTTTGCTTTTGGGAGCGCGTAAAGAGTTTGGTAAATTACAGCACCGCCCTCACAATATTCCCTTTATTTGTCTTGGCGCAACACTGTTGTGGTTCGGTTGGTTTGGCTTTAATGGTGGATCTGCGTTTGCGGCTAATGGTATCGCTGCGTTGGCGCTACTCAATACCGTGGTCGCATCAGGTTCTGCTCTTATTTCATGGATGATTGTAGATCGTCTTTTTACCGGCAATACGACCTTAGTTGGTGCAGCAACAGGTTTATTGGCAGGGCTTGTCGTTATTACTCCTGCTGCAGGTTTCGTTGAGCCATGGGCAGCAATTGTTATGGGGTTGATCGTTTCTCCTGTTTGCTACTGGGCGATCGCTTGGTTAAAGCCAAAGATTGGCTACGATGATGCCCTTGATGCATTTGGCTGTCATGCAGTAGGTGGTATTGTAGGAGGAATCTTAACGGGTATCTTCTGTGTGCCTGAGTTATCTTGGACAGATTTTGGTGGTTTGATCTACACCGGCGATCCTACCTTATTAGGTGCTCAAGTATTAGGTATTGTGGTAACAGTTCTTTTTGTTGCGGTTGGTGCATTAGTTATTGGATTTGTCGTAAAGATGATTTTTGGCGGCTCACTGCGCGTAAACAAAGAACAAGAAGCTCAAGGTATGGACATGACAGCACATAGCGAATCTGCTTATCCTGCCTTTATTGGACTTGATTAAAGAGGGTGATTGATATGAAGCGCATTACTGCTATTGTTCGTACAGAAAAGCTCGAACCACTTAAAGATGCACTTTGTGAGAATAATGTTTCAGGTATGACGATCTCGCAGGTGCTTGGATGCGGCAATCAGCATGGATGGAAAGAATATGTTCGTGGTAGCGAAGTTTTTTTAAACATGATTCCTAAAATCAAGTTTGAAATAATCGTAGATGACGATAGGGTCGACGACCTTGTTGATCTCATCTGTGATGTTGCGCGTACCGGTGAAGTTGGAGATGGAAAGATCTTTATCTCCAATGTTGAAGGTGTTATTCGCGTTCGTACAGGAGAACGCGATAAAGATGCTGTTTAGCGTGACGTAATAAGCGGAGAAATGATATAGTTCATTAATACGCTTTTACTCATGAAAGGACGCGAGATGACCAGAAAGATTGCAATTTTTGATACCACCTTGCGCGACGGTGAACAGTCACCCGGCGCATCAATGAATTCAGAAGAGAAACTAGTCATCACGCGCCAACTACTTCGTTTGAATGTTGACGTAATTGAAGCAGGTTTTCCCGTATCCTCACCGGGAGATTTTAAAAGTGTTCAGCAGATTGCTGCTGAAGTAGGGGATCGCGCAGTTGTGTGTGCTTTGACTCGTGCGGTGGAAAAAGATATCGATTCAGCCGCAGAGGCACTCGCAAACTGCGCGCGTCCTCGTATTCATACGGGCATTGGCGTTTCTCACAGCCATATTTATGACAAGCTTCGCACCACGCCAGAAGTAATTTTAGAGCGTGCAATTCATGCAACTAAATATGCTAAGAAATTTGTTGAAGATGTTGAGTTCTATTGTGAGGACGCAGGTCGTTCAGATTATGAGTTCCTCGCAAAGGTTGTTGAAGCTGTTATTGATGCAGGAGCTACCGTAGTTAATATTCCTGATACGACAGGATATTCATTGCCAGAAGAATATGGTCGCCGTATCAAGTTCTTAATGGATAACGTTAAAAATATCGACAAGGCTTCCATTTCTGTCCATTGTCACAATGACTTAGGTATGGCTACAGCATTGTCTCTTGCGGGTGTCGAAAATGGCGCAACGCAGATTGAATGCACGATTAATGGCCTTGGTGAGCGTGCCGGTAATACCGCCATGGAAGAAGTCGTCATGGCTATTAAGATGCATGGTGAAGAGCTAGATGCTCATACCGACATTAATACCCGCGAATTTATTCGTGCATCAAAGCTTGTTTCTTCTATTACCGGCTTTTTAGTACAGCCTAATAAATCTATTGTGGGTGCTAATGCATTTGCTCACTCTTCAGGTATTCATCAAGATGGTGTTATTAAGGCACGTACAACGTATGAAATTATTGACCCAGAAGAAGTGGGAGCAGGCCAAAGCTCAATTGTCTTGTCTGCTCGTTCTGGTCGTGCAGCATTGCGTCATCGGCTTGAAGCATTGGGTTATCATATTGAAGGTCAAGAATTCGAAGACCTCCATACCGCCTTCCTTGATTTGGCTGATAAGAAAAAGGAAGTCTATGATGAGGATCTTGAATCTTTGGTTGGTGAGCAGGGACGTATTCGTCAAGCACGCTACACCCTTGAAAGTGTTCAAATCTCTTGCGGACAGCCGCTTACTCCAACAGCAACTATTACGCTTAAAGATGATAAGGGTAATGAATACGTTGCTTGTTCCGTGGGAACAGGTCCGGTAGATGCTGTTTATCAAGCAGTAAATCAGATTGTTGATATTGAAAATGAGCTTTCTGAATTTGCGGTACAAGCAGTAACTCGTGGTATTGATGCTTTGGGTGAAGTTACTATTCGCGTAACTGCTGCGGATGGAACTGTGTTCACCGGACGTGGTGCAGACGGCGATATTATTGTTTCTTCAACAAAGGCATATCTGAATGCTTTGAACCGTTTAATTGCGTCTAAGGAAAACTAATTAAGCTATATGTATTGTCTTGATTGCGGCACGAAAATCGAAGAAGGTCAAACGGCCTGTCCTCAGTGCGGCTTGAGTGTTGAGGAGATTAATGAGCGATTAGCCGCTGCAACTGAGATGCTGCTTTATGCAGAAACAGGAATGGATGCAAGTCATAAAACTATGAAGCTTCCTCCTGTTGTTGAACGTACCTATAAAGATAAAGATGGCAATGAGCTTGATCCGTCAAAAAAGATAGATGTAAGTTCATTGCCATCATCTGTTGATGAGCTTCCCCGAATAGGATCTGATGATCCCTTTATAACGGTTCCTATAAAACGTGTTGTTGATGAATATGCCAATGTAATTGCTGACGTTGACAATACGCCGAAAGTCTATAAGCAAAAAGAGGAAAAAACTTCACGGTTTAAAAAACCTCTCAAAATTGCTCTCATTATCATCATTGTGTCGCTGCTCTGTGTTTTGGGCTATCTTGTTTATGACTACCTAGATAAAGAGCATGCGCAGCAGCGTCAGCAAACACAACAACAAGAAGAGCTTAAAGCGCAAGAACAAGCTGAGATTAGTACACAGATGCGTGATTTGAAAACGTATCAAGAACTTGACCATTATTATGAAATGGCCTTGGTGAGTTATAGCAATGTTGAAAAGGCGGTCACTTCTTTTGAAGGTTCATATCAATCTTCTAAAAAGGGAACGCGCGTGCAAAAAGCTGAAGAAGCTAAGCAGGTAACAGAAGAGATAGAACAACTCAGGTCCGATTTAGACCAAGCGATGACCACACTTGAAGTAACGCAAGCTTCTCCTTATGCAGGACAATACCAAAAAATCCAAGCGCTTTACACTGATTTAATAACCCGTATGACCGTCATCAATCAGTGTTGGGAAAAAAGTATTGCATCTGATCATCCAAAAAGTGATGCAAAAGCAATTTTGGCGCCTCTCACGCAAGACATAAAAAACGGAAAATCAGCCTCAATGACTTCTTTTGCAGCTCATAAAGATGAGGCGAAGCCAATATATTTGGGTGAGGATCAACAGTCCTAGAACTGCCTCATTACACGCGTTAACCACAACTTATTTGCGTCTCTGAACAAAATGAGGTATAACTATTAGGCAATCATGTACAGAAAGCCTGTATATGACAATACTTTCGCACGTCGCAAGAAAGTGGGTTTTACCCGCTTTCTTTGTTTTCTAGGTACATTGTAAAGGAGGGAAAGTGATGCTAACTAAAAAAGAACAGCATATTTTAGACATTTTGAGTCCTTATGCAGAGCAAAACAATTTAGAAATCGTTACGGTTGAAATTGTTGGCTCCAAAAAAGCACCTACCATCAGAATCTATATCGACTGTGAAGGCGGTGTAGGATTTGATGAGCTCGATGCGGCGCAAACTTGGATTAATAGCGTTATGGATGAGCTTGATCCTTTCCCAGGAGCATATTTACTTGAAGTCTCATCGCCAGGTATTGATAGACCTCTTCGTACCTTGGATCATTTTCGACGTTTCGAAGGAGAAAAAGCTTCACTTGTTTTAACGAGCCCTCTTAATGGTCGTGCAAAATGGACGGGCATTTTGAATGGGATTACTGATGATGTAGTAAAGCTTTTAGTGGATGGAACTGAAGTAGAAATCCCTTATGAAACTATTAAAAAAGCACACGTGATAGCAACTATCGACTTTAACGCATAAAGACAGAAAGGATGAGGTATGGCAACCTCCGAATTGATCGAAGCATTGCAGATGCTTGCTCATGAGCGCAAAATTGATGAGTTTTATTTAATTGAACGCCTTGAGTCTTCTCTTGCAAAAAGTTATCAACATATTCTCGATCTTGAAAATGACGCACGCGTAATTATTGATCGCAATACGGGCAAGATCTATGTCTATGAATTGGTGCCCGTAGGAGAGCCTGATCCTGAGACTGGGGAGTACACTGAATTTGAAGAGCGTGATGTAACTCCAAGTGATGTAAGTCGTATTGCTGCCCAGAATGCTAAAAATGTTATTGGATCTATTGTTCGTGAAGCAGGACGTCAAAGTATTTATGAGGAGTTTGCTGATCGCGTTGGAGATTTAGTCACGGGCACCGTTCTACAAGGGACACCTGACTTTACCATTATTAAAATTCGCGATGGGGTAGAGGCAGAACTTCCTCATTATGACTTAAAGCGTTATCCAAACGAGCGTAATGAACGTCCTCGCAATGAGCACTATCGTCATAATCAACGTATCAAGACGCTTATTGTTGATGTTCGTGATCCTAACGCTGATACGCCACGTACGCGTGGAGAACATGCACGTCCTTCCATTGTTGTATCACGTACTCACCCTGATCTAATTCGTCGTTTATTTGAGATTGAAGTTCCTGAAATTTATGATGGTTTGGTTGAGATTAAATCAATTGCTCGTGAGCCAGGCGAGCGTTCAAAGATTGCGGTTGCTTCTCGTGAACCAAATCTTGATCCAGTGGGCGCATGTGTAGGCCCTAAAGGTAGTCGTGTACGCATGGTTGTTGAAGGACTTCGCAATGAGCGTGTTGATGTCATCCAGTGGGATGAAGATCCAGCAGTGTATGTTAAAAATGCGCTTTCTCCTGCACGAGTGACGCGCGTAGACATTGATGAGGAAAACAATTACGCGACCATTATTGTGCCTGATGATCAGCTTTCTCTTGCAATTGGTAAAGAGGGACAAAACGCACGTTTAGCCGCACGTTTGACAGGTTGGCATATAGACATTAAATCAGCATCATTTGCCCTTACTCCTGAAGTGGATGATGATTCACTGATTGATGAAGAAGAGATTGAGAATGATGACGGTTTATGCGCCTATATTGGAGTTGATGGAACGCGTTGCAGAAATCATGCTCGTCCAGGTTTTAAATATTGTGGTATTCACGAAAGCTTAGAAGATGAGCTTGAAGCTGAATAATCAACGTACGTGTATTGTCTGCCGCAAAACTTCTTCAAAAGGAGATTTTTTGCGCGTTGTACGGACTCCTGAAGGGGAAGTTTGTTTTGATCCATCAGGACGACGTAATGGACGGGGCGCTTACGTCTGTAGTTTAGCCTGTTGCCAACATGCTTATAAAAGTAGAGCTTTTGATCGGGCTTTACGCGTAAAATTACGAGATGAAGACTATGAGCGCATCGCTCAAGAAATAATCGATGCGCAATTAGATGAGAAACAATAACGAAACGAGGAAATACATGGCAGGTATGCGTGTCCATGAATTGGCCAAAGAATTTGATATGACGAGCAAAGAGCTGCTTGCTCGTCTTGCTGAAATGAAAATTCCGGCTAAGTCTCACGCTTCTATTCTTCAGGATGCTTACGTAGAAAAGATTCGCAAGAATCTTGAACCAGAATTAAAACAACGTGCAGGTAAGCTTGATGATGAAGAGGCTAAAAAATTAGCTGAAGAACAAGCTCAAGCAGAAGCTAAAAAGGCTCAAGAAGAGGCTGAGCGTCGCGCTGCAGTTGAGGCTGAGAAAGCTGCTCGTGAGGCAGAGCGTGCACGCCGTGAATCTAAGCAAGCATCATCAAATGAAGAAGAAAACTCTGAAGAAGCACCTGCCGAGAAAAAGGCAGCGAGTCCTTATGAGTCACTCGCTTCTCAAATTGAGCGCGAGCGTGAGCGTGTTGAGCGCGAATCTCAAGAAAGACGTAATCGCGAACGTGCTGAAGCTCGTGCAGCTGAAGTCGCTAAGAAAAAAGCGGTGGAAGAAGCGCTTCAAAACCGTAAGAATGGTGGTGCAAAAGCAGCTCCTCAACAAGCACCTAAACCTGCATCTAAACCTAAAGCAGCTCCTAGTTCAACAGGAACTAATTTCTCCTCGCTTTTAGATCAAATTAATAATGAACGCGAGCGGTTGGCTCAGCAAAAGAATGAACAAGCACATGCAAAGAAAAATGCACGTGGCAAAAAACAGCGTAAGTCTTTTGAGCCGGAAGTACCTGAGTTAGAAACACAAGAGCCAGAACAGACTGAGGATCGCTACTCGCAAATGGCGGTTCAAGCTGAGAAATTCCAGCGTGATAAGGTTTTGGCTGAGGCACGTGCTGCGGTTGAGGCGGCAAGTCATGATGGTCAGGGACGCCGTAAAAAGCGCAAAGAAAAGCGCGAGGCCGAAGCTCGTGAGCGCGCAGAATTGGCGGCACTCGAAAAGGGCTTAGATCCTACGCTTGTTTTAGATGATTCTGTTGTAGAAGTTGCTCAAGGTTCTACCGTTGCTCAATTCGCAGAATTATTGGATGTGTCCTCTAATGACATCATTAAGCGTTTGTTTATGTTGGGTAATCCTCTTACGCTAACGCAGTCAATGAGTGACGAATTGATTGATCTTATTGCTGATGACTTAGGACGTAAGGTACGTGTGGTGTCTCCAGAAGAGGAGTATGCTGTTGTATACCATGACTCTGAGGAAGACCTCCTGCCTCGTCCTCCAGTAGTAACTGTTATGGGTCACGTTGATCACGGTAAAACTTCTTTGCTGGATGCTATTAGACACACCGGTGTTGCGGAAGGTGAAGCAGGTGGTATTACGCAGCATATTGGTGCTTCAGTTGTTAACATTAATGGACGTCAAATTACCTTTATTGATACTCCTGGCCATGAAGCGTTTACTGCTATGCGTGCACGTGGTGCTCAGGTAACAGATGTTATTGTTTTGGTAGTTGCTGCTGATGATGGCGTTATGCCTCAAACCATTGAAGCTATTAATCATGCAAAAGCCGCTGATGTACCCATTGTTGTGGCAGTCAACAAGATTGATAAACCAGGCGCAAATCCAGATCGCGTTCGTCAAGAGCTTACAGAGTATGGCATTATTCCTGAGGAATGGGGCGGCCAGAATATGTTTGTAGACGTTTCTGCTCGTCAAAATCTTCATATTGATGATTTGCTTGAGACTATTTTGTTACAAGCGGATGTTTTGGAATTGCGTGCTAATCCTAATGCTCCTGCATCTGGATTTGTTATTGAAGCGAATCTCGACAAAGGTCGTGGTTCTGTTGCTACTGTTTTGATCAATCGTGGTACTTTGCATCCTGGTGACGTGCTCGTTGCGGGAACCTCTTATGGTAAAGTCCGTGCTTTGATTAATCCTCGTGGTGAGCATGTTGATGCAGCGCGTCCTGCAGATCCTGTTGAGATTTTAGGCTTAAATTCAGTTCCTACTGCTGGTGATGAATTTAGAGTATTTGAAGATGAACGCGATGCTCGTCATTTAGCTGAAGAACGCTCTCTTCGTGCTCGTCTTGCAAAACAAGAACAGCGTTCACATATGAATCTTGATGATTTGTTTGCTCGTATTGAAGAGGGCAAAACTACTGATCTTAATTTGGTTGTTAAAGCTGATGTAGCAGGTTCGATTGAAGCATTGCGTGATGCTTTCTCTAAGATGGATCAGTCAGAAGTTAAGATTAATATTATTCATGCTGCGGTTGGTGGTATCACTGAAACAGATGTTACCTTGGCTGCCGCATCTGATGCAATCATCATTGGCTTTAATGTTCGTCCTACGGGTAAGACCCGCGAAGTTGCTGAGCGTGAAAAAGTCGATATCCGTCTTTATAGTGTTATCTACCAGGCAATTGAAGATATTAATGCAGCACGTGTTGGTCTTTTGTCTCCTGATATTGTTGAGCAAGATACTGGTATTGCAGAAGTTCGTGAAACTTTCAAGGTACCTAAGGTTGGTACTATTGCAGGTTGTTACATCATTGAGGGTGAGATCGCTCGTGATGATCAAGTACGAATTGTGCGTGATGGTACGGTTATCTTTACAGGTACTATTGATTCACTTCGTCGTTTCAAAGATGACGTTAAGAGTGTTTCCCGTGGATATGAATGCGGCATTGGTATTACTGGTTATCAAGATATCAAGATTGGTGACACCATTGAGGGCTTCCGTGTTGTTGAGGTTGAGAGGACCGAATAATGAAGCAGAATTCCTCATCGCGTCGTGTTAATGAGCAAGCACGTGAGGTTATTGCAAACATTCTCTTGTTTGATATGACTGATCCACGCTTTTCGCTGGTAACTATTACTGGTTGTGAAGTAAGTTTTGATCGCAGCGTCTGCAATGTTTACTACACGACTGAACCGTCTCGTTATCTTGAAGTGGCTGAAGCTTTTGCAAAAGGAGCTGGACGTATTCGTTCTTTGATGGCTAAGCAGCTTTCATGGCGTGTTGCTCCTGAGTTGCGATTTATTCTAGATTCGAGTGTTGATCAAGCAGAACGGATTGCTGATGCGTTAGCACGTGACGAACAGCGTAATAAGCCTCGTGATTAAGATTGCTCAGTAATCAAGATAAGGAAAAGAAGTGCTCACACCTCAAAGCACCACAACATTATCCGAAATAGCAGCCCGTTTAAACCAAGTAAACTCCATCGCCATCTGTGGTCATGTAAACCCTGATGGCGATTGTATTGGTGCGGGTCTTGCACTTTACCATGCTCTTAAAGGACTTGGTAAAGAAGTAACTGTTCTTTTGGCTAAACCAGATCCGGTACCTCACAATTTACTTTTTTTGCCGGGAGTTGAACAGTTTGTACCAGCGCATGGTCATGAGAGACGTTACGATTGTTTTATTGCGGTAGATGTTCCTACACAAGAACGTCTTGGTGATGCTGCTTCTATCCAAGAAGCAGCGACTACAACTATCACCATTGACCATCATGCGTGTGATCTGGTTATGTCACAGTATAACTACGTGGACCCGGATGCACCTGCTGCTTCACTTATTGTGTGGGATCTTCTTAAAACCATGGAAGCGCTTAATTCGAAAAGCGCATTATGTTCTTTAACAGGCGTTATGACTGATACGGGAAGATTTGCGTATCAAAATACCACACCAGAATCATTTAGTGCGGCCGCTGAAATGATGGAGTTTGGTGCAGATCCTGCTTTAATTTCTCGTGAGTTTTTTCAAAATCGTCGCCTTGCTTCTATGGAACTTGAAAAAGTAATGTTAGATCGCATGGTGTTTTTGCATCAGGGTGCTTTCGTCGCCTCGTATCTTATGCTTGATGACTTTGAGCGATTTGGGGCTCTTAAGGCTGATTCAGAAGTTTTAGTTGATGAGCTGAGAAGCATTGAAGGTGTGCAAATTGCTCTTTTGTTACGTGAATCAGAGGAAAATACGGTACGTGGATCATTGCGTGCAAAAGATAAAGCTGATGTTGCTCAAGTAGCGCGTGTCTTTGATGGCGGTGGTCATACAGCTGCAGCGGGCTTTACGTATCATGGTTCAATCTTTGAAGCGTTAGATGAGGTTAGTGCACAAGTTAATGCTCTTTGTTTTGATGGCGATGAGGTAATTGATGTTCATAAGTCTTCTCGCAAAAGAAATGAGCAGTAAATACGTATGGCTAAACGTGGTTCAAGTGGCATATGCCGGGTGATTGGAATTAATAAACCAGTCGGGATGTCTTCGCATGATGTGGTTAATCGTGTAAGACGGATTTATGGAGAAAAACGTGTTGGTCACAACGGCACGCTTGATCCTCTTGCGAGTGGCGTTTTGATTATTTCTGTTGGTCCGGCAACAAGGCTCAATACATACTTAGTTGATCATGACAAGCGCTATCAAATGTCTCTTGTTTTCGGTACAGCAACGAGTACTGATGATGAGGAAGGAGAGGTAATCCAATCGGCACCTATTCCCGATGAATTATTCGATCCCCTTTTTGCCGACAACTATATTTCCCAGCTTGTAGGTGAGCATACACAAATACCTCCTCGTTATTCGGCTATTAAAGTTGATGGAAAAAAAGCATATGAGGTTGCTCGATCTGGTAAAGAAATAGCGCTTGCTGAGCGCGCCTTCACGATTTATGAGGCAAAACTAAATTCCGTTGATGCAGATAAAGAGACTGGTCTTCTGGTTTGGCATACGGAGTTTCATGTTTCAAAGGGCACGTATATGCGCTCGCTTGCGCGCGATATTGCACAAGAACTGGGAACCTGTGGACATGTTGGTGATCTTAAACGCGTAGCCGTTAGTGATGTGACGCTTGATGAGTGCGTGTCCCTTGAGGAGCTTGAAGACAACCCCTTGCTTGGGTGCCTTGATCCTATATCGCTTTTAGGTTGTGCATGGGCGCGTGTGCCTGATGAAAGTGCGGTCGCTCATGGAGGGACGTATGCTGCTTCTGAAATAGAGGTTCATCAATCCAAGGAATTAGCAAAGAATGTTCTACCATATGATAATGAGCTAGTCGCGCTTGTAACTGACGATACGTTACGCGCACTTTATACCTATAACAAGCATACGCAACAATACAAGCCGGCCTGTGTTTTTTCTCAAGGAGTTTATTGTGGGTCAGATATTTACCGTTGATGAGAATTTCGATCATGCACTATTTGAAAACGCTTCATGTGCCTTTGGTGTCTTTGATGGCGTGCATTTAGGCCATCAATATCTTATATCATGCGCAAAAGAAACTGCTGCTGAACATGGTGGACTTTCTATTGCGCTCACATTCGATCGCGACCCTGATGAATTGTTTAACGCCGATGGGCTGAAAAAGCTTATGAGTAACCCGGCGCGTGTCGCAGCTCTTTCGCGCACAGGGGTGGATGTTGTTGTCGTTCTTCCTTTTACCAAAGAATTTGCCTCTCTTTCGCCTCAAAAGTTCCTTGAAACAACATTTAACGGACACGCTCCTTCGAACTTGCATGTTGGAATAGATTTTAGATTTGGCTCTCATGCCTCAGGCACCGTTAATGATTTAGGTATTTGGGGTGCTCATTCGGGTACACATATCAATGCTCATAACCTACAAGTTGCTCTTGGTGAGCCCATTACGGCTACCCGTATTCGTGGTTTGCTTGCCAAGCATGATTTGGAGAAAGCAAGCGAGCTTCTGGGGCATAGATATTCGATTATTGAGCAAATTCAACCAGGTCGTGGTGAAGGTGAAGATATGGGGTTTGCAACTGCCAATATCGTTATGCCTAAGAATCGCCAGGTGCTGTCTGAGGGAGTCTATTCGGCTTATGCAATTGTTGATGGAGTACGCTATCGTGCGGCGGTGTCTGTAGGAGTGTCTCCTGTTTTTGCTGATCAAACAAATGCTACGTGTGAAGTTCATATTCTTGATTTCTCTGGCAATATTTATGGAGAATGGATTGAAGTAGAATTCATGGAATTCTTGCGACCTATGATTAAATTCGATTCAACAGAAGAACTTATTCGCACTGTTATGAATAATATTGAATATACACGAAACACCCTTCCACTTAATTAGTGTTCTTTGCAACTATAGTGAAGCTTGAGTGCTATGCCAGGATTTTCAGAAGAAGACATACGAAAGGTACGAGAGGCCAATGATTTAGTTGGGCTTTTTAGCGAACGCACTGAAGTTAAACAACGTGGTCGCGATTTTTGGTGTTGTTGTCCTTTTCATCAAGAAAAGACTCCTTCTTGCAAAATTGATCCCGTTTCTCAAACGTGGCATTGTTTTGGCTGCGGTGAAGGTGGAGATGCGATTTCTTATGTTCGCAAGCTTGATGATGTAGGCTTTGTTGATGCAGTACGTTTTTTAGCTCGGCGAGGAAATGTTCAAATTACCGAAACACAAGCAACGCGTAAATCGCATTCTCATAAGGCGCGGTTGAAAGAGCTTTGTACGAGCACTGCTCGTTTCTATCACATGCAACTTATGCGATCAAAAACGGATAAAGCAGATCAAGCTCGTGCCTATCTTGCTTCACGTGGTTTTGGGGGAGATACACCCCGGGAATGGGAGCTCGGGTTTGCTCCAGGTCATGGACAGTTGGTGGCGTACCTTCAAAAAGCAGGTTTTTCGCGCAAGGAAATGCTGGAGGCAAATATCGCGGTTGAGCGATCAGGACGCATTTATGATCGCTTTTACGACCGCGTGATGTTTCCTATTTTTGACATTCATGGACAGTGTATTGCCTTTGGAGGGCGTGTTATTGGTCAAGGAGAGCCTAAGTATCTCAATTCCTCTGAGACACCCCTTTTCCATAAATCTGAAGTGCTTTACGGTCTTGATAGGGCAAAAGCAGCTATGGCTTCAACAGGCAACGCACTTATTGTTGAAGGTTACACCGACGTTATTGCCCTTCATAATGCGGGATTTATGAATGTGGTAGCAACGTTAGGAACAGCGTTAACACGACAGCATCTTCGTATCTTATCGCATCATGCAAAAAAACGTATTACGTATGTTTTTGATGGCGATGAGGCTGGTCAGCGTGCAGCGGACAGGGCGCTTGGATTCATTGATGAGTCCATTACTCCTGAAGCAGGAGGAAGCAAAGTTGATCTATATTGCGTGGTGCTTCCTGATAATCTTGATCCAGCAGAAATGATTGATCAGCGTGGTCGTGAAGCGTTTGAGATAAGCCTTAATAAAGCTGTTCCTTTATTGCGGTATGGTATTGATAGGCGTCTTGCACGCTATGATTTACAAACTCCCGAGGGGCGCTCACGTGCAACGGTTGATGCGCTTTCTATCCTTGCTCCTATTAAAGATTCACTTTTGGCAAAAGATTATGCTATCTATATTGCTTCCTGTGTTCATGCGCGTGAACAAGATGTTCTTGATGCGCTTGCAGGGTTGTCGGTACCCCAAACCTCATCGCTATCTGAAGAGAGTAGAGGAAAAGCGCCTATTGCGGGTGTGACAGTTGCTTCTCATATGAGTACAGCACAAATCAGCCGTATTAAATCAGAACGAGAGTTTTTGTCGTTGCTTGCAACCAATCCGGCTATGGCATCCGATTTTCTTTCTGTGTTGTCTCAAACGTTTTGGACTGATGCCTTGAGTGCTGAGCTTTCCGGAATTCTTTTAGAAGCATTTACTCAAACACAAGCAAATACGGCTATGGATATTTACGATTATTGTGTTGCTCGTTTTCCTGATGCTGGAAATATTGTGACATCATCTACTACCCAAGGGTTTCAATCAGCCTACGATACATTGGTGTTTTTGGAACGTGAATTGCGTATTGGTGATTTGGAGCAAACAATCAGCTCGCTCAAAGCTGACATGACGCGTAATGCTGCACTTTCATCTGATGAAAGAAATGCGTATTTTCAATCAATTTATGCACTTCAAAACCAGCTTAATGAACTTCGAAAACAGCAAATTGAATAATCCTTTTGAGTTGCAGAGCAGTTTTGTTTTTGTGGTTAGAATGTAGGGGAGCATGCTTTTCTAGTATCATGAAGTATCAAGAAAAGATGTTATTAGTCGTAGCTATGAGGAGGATATATGCCTTTGCGCACCATGAAAGTTGTTCTTTCGCCTGATCCTATGCTTCGTGAAATTTGTGAACTGTGTGAGCCAGGTGACCCATCGCTTAAAAAGATTTCAAAGAAAATGGCCGCTACCATGTATAAAAATGCTGGTTGTGGACTTGCTGCTCCCCAGGTAGGAATCTTAAAGCGGTTTGTTGTGATTGACTGCAATGATCCCGAAGATGATCCGGATCCCATTTTTTTGGTAAATCCTGAAATTATTGCTCTTGAAGGCGATGAGGTTACTGATTTAGAAGGTTGCTTGTCGCTTCCAGGAATTTCGGTACCCGTTAAACGTAAGCCTTTTGCTCGTGTTTCTTATTATGACTTAGATGGAAATAAGTGTGAAATCGAAGGCGATGGATTATTGGGACGTTGCTTGCAGCATGAGATTGATCATTTGGATGGTAAGACTTTGTTTGAAGCGTGCAGTCCTAAAGATCGCATTGTTGCGCTCAAGGCTTACCAAGAGGCACTCAAAGCAGGAGCTAAACCAGGTCAAGTTGGTTAAGGAGCTATAGAGTATGCGAATAGTCTTTATGGGAACCCCTTCATTTGCTGCTTCAATTTTAGAATACGTTATTCCTCATCATGAAGTGGTTGCGGTATATACCCGTCCTGATGCTGTGCGTGGTCGTGGCAATACGCTTATGATGTCGCCGGTAAAAGAGGTCGCTTTAGGTGAAGGCATCACAACTATAGAGACTACAAGCTTTAAAGATGAAGCTCTTATTGAAGAACTTCGCTCGTTCGAGCCTGATTGTATTTGTGTAGCTGCTTTTGGTGTGTTGTTACCTAAAGAAGTGCTCGATATTCCGACGCTCGGATGTCTCAATGTTCACGCTTCGCTCTTGCCGCGTTGGCGTGGCGCTGCTCCTATCGCACGTGCCATTCTAGAAGGGGATGCTCAAACAGGCGTCTGTATTATGAAGATGGAAGAAGGCCTTGATACGGGCGATTATTGTGTCTGTCGTGCTTTCGACATCGGAGAGATGACAGTAACTGAACTTGAAGCAGAACTTGCAGACTTAGGAGCAACAGCGCTTTTGACAGCGTTAGAGCATATTCAAGAAGATCATGCTGAGTGGATCGCGCAAAATCCTGCAGAAGTGACCTATGCTCATAAGATTGAAAAAGGGGAGCTTAATGTTTCTCCTGATCAAACTGCTTTTGAGATCCAACGGCGTATTCAAGCATCAGAGCCGCATCATCCTGCACGTGCGCAGATTGCGCAAAAAAACGTGACATTAGAAAAGTCTCATCGCCTTGATCCTGATGCGTGTGAGGCTGATAAAGTCTTTGCTAACTTAGTTTTAGAACCGGGGCAGGCTGTTTATAGGGCAAAGCGTCTTTTATTAGGATGTGCCGATGGGGCAGTAGAGGTGCTTACGCTAAAGCCAGATGGAAAGAAGTCTATGGATGCTCAAGCATTTGCAGCTGGAATTCAAAATATTAAAAAGACTGGTGCGATGTGGAGTGCAGTATAAGTGACGGAGCAAAACAGGCGTAAGGCAAAACCTATGCATCGCTCCCATGTCACACAAGCAAGGCTTCTTGCATGGGAAATTCTTCAGGTAGTTACGTGTGAGAATCTTTATGTTCACGATGCAGCACATAAGGTATTTGACCAGGGAACATACCCTGAAACAGAGCGTTCATTTGCTCTTCTTCTAGCAGCGGGCGTTGTGTCTACCAAAGGCATTCTTGATGATACCTTGAATGCAATTTTGTCAAATCCGCGTGACATTGACGCTCGGGTTCGTGATGCACTTCGTATTTCAAGCTATGAACTTCTCTTTTTAGATAAAAGTTCCTATGCGGCGGTTAACCAAGGTGTAGAGTTGGTGCGCGCTATTGCTCCGCGTGCAACGGGTGTAGCAAATTTTGCATTACGCCGGGTAGCCAAACAAGCAGAACAATCGCTTACATCACTACTTGGTCATGTTGCTGATGATAAACTTGCAAATGCTTTTGGTTTTCCTGAGTGGATTGTGGGACTCCTCCTTGAACAAAAAGGGCGTGCGTGGACTGAAGTCTTTTTGCGTCAAGCCAACCAAAGCGCACCGCTTTATTTTTTTGTCAATCAAGCACGCGTGCAAGAAGATGCAGTACTTACTGCACTGACTAATCATGCTATTGGCTTTTCGCGCATTATGGCATCGACATCTGAGTTCCATTACGTGCAGCCTGCTTTACATACTTATCGTTTTGAAAAACGTAAAGCAGTGAACCATCCGTTGGTTCAGGGGCTCTTAGATCAAAGCGCGCTTGTTATTTCTGATGCTTCGGCTCAAACGATTGCCTCTCTTGCGCTTCCACAAACAAGACCGACATCATTTTTGGAGATTGGTGCTGGTCGTGGTATTAAAACCATCTTGCTGCAATTGGGCGCTTTTGCTCGTTATGGGTCGTTTTTAGATCTTGATTCAGTAGAGGTAAACGCACAAAAAAATACGATCGCCCGCCAACAACTTGAAAAAGCTCATATCCCGCAAGTACATCATTGGGTAACGGATGCACGAGATTTGCAAGATTTTACCGATGGGTTTTATGATGCGGTTTTTATTGATGCACCTTGCAGTGGTTTGGGTACGCTACGTCGTCATCCTGAGATAAGATGGCGTCTTAAACCCGAAGATCTTACTGAACTTCATAATTTAACGAGTGCGATACTGTCTTGCGCGGGACAAAAAGTAGCACCGGGTGGCCAACTTACCTATGCAACTTGCACCATTACGTATGAAGAAAACCAGTCGGTAATTAAGGAGTTTCTAGCAACATCTCTCGGTTTAGAGTTTAGTGTTGAGCAGGTATTTGAGACACCTTTGCAGCCTGATGGACCAGACCTTCATTTTGCGTGTGTCTTACGACGTCATTAAGTGCTCTACTTATGCGTCTGAATTAGCAGCGTATCCAACCAACACTAGAGAAATATCATCATGCGATAAGTTCATGCGTGCCATACCCCTGAGCTCATCGGTATAGTCAGCAAAGTCAATGAGTAACCCTTCACGGTCAAACTCGTTGGCTGCATCAAGAGATGCTACCAATTTGGCTGCATGGGCAAGAATCTCTTTTGTCTTTTCAATACCAGCAAATTCCCAGAATCCATCTGAGCAAATCAAAAAGAGGTCATGGGGAGCAAGGGTGAAACCAGAAGTGATTTCGAAAGGATCTTCTACCGTTCCTCCCGCATAGCTTGTTACTACATGGGCAATATGAGCAGGTACCTCTGCATTAGGCCCAACTTCATCACGGTAGCGTTGCGCTAAGGAATGATCACGTGTGAGGAGTTCAAAAGTATCATGAGCATATCGATAAATTCGACAGTCTCCCATGTGAAATAATTGCAAACGAGGATTACTTTGACCGTTATCCCTATCGACAAATAAACCTGCTCCTACCGTATAGGCGCGGTCTCGTTCTTCGAGCATATTCTGTTCTTCTGCGACTTCACGAACGCAGCGGTTAAGACGTTCAACTAAAGGAAGCGATGGGTTTTCCTCAGCGCTTTTTTGGAGTGATTTGGCAGCAGCAAGGGCAGCTTTGTCACCACGGACACTGCCACCAACTCCATCAAACACGGCAGCAAGAAAAGGAAGATCAGAGGTAATCAACTCATCATGTGCTTGCGTTCGAGGCGCTTCAGCGCCTGTCACGATTGAGGTATTGAGTATAATACGATCATCATTTCGCTGATGTGTTGCTCCGCAAGCGGTAGTAGCTGCAGCAATAATCACGGTTAAACTGCTCCTTTTGTAATCTATTTGCCTACTATCATAGTAGACTTACCATAATTGCTCTAGACCAAAATGGGTTAAAAACCTATACTGAAATTGTCCTTTAATGGCGGTACAGAGAGACCGATAAGGCGCAAATAGACTCATATAAGCTTCGAGAATTGCTTTATTTTTCTTGAAGTGCCCGTATAAGGGTGACGTGTAACTTGCTCCTGACGTATCGGTTGGGAGCTTTTTTGATTTATGAACGTAAGAGGGGATAAATCAAAAAAAATAACAAGAGAACAGGTGTTCTCGAACATGAGCAAGGAGAGTTCTTATGGCAGAAAATAATGAAGAGTATTTTGTGGTAATGGATGCTACTGAGATTGATCGTACCTTGGTACGTATTGCTCATCAGATCTTAGAGCAGAATAAGGGTTGCGAGAATCTTGCCTTAGTGGGTATTGTGACGCGTGGAGATATTTTAGCGCGTAAGCTTGCTGATATAATTTATGAAATCGAAGGCGTTCGTCTTCCTGTTGGTTCTTTGGATATCAGTTTCTACCGTGATGATACACCTCGTCAACGTTTCCCACAGGTACGTGGCACTGACATTTTATTCAATGTTGAAGGAAAGACCATTGTTTTAGTGGATGACGTTCTCTACACTGGTCGCACCATTCGTGCTGCTCTTGATGCGTTGATGGATTTTGGTCGTGCATCTTGTGTTCAATTGGCTGTTTTGATTGATCGCGGCCATCGCGAGCTTCCTATTCGCGCTGATTATGTTGGCAAGAATGTTCCTTCTGCAACCTCAGAAAACGTCCGTTTATATCTTGAGAGCGTGGATAACACTGAATCTTGTGTTCGTATTACCCATCTTCGTGGTGGAGAGCGCGCAGGGTCTGCAACAATCAAGTAGGGGAGGAGTCTGAAAGGCATCGTGTTTAATCACAAGCATCTACTCTCAATTGATGATCTTTCGAAAGAAGATATCGAAACTGTATTAGAGCACGCCAAAACTTTTGAAGAAGTAAATCAACGAACTATTAAAAAACTCCCAACGTTACGTGGGAAGACGGTATGTAATCTGTTTTTGGAACCTTCAACACGTACCCGTGGTTCCTTTGAATTGGCAGAAAAGCGTCTTTCTTGTGATTCGCTTAATGCAGGAGGATCCTCTTCTTCTACGGTAAAAGGGGAGTCCTTGGTTGATACGGTAAAAACTCTTTCCTCAATGAAAGTGGACATGTTTATCGTTCGCTCAAAATATGCAGGAGCGCCTCTTAAGGTTGCACAGAGTACGGATGCCTGTGTCATTGATGCCGGTGATGGGAAACACCAGCATCCAACACAAGCTCTTCTTGATCTGTATGCTATCTGGAAAGCAAAAGGATCATTTGAAGGCTTGCAGATTGGTATTGTAGGTGATATTGCACATTCGCGTGTTGCAGGTTCGCTAACTGCTGCTCTCAAAAAAATGGGTGCAGTCGTTTATCTCATCGCTCCAGGTACTCTTTTACCAGCAGATCCTAAAGCATTAGGCGCTGATGGGGTCTATCACAATTTTGAAGAAATTCTTCCACAGCTTGATGTGGTCTATATGTTGCGTATTCAAATGGAGCGTCTTGAGGACGCTCCATTTCCGAGTTTGCGTGAATACAATTCCTTGTATGGTTTAACTAAAGAGCGTGAACATCTCATGAAAGAGGATGCTATTATTTGTCATCCTGGACCAATTAATCGTGGTGTTGAGCTTGATAGCTATATGGCGGACTCAAGCCATTCGGTTATTCTTGACCAAGTTTTTGCGGGTGTTTGTATTCGTATGGCGTTGATTTACCTCATGTTAGGTGGCGGTAATGTTGAAACTTCTTATTAAAAATGTGCGCGCGATTGACCCACAGGTTGGTCGAGATGAAATATGTGACATTCTTATTGTCGATGGAACAATCTATGATATAGCCCCACAACTTGAATGCGAAGATGCGCTGGTGCTTGACCGCACGGGACATATTGCTGTTCCTGGGCTTGTGGATATTCATGTACATCTGCGTGATCCTGGTTTTGAGTATAAAGAGACTATTGAAACGGGAACACGTGCAGCAGCACATGGTGGTTTTACTGATATTTGTTCAATGCCCAATACTAATCCTGTTACTGATACGGGAGCACTGATTGACTACGTAAAAAATACGGCGCAGCGTGCGGGGTATTGCAATGTTCATCCTTCTGGCGCTTGCACTAAAGGACTTAAGGGCGAATCTCTTTCGGAGATGGGAGATATGGTTGCTCATGGTGCCGTTGCTTTTACCGATGATGGGCGTGGTGTCCAAGACTCGGGAATGATGCGTCGTGTGATGGATTACGCCAAGATGTTCGACAAAGTGGTTATGAGTCACTGTCAAGATGAATCACTGGTAGGACCTGGCCAAGTAAATGAAGGACCTGTCTCTACTAAACTTGGACTTGCTGGTTGGCCGGGTGCAGGAGAGGAGTTGCAGATTCAGCGCGATATTGCTTTATCTGAACTTACTGGGTGTCCCATTCATATCCAGCATTTAACAACGGCACGTGGCGCAGAACTTGTCAAAGAAGGAAAAGCACGCGGTATCGCTGTTACCGCAGAAGTAACACCGCATCATTTGGTACTTACTGATCAAGATCTTATTGATACGTATGATACTAATTTAAAAATGAATCCACCTTTGCGCAGCAAAGAGGATACTCAAGCTCTCATTCAAGCAGTGCAAGATGGAGTGATTGATTGCATTGTGACTGATCATGCTCCTCATGCAGCACACGAAAAAGATAGAGAATTTGAGCTTGCTCCTTTTGGCATGACTGGCATTGAGACTTCTTTGGGGGTTATTTTGACTCATATGGTGTCTCCAGGATTTATTGACTATAACCGCATGGTTGAATTGATGGCAGTCAATCCTCGTTCCATTTTACGTTTAGCTCCCGTAGTGCTTGCAAAAGACTCTCCTGCAAGTATTACGATATTTAACCCAGAGGAAACCTGGACGGTTACTGCAGACGATATGCTTTCTAAGGCAAAAAATTCTGGCTTTTTGGGCGCAACGCTTACTGGCCGAGCGACTGATGTTATTCGTGATGGCGTACTTACCATGAAAGAAGGTCTTGTCATTGACTAGCAGTTCACTTCTTGCTAATACTTCACGTGGAATAAGACCTGAAGCAAAGTTGGTGCTTGAGGATGGAAGCGTTTTTACGGGCGAAGCCTGCGGCGCTTTAGGTGAAGTGTTTGGCGAAGTTTGTTTCAATACTTCCCTAGAAGGATATCTTGAAGTTATTTCTGACCCGTCTTATGCGGGTCAGATTGTTGTTATGACCTATCCTCAAATTGGCAACTATGGTGTTAATACTGATGATACACAATCATGTAAACCAGCACTTCGGGGACTAGTGGTTCATGATATGTGCTATACACCCTCTAATTGGCGTAGTATTCAAACGTTACCTGAATACTTAGAGCAGCAAGGTGTTGTTGCTCTTTCAGGAATTGATACGCGTGCCCTTACTACGCACATTAGAGACAAAGGAGCGATGCGTGCAGTTATTTCAACAACTGATTTGGATGAAGTGTCGTTGCTTGACAAAGTGCGTAAGTCCCCTGAACTAGTGGGTGCTAATTTTGTTGAAACGGTTTCGGGGAAAGAAGTCCATCCCTACACGAAGCTTCCCAAATCACAATCATTTGCTCTTACTGAGCCACAGCCAATTCACTATCGTGTTGTTGCATATGATTGTGGTGTAAAAGAAGCTATTCTGCAAGGTTTGTTGCGCGTGGGCTGTGAACTTACCGTTGTGCCTTGGGATACTTCAGCTGATGAGGTACTCGCACTTAATCCTGATGGTGTTTTTTTGTCGAATGGTCCGGGAGATCCAGATGCGGTTGAGGCCACCTATCATGCGGTTGAAGATTTGATTGGCAAGGTTCCACTCTTTGGAATTTGCTTGGGGCATCAAATGATTTCTCTTGCAAGTGGCGCCACGATGGAAAAGCTAAAATTTGGTCACCGCGGCGGCAATCAGCCTGTCATGAATCTCCTTACGCGTCGTGTTGAAATCACTGCTCAAAATCATGGTTTCGGTCTTGTGTTTGATTCACTAGGCCCTCTTATTCCTGAATTGTCAGGAGGAGAGACAACCCATCGCCAAGATCTTCGTTATTGGGTAGAGCATCATATTGCACCAGTTGTGCAAAATGAACGCTATGGTCGCATTCAGCTTACCCATGTTAATTTGAATGACGGTACAGCTGAGGGAATAGCATTTCTTGATCAACCAGTATTCTCGGTGCAATATCACCCTGAAGCCGCACCGGGACCAACGGATGCTCATTATCTGTTTAGCGCTTTCACGCGTCTGATGGATGGGCGCGACGACTATCTCGATATTGATATAGCAACCGATCGATTAGCTGGTTGGGTATTTGATTCACAGGAGGAAACTCGTGCCTAAGCGTGAAGATATTCATCGAATCTTAGTTATAGGTTCTGGACCGATTGTTATTGGCCAAGCGTGCGAATTTGACTATTCTGGCGCGCAAGCATGCAAGGTTTTAAAAGAAGACGGGTACGAAGTCATTTTAGTAAACTCCAATCCTGCTACGATTATGACTGATCCGCAGCTTGCCGAAAGAACCTACGTTGAACCAATAACTGCTGAGTTTGTTGAAAAAGTTATTGCCAAAGAGCATCCTGATGCTTTATTGCCAACGTTGGGCGGACAAACAGGTCTTAATACTGCTGTTGATCTAGCCAAAAAAGGCGTTTTGGAAAAATATGGCGTTGAAATGATTGGCTGTGATCTTGCCGCTATTGAGCGAGGAGAAGATCGCAAGCAGTTTAATGAAGCTATGGCTGATCTCGGTCTTGAAGTAGCAAAATCAGGCTATGCCTATACGGTTGATGATGCACTCTCTTTGGCTGATAAACTTGGTTATCCGCTTGTTATTCGTCCTTCGTTTACCTTAGGAGGAGCAGGTGGCGGTATTGCTCATAATGAAGAAGAACTTGTCACTATTGTTTCTCAAGGTATTGAGCTATCACCTGTTTCAGAGGTTCTTGTTGAAGAATCTATTGAAGGCTGGAAAGAGTATGAGATGGAAGTCATGCGCGATAAAGCGGGCAATGGCATTATCATCTGCTCTATTGAAAATCTTGATCCTATGGGTGTTCATACTGGCGACTCTATTACTGTTGCTCCTGCACAAACGCTGTCCGATATTGAATACCAGCGTATGCGCGTGGCAAGCCTCGCCATCCTTGAAAAGATTGGAGTGGAAACGGGCGGTTCGAACGTGCAATTTGCTTTGAATCCCAAGGATGGCCGCTTAATTGTTATTGAGATGAATCCACGTGTTTCTCGTTCATCAGCTCTTGCGTCTAAAGCAACGGGATTTCCAATTGCTAAAGCGGCTGCAAAGCTTGCAGTTGGTTATACGCTTGACGAAATTACTAATGACATTACTAAAAAAACGCCTGCTTGTTTTGAACCAACCATCGACTATTGTGTTGTAAAGGTTCCGCGTTTTGCCTTCGAGAAGTTCAAGGGTACTGATACAACGTTATCAACTCGCATGAAGGCAGTTGGTGAGATTATGGCGATCGGGCGTACCTTTGAAGAGGCGCTTGGTAAAGCAATGCGCTCGCTTGAAAACGGCCGTGCTGGTTTGGGCGCTGATGGAAAAGATAAATTCGACACTATTTCTTTTGATGAATATGTATCACTTCCTACAGAAGATCGTATCTTTTTTATTGCCGAAGCTCTTCGTCGTGGCTGGAGTGTGGAAGAGGTTTATGCGGCATCAAAAATTGATCCTTGGTTTTTATCTCGCATTGCTGATATTGTTGGTGTTCAAGAAGCGCTTCGAGGTCGCACGCTTGATTCGATGAGCGTAGAAGATATGTGGGTGGCTAAGCAATATGGTTTATCCGACATTCAGATTGCCTATCTTACGCGCTCTAGTGAAAAAGAAGTACGTGCTTATCGCAAAGCACTCGGGGTAATTCCCGTATTTAAAACCGTTGATACTTGTGCTGCAGAATTTGAATCTCTCACTGAGTATCATTATAAAACCTATGATAAAGGTGCTTCTGAGGTTGTCCCATCGTCTAAGAAAAAGGCTATGATCTTAGGAGCTGGTCCAAACCGCATTGGACAAGGAATCGAGTTTGATTACTGCTGTGTTCATGCAAGTTATGCGCTTCATGATATGGGATTTGAAACCATCATGGTCAACTGCAATCCGGAGACCGTTTCTACTGATTACGACACCTCAGATAAACTCTATTTCGAACCTTTAACCTATGAAGACGTCATGGATATTGTTGATGTGGAATCACCTGATGGAGTGGTCGTTACCTTGGGTGGTCAAACGCCTTTAAAGCTGGCACGTCCGCTTGAGCAAGTAGGTGTGCACATTATGGGCACAAAACCTGAAGCAATTGATCTGGCGGAAGACCGCGATCGTTTTGCTGCTATCTTAGATGAACTTCATATTACCTATCCTGCAGCCGGTATGGCGTCTTCGTTTGAAGAAGCATGCCAAGTTGCTGACAGGATTGGTTTTCCGCTACTCGTTCGCCCTTCCTATGTGTTAGGTGGACGCGGTATGGTTATTGCCTATGATGCTCGCTATCTTGAGCGCTATATGACTGAGGCTGCACGTATTACACCTGATCATCCAGTATATCTTGATCGTTTCTTAGAAGGAGCTATCGAGTGTGATGTGGATGCTTTATGCGATGGGGAGTCAGTATATGTTGGCGGAATCCTTGAGCATATTGAAGAAGCAGGTGTTCATTCAGGAGATTCAGCTTGTTGTATTCCACCCTTTACGCTTTCAGAATCACAAATGGCGCGCTTGCGTACTATTACGCGTGAACTGGCTTTGCGTTTAGGTGTTGTAGGTTTGATCAATATTCAATTTGCAATCAAAGATGCAGTTATCTATGTCATCGAGGCAAATCCGCGCGCAAGTCGTACGGTGCCGTTTGTGTCAAAGGCAACCGGTGTGCCTTTAGCAAAGCTTGCTGCACGCATAATGGCAGGACAGTGTATTGCTGAATTTAATCTTCCTAGCGATGAGCGTCGTCAACAACATTATTGTGTTAAAGAAGCCGTAATGCCTTTTGGGCGTTTTCCTGGTGCAAGTGTTGTATTGGGTCCCGAGATGAAATCAACTGGTGAGGTTATGGGTATTGCTCATAATTTCCCTTCAGCATATGCAAAAACGCAATTTGCTGCATCCATGGAACTACCTACTTCTGGCACCTGTTTTGTATCAGTCTGTGATCGTGATAAGCGCGCTATTGTTCCTTTGGTGCGTGATTTGCATCGCCTCGGGTTTACTATCGTTGCCACTAAGGGTACTGCACAAGCGCTTGAAGCGGCCAATATTCCTACTACTACCGTGCGTCGTATGGGTGAAGAAGCCCCCAATATTGGCACGATGATCATGAATGGGGATATTGATCTTATGATCAATACGCCTTTCGGACAAGAGACTCGCTCTGATGGCTATCATCTTCGTACAATGGCAGTGCGACAGAATCTTTGTTATGTCACTACTCTTGCTGGAGCACAGGCATTTGTGTCTGCTATTGAAACAATTCGTGAATCTGAACTGCCTGTTATTGCATTACAAGATTTGGAGCAATATGAATAACACTTATACGCTAAACTAAAGAGTTAGTAATTAACAGCTCTTTAGTAGAGAGTGATTGTAATGTGTAGAGATGCTTCACGTGAGTGTGTCTTGGAACGAAGCGGCATTGTTGTTGACAACGAACTTCTTACCGACACGCTTGCTTTGTTATATGTTAAATCTCCCGATATTGCTCATTGTATACAACCGGGTCAATTTATCCATCTTGCAGTTCCTGGTCTTGAAGCTCATATACTGCGTCGACCTTTTTCGGTGATGAAGGTGGATGTGCAAGATGGATTACTGACTATTTTGTATCAAGCAGTTGGGACAGTATCAAACTTTATGCGCGTGCTTCCCAAAGGGGGAGTAGTAAACCTTTTAGGCCCTATCGGCAAAAGCTGGATAGAGACATTTGATATGCTACCTAATCGCGCACTTTTGGTTGGCGGTGGCGTTGGAGCTGCACCGCTGTATATGCTCGCAGAGTTTCTCACCCAAAAAGATTGTTCTTTTGATCTTGTCTTAGGTGCCAAGGATAAAAAAGGACTCGTTTGTCTTCCTCATTACACCAATCTTTTAACCGATGAACCTCTCTGTACTACTGACGATGGGTCATATGGTATTGCTGGTTTTACCACGCAAGCAGTTCAAGAGCTTTTAGAAAAGAACATATATGATTATGTTGCTTGCTGTGGGCCAGAGCCTATGATGAAGGGGATTTCAACCCTAACCTTTGCTAAGGGTATTCCAACCTATGTTTCTTTAGAGCGTCGTATGGCATGTGGCGTTGGAGCATGTTTATCTTGTGTCGTTGACACTACATCAGGTAAACGAAGAGCATGTATTGATGGGCCTATTTTTGATGCAAGTGAGGTGATGTGGTAATGAGCGTTTCTTTGGCAGTAAATTTGGCTGGATTATCTATGAAAAATCCAGTAACGGTAGCGTCTGGTACTTTTGCTTCAGGACGCGAATACTCAGATTTTTTTGATATTGATCAACTTGGCGCCATCACTACTAAGGGAGTCTCTGAATTTGGGTGGGAAGGAAATCCTTCGCCTCGTATTGCTGAAACTGCTTCTGGAATGCTTAATTCTATCGGATTGCAAAATCCTGGTGTAAAAGCATTTATGGCAAAAGATCTTCCTTGGTTGGCAGAACAACAAGTACCGGTGATTGTTAATGTTTCTGGTCATTCAATTGCTGAGTATTGTGCAGTCATTGATGCGCTTGAAAAATCGTCTGTACCAGGTGCATATGAACTTAATATCTCTTGTCCCAATGTCGATCAAGGCGGACTTACCTTTGGCACTGATCCTGCAATGGTCGAAGAAGTTGTGTCAGCTTGTCGTATTCGCAGTGATAAGCCTATGCTTGTTAAATTGACTCCCAATGTCACTGATATTGCAGAAATTGCACGTGCGGCAGAAGCAGCGGGTGCAGATGGATTATCGCTTATTAATACCGTTTTAGGCATGGCTATCAATCCTTATACGCGAAAACCACTTCTTGCCCGTGTTGTCGGTGGACTGTCAGGACCTGCTATAAAACCGGTAGCTCTACGTTGTGTGTGGCAATGCTCTCAAGCAGTCTCTATTCCTATTTTAGGAATGGGTGGCATTAGTAACGGACTTGATGCTATTGAGTTTATGTTAGCAGGAGCAACAGCAGTCGCGGTTGGTGCAGCAAATTTTGTTGATCCAACAGTTTCTCTTAAAGTAATTAATGAAATGAGTGATTATTGCGAATCGCAAGGAATACGCGATATCACTGAATTGATTGGAGCTCTAGAATGTTAGATTATGCTTCTATTCCTGAGTCTGAACGTATTATTGTTGCTCTTGATTGTGATGAGCGTCGTGCGCGTGAGCTTGCTGAACAATTGGTAGGAAGAGCAACCTGGCTAAAAATAGGCATGACTCTTTTTTATCAAGCTGGACCTACCATGGTTGCCAATCTTAAAGATATGGGATTTAAGATTTTTGTTGACTTAAAACTCCATGACATTCCTCATCAAGTAAAAGGAGCTGCTCAGTCAGTAGCTTTGTCGGGAGCAGATATGATTACCATGCATAGCTGCGGTGGTCTTGATATGATGAAGGCTGCTCTTGAAGGCATCTCTGAATTGCAACTCGAAACTAATCCCATAACTTTGGGTATCACCGTATTGACTTCAATGTCTCAAGAAGATCTTACTTCTATTGGCGTAAATCGTCCTATGAAAGAGCAAGTTGAAGCACTTGCTCTTCTTGCGCAAAAAGCTGGATTAGACGGAGTGGTTGCTTCTCCTCAGGAAGCGCAAGGTCTTCGTTCTCTATTAGGAGATAATGCTGCTATTGTGACGCCGGGAGTTCGGCCATTGGGTGCAGCGCTTGGGGATCAAACGCGTGTGGCAACGCCACGAAAAGCTTTTGATGCCGGCGCATCTCATCTTGTTATTGGGCGACCTATAACTGAGGCAGATGTTCCTGTTCGTGCATTCGATGAAATTGTGAAAGGATTATAAGTATGGAGTTATCTGAGCTAAAAGAAACGCTTGAGCAATGCGGTGCTCTAGAGCAAAATGTCGCTAAATCTGATAGTGAGCTTAGTGTTGAGATTGATCGATTACTAGAAGATCCCATTATTACGAATTCCATTGTGGTAGATAATCTTCACTTATTGCCGCGTAATGTTCGCCCTGAAGCAATTTTGAGTGATGAATATGATCAACTGTATGCTTTTGCGAGCGCTACTGCTGCATGGGCGCGATTCTATTATGCTGATAAAGAAAATGATTCCTATGTTTTAAACCATGGTTTTGCTCTTCGTAAAAAAACCAAAGTTTTAATTGCTGTTTCAGTGCTTGAAGATGCAGAAAAAATCAAGGCATTAATTTCTTTGGCAGAATCGTATGAATGTGAAGTAATTGGTGTAATGTGCCTGCAATCCAAAATTTCTCTTGACTTGATAAATGCCCCGCTCTATGCGTTATTGCATGACTAAATGTGCGTTTTTCAAATACCCATTGAATAAAATAACAAAAAATTTGTGATATGCTAAAAATACACATATAGGCAAAAACGATATATGCAGATGAATCTTATTTTTTAAACTAATACATCATTTTTTTGGCGTATTATAGCTTCATAGAAAACATTTTTCCGCTTGGTTAATATAAACCAAAAATTAATGGGTTTTTATCCCTTTTAACCAAGTAAAGGAGAAACTAATGGGTGTTCCTGAATTGACTCCAGAAGAGCGTCAAGCTGCACTGGAGAAAGCAAAGGCCGCTCGAGCTAAAAGAGCTGAGGTGCGAGAGGCGCTTAAAGAAGGGAAGATGACGTTAGCTGAGGTCCTTGATATGAAGGACGATCCTGTGGTAGGAAGAATGAGAGTATCTGCACTAATTGAGACTCTTCCTGGATATGGTAAATCTAAGGTTGAGAAAGTTATGAAAGAACTCAAGATTGCAGAATCTCGCAGGCTTAAAGGTTTAGGTGCACGACAAGTTGCTGCACTTTTAGAACGATTAGGTAGCGCATAGTGCGAAACGGTACACTTTCGATTATTTCTGGGCCATCAGGGGCAGGTAAAGGAACCCTGGTGGCTCGTTTGTTACATAGTATAAATGATGCATGGGTAAGCGTTTCTGCTACAACTCGTGCGCCGCGTGATGGTGAACTAGAAGGTGTTCACTATTTTTTTCTCTCAAAAGACGAATTTGAAGACATTATTGCACATGATGGTTTCTTAGAATGGGCTTGTGTTCATGATCACTATTACGGAACATTACAGTCTCGTGTTGAAGAAGCAATGGATCAAGGCAAACAGGTCATTCTAGAGATTGATGTTCAGGGCGCACTTCAAGTTAAAGAGAAAATGCCCGAGGCGCATCTTATTTTTATCGAGCCTCCTTCGCTTGATGAACTGGAAAAGCGGTTACGTGGCAGAGGAACTGAGACCGAACAAGAGATTTCTACTCGTTTAAGGAATGCTAAACTAGAGCTTTCTCTTAAAAAGGAGTATGATTATACGCTCGTGAATGATAATGTCATCAAAGCAACTGAACAGCTTGTAGGCTTAATTAATTCATTTGCTGAATCTGAATAGAGGAGCATAGATGAGTCTTATTGAACCAAAGATTGATGTATTACTTGAAAGAACTGACAATGATCGCTTCTTGTTGTGTGCTGTTGCATCAAAACGTGCACAAGATATTAATGAAATGATGCGTGGTCAGAGAAATCGTGCTATTCAATTACAAACAGCAGTTGATATTGCACGTGCCGCTAATCGCCGTCCTTTAAGTTTAGCATTTGATGAGATTGCTGATGGTGATGTTTCATATGATCCCGCTTCATTGGATTTCGAACCTCAGTCAAAATAGCAAGAAAACATGCGTACTAGATATTACGCATGGCAGGAGAAAGAATATTGATGCCTCTTCAGCGTGTTTGCCTCGTTCATTATCATGAAATTGGTCTTAAAGGTCACAATCGTAAAAAATTTGAGCAGCGCTTGGTAGGTAATCTTGATTCGCTTTTACATGGATGCCCTATTAGAGGCATCCATCGTATTTCTGGGCGAATTTGTATTTTTATCGACCAAGAAGCTGATTATGAAACTGCTTGCGAAATAGCGGATCGTATTGCTGGTGTGCCGGGTATTGCGCGCGTCTCATGTGGTTATCGCTGTGAGCAGGATATGGAGGTTGTATACGAGACTGCTGTATTGGCATTGCGCGATGCAGAGCCTTTTGCGACCTTCAAGGTTTCAGCGCGAAGAAATCACACCGACTTTGAGATTGACTCAATGCAGCTCAATCAACTTGTTGGTGCAACATTATGTCGTGCTTTTCCTGACCATGGCGTCAAAATGAAAAATCCTGATGTCGAAGTACGCGTTGAGATGATCGAAAACTACTGCTACATCTATGCGAGATCAATTCAGGGTGTTGGTGGTCTTCCTGTCGGAACATCGGGTAAAGTTGTTTCTCTTTTGTCTTCTGGCATAGATTCTCCGGTAGCTCTCTGGCGTATTGCTCGCCGTGGTGCCGTTGCGATTGGTGTTCATTTTTCTGGTCGACCCGAAACCGTTGATACTTCTGAATATCTTGTTGATGATATTGCTCATGTGTTAGAAAAAACGGGTACTATTGCAAAAGTCTATATTGCTCCTATTGGGGAATACCAGCGTGAAATAGCATTGAGTGCACCACCAAGTCTTCGTATTATTTTATATCGTCGTTTCATGTATCGTATAGCACAAGCAGTGGCTGAACGCGAGGGCGCAAAAGCACTTGTAACGGGGGAGAGTCTTGGACAAGTTGCCTCTCAAACGATTGAAAACATTGTAGCAACGAACGCTTCTGTTTCTATGCCGGTATTACGTCCCCTTATTGGCTCTGATAAAGTTGAGATTATCGCAGACGCTCAAAAGCTTGGTACCTTTGATATTTCTTCACAGGATGCTCCTGATTGCTGTACTTTATTTATGCCGCGAAAACCTGAAACACATGCTCGCTTGCGTGATGTAGAAGAAGCGGAGGCGGAGTTTCCTTTAGAGCAATGGGTTGAAGAGGTGATGGAGCATATTGAATACAAAACATATCGCTGTCCTTCTTATAAGCCCTTGTTAAAACAAGGTTCTGAATAGTAAAACGGCAATACTTAGCTAAACATATCATCGGCATATGGTCTAAGAAGATATAAGAACAAGATTAGATTCTCTTAAAATTTTGGTGAGACCTCCTCGGTAGAGTATTACTAGGGAGGTTTTGTTATGTCGCACCATTTTTCGATTTCGTCTTTAAAAGAAAAGCTACAGCTTGATTCTATAAACCCGCTTTATGTAGTAGGAGTGGGTCTAATTCTTTGTATTGTGTTAGTTCTTACTGGACAAGCATTGTGGCAAAGTTTTTCAGGATCACACATTACGTTTGGGCAAGCACAAACCCCATCGCCTGAAGAACAGATGAATAATGTTGCAGGAAGTGAAACGGGCGATGAGGCATCGGTATCTGAGGCGCAAACTCCAACTATGATATATGTGCATGTAAGCGGTGCCGTGTGTAACCCAGGCTTATATGAAATAGAGTCAGGAGCGCGTATCTATGATGCAATACAAGCTGCTGGTGGTATGACCAAAGAGGCTGCTGAAAATAGCGTAAATTTAGCGCAGATAATTGAAGACGGAAGTCACATTACTGTTTTAACGAAAGAGGAACAGCAAAGCGCTACTAGCGGATCAAAGGAATCGAGTAGTGCTGCCTCATCGTCAAAATCAAACACGCAATCATTAGTAAATATCAATACGGCTACGGTCGAAGAACTGACAACGTTAAAAGGAGTAGGAGAGGCAACTGCAGAGAAGATCATAGCTGATCGCGAACAAAAAGGCGCATTTAAATCAAAAGAGGATCTAAAACGTGTTAGTGGCATTGGAGACAAAAAATACGAATCCTTGAAAGACTATATTACGGTGTAGTAGTTAGTGGTACTAGATCATGAAATCACTTCATGTAACACGAAAGATTGAACGACCTGGATTACCGCTTCTCCTTGTTTCGGGTCTCTTATTTTGGCTTGGTATTGTACTATGTTTGCCATTTGCTTTTAGTCTGTCGCGTGAAGCGCTTACAATTGGAGCCCTTGGATTTTTTGTGCTTGCGCTTGGAGGCATATTTGCTTGCTTAGTAGGTAAGAAAGGTTGGGCGATTTACCTTTTAATTATTGTTTTGAGTGTTGTTTGTGTTTTTTCTTTTGCGCTAACACTCATAACAGATCGTGAAACGCAAGCATCATCTTTATCAGGTGTATTCACGTTTTATCTTACTGAAGATGTGCGTCATACTGAGTATTCTCATACCGTGCTTGCTCAAACAGCATTACAAACGGGCAGACAAGTGACCGTACGTCTTTTTGTTCCTGAAGATGCATCTCTAGCTTTTGGTTCAACAATCAAAGCGCATGCTGACTTACGTTTGCCTTCTGAAACAAGCATGCAGCTTTGTAATACGAAAGGGGCTGCATTTGTCGCCACAATTGATTCATATGAGCTTGTTGAAAATAACTCTCCTTTATCAGCGCTGGGAGATTTGAGAGCGCATTTTTTAGAAATGTTCGTTCCTCAAGAAGTACAAAGAGCGCTCCCTGACGGTGCGCTCTTGATTCAAGCTATTATGTTTGGTGACAGATCAGCATTGCTTACCAGTGATGTGTATGAGCTAATGCAAAAAACGGGATTAGCGCATTTAGTTGCTGTCTCAGGTGCTCATCTTGTTATTGTAAGTGCTTGTATCGCTTTTATTTTGCGCAAACTAGCGCTACCACAAGTTTTTAAAATAGGTATTCAGATTAGTGCACTTTTAGTTTATTTAATATTAGTTGGATTACCACTTTCTTGTTTACGTGCTGTAGTCATGGCAATTCTTGGTTTATTAGCGCTGTTTGCTCGCAGGAGATCTTCGGCATTATCAGCACTCGGTGTTGCAATTATGATTTTTATTGCAAGCGATCCCACCTGTGCAACCTCGCTTTCTTTTGCTCTTTCTTGTTTAGCAACTTTAGGCATTCTCCTTTTTGTTCCGCTTTTAAAGCCATGGTTAACCTTTCTGGCTACTCGATTGCTTCATCGTAGTCTATCTGGTGCTCTTATTGATCCTTTATCGATGACGCTTGCAGCAACGCTTCTCACTATTCCCATAAGCATAACAACGTTCGCTCAATTTCCGCTTATTGCGCCTTTGAGTAACATTATCGCCACTCCTGTCCTTACTCTTATCTGCAGCTTAGGAGTTGTAGGGGTGCTCCTTTCATGGATACCCGGTACAGCATTTCTCATAGGCCTTTGTATGAGTGCTCTTGCGGAAGCGTTTGCCGCTATTGTGCGTATGATTCACCTGATTCCTTACTCGTGCATTCCTTGTGATGGGGATGCGCTAGTTGTTGGCATTGTGGTTTTTCTTGTCTGTGCTTTCTTGTGGGTGCTTTGGCCAAAGCCAGCGGTATTAACAAAGTTAATTGCGGTGCTCGTAGTTGTGCTTGCTGTTGTTTTTGCTACTCAGGCAATTATCTACAAGCCAGCTCCTGGCATTCTTATGCTTGATGTGGGACAAGGCGATGCAATCGTTATTAGAAGCGCCTACCATCAAATACTTATCGATACAGGGAATCAATCAACGCGACTCAAGAAAGCTCTTGCGCGTAATAATCTGACTCATTTTGATGCAGTTGTGATTACTCATGCGGACGATGATCATTGTGGGTGTCTTGCCGAGTTAGCAGATATGGTTACTATTGATACGGTTGTATTGGCAAAGGATCTCCCACAGGTAAAGGATGACTCATCGATAAAACTTCTAAACGATGCCGAGCAAGCAGTGTCTGCAATTACCTATGTGTCTGTTGGAGACACTATACATTTTGACGAGTTTGCTCTTATGGTGGTAAGTCCTCAGACTTTTTCAGATTCAGGAGGCAATGCCGATAGTATATGTCTTTTTGTAACCTATGATGCAGATGGCGATGGGGTAGTAGAGTGGACAAGCCTCTTAACGGGAGATGCTGAAAATGAGGTTATCGATGATATTCTTGCTTTAAATCCTTCTCTTACAAGTGATGTTCTAAAAGTGGCTCACCATGGTTCAAAAGCAGCATTAAGTGAAGAAACTTTATCAAAGCTCAATCCCAAGATAGCTCTAATTAGCGTGGGAGAAAACAATCGCTATGGTCATCCTCATCGCACAACAGTGTCTCTACTTGAAAAGCATGGTGTTGTCATTGGACGAACAGACGAGCAAGGCGATGTGATGGTGGAGTTCTCAAAAGATGCTTTAACTCTTGATACACAGCGCTAAGCGTGGTTTCAGCGATAATTTATAGACACTCCCGTGTTGATCGTGTTGGTGATCGTTCATAACCAGTAAGATAAAAACTATGGCTACTCAAACAAAACAACCACTTTTGTCTGCCTACTTGATTGTAGGAGAAGATGAACTAAAGCGTAATCGTGCACTTGAGTTGTTGCATCGGCGTCTTGAATCAATGGGAGACCTTGATCTTAACTCAGATAAGTTTTACGGACATGAAGCACGGGGAAGTGAAATTGTTGCTGCTTGTAACACGCTGCCTTTTACAAGCGAGGTCCGTTTGGTTGAGGTAAGTGATGCTGAAAAGCTCCGTAAACAAGATTCAGAAGAAATAATAACGTACCTTGAATCTCCTGCAACAACAAGTGTTTTAGTACTTGTTGCTAATAAGCTTCCTAAAGGAACGCGACTTTATAAAGCCGTTGAAAAACAGGGAAAACAAGCTGTTATTGATTGCGCTCCTATGAATAGAAAGCGTTTAGCTGACGCACTGCGTGACTCTGCGATCAATCATGGATATACCATTACGCCTGGAGCAGTGGCGACACTTATTGATCTTGTTGGTACTAATACCGTTGCTCTTGACTCTGAGTTACAAAAAATTGGACTTGCGCACAGAGGTACTGATCCTGTTAATGAAGGTGAAGTGCTGGCACTGGTTGCGCGAACAACTGAAACAAAGCCGTGGGAATTTGTTGACGCTTTTGCTTCACGCAATTTAGCACGTTGTGTGTCTTTGCTACCCACTATGGAATCTACATCGCCGTTTGCTCTTCTTGGGATGTGTGTATCAAGAATAAGAGAATTGATTGCTGCTAAAGCACTTGCTCGTCGAGGAGAAGCGCATGGTTTAGCAAAAGAGCTAAAGCTTCCTGATTGGCGAGTCAAAAATCATCAGGCGTGGGCACGTATGTATACTTCACATGATTTAGTTGTGGCACTTATTACTGCCCGTGATGCTGAGCAGACTATGAAAACAGGAAGCGATCCTCGTAAAGCATTTCTTGATTGGTTAATTCAGACCATGAAAAAAGCCGCTTAATTAAGCGGCTTTTTAAGATATGCGGATGGATCCCTTTTTATCTGTGGAGATCCCAAACAGAATTAATAAGAAGCACTACTCAGCAGCTTCTTCTGCTTCTTCTGCCTCAGCAGCTTCAGCGGCAGCAGCAGCTTCTTCTTCAGCCTTGCGCTTTGCGGCAGCAGCCTGAAGTTTCTCGGTCTCTTTGCGACGCTCGGCCTTAGCAGCAGATGCAGCAGCCATAGCTTCTTTGCGAGCAGCCTTAGCAGCAGCCTTCTTGTTATCACCCTTCTTAGGAGCTTTTTTCTCTTTTGGCTCATAAGCGGCAATATCTTCTGGGGTAACAATAGTGTTTACCAAGTGCATAATGCCAGATTTGCGATTTGCAGCTTGACGCTTGTGAATAACACCTTTGGTTACAGCACGGTCTAATAAGCGGCATGCCTTTTGAGCTGCTGCATATGCTTCAGCACCGTTGTTAGCCTCAACAGCCTCGCGTACTTCACGAGTAGCAGTTTTGAGTTCAGAACGAACGGCACGATTGCGAAGACGTGCTTTTTCATTAGTGATGATGCGCTTTTTTTGAGATTTAATGTTCGCCACTTCTTGAATCCTCCATATAAATGACTGTATAAATGTAGACGAAAGCTTAAAAATAGTAACACAAACCTACCAATCAAACACGTACAACACGAAAAAATGTGATCGTTTTGGGTGTGTAATGACTAAATAAGGTAGAATTCCTTCTCACATAAGATTACAACCTTACTCAAGCTATACCAATATCTTGTATAGGGATAGTAAACCTCCGGACTAAAGGCATCACGTATATGACTATTGATCCTTCAAAGATACGAAATTTTTCTATTATTGCTCATATTGATCATGGTAAATCAACGCTTTCAGATCGCATTCTTGAGATGACCGAAACGGTTTCTGAGCGTGATATGAAAGAGCAATTGCTTGATTCAATGGACATTGAGCGTGAACGCGGCATTACTATTAAAAGTCAAGCGGTACGTGTTGATTATCGTGCTGATGATGGTGAGCTCTATCACTTTAATTTGATTGATACACCAGGTCATGTTGACTTTACCTATGAAGTATCACGTTCGCTTGCAGCTTGTGAAGGCGCGGTACTTGTTGTGGATGCGACACAAGGCGTTGAAGCACAGACGGTTGCTAATGCCATGATGGCGATGAATGCCAATTTGGAGATTATTCCTCTCATTAACAAAATTGATCTTCCTGCTGCAGAACCTGAGCGCGTGCGCGAAGAGATTGAAGAGGGTCTTGCTATCCCTGCTGATGATGCCATTTTGGCTTCAGGTAAAACGGGTGCAGGAATTCATGATTTACTGGAATCAATTGTCTATAATGTTCCTGCTCCACAAGGGGATGAACAAGCATCACTTCGTGCCCTTATCTTTGATTCTTATTTTGACGCGTACCGTGGTGTTGTTGCATTAATTCGAGTTGTCGATGGGTCAATTTCTAAAGGTCAGACCCTCCTTATGATGGCAACAAATTGCAAAACACAGGTTGAAGAAGTCGGCGTTCGTCGTCCACAAGAAGTGTCGGTAAAGACACTCGGAGTAGGTGAGGTCGGCTATCTTGTAACAGGTCTTAAAGATCCATCTCAGGTTAAAGTTGGCGATACTATCACGTTGGCGCAAAATCCGTGTAGTGAGCCTTTGAGTGGCTACCGTGATGTCAAACCTATGGTATACACGGGTCTTTTCCCTATTGATGGAGATCAGTATGAAGATCTAAAAGATGCGCTTGAGCGCCTTGCTTTAAATGATCCCGCTCTCATCTATGAACCAGAAACTTCTCATGCTTTAGGCTTTGGATTTCGTGTGGGCTTTTTGGGTCTTTTGCATATGGAAGTCATCAAAGAGCGTCTTGAGCGTGAGTTTGATCTTGACTTGCTCGCGACAGCACCTTCTGTTGAATATCACGTGTATAAAACCAATGGGGAAATGCTCTCACTTCATTCTCCTCAAGATTTACCGGATGCAGCGGAAATCGCACGTATTGAAGAGCCCTATCTCAAAGCAAAGATCTTAATTCCGCCTGATTATGTAGGCGCGGTTATGGAGCTAACCGTGGCACGTCGCGGAACGTTCGTCACTATGAACTACCTTTCAACCTCAACAGTAGAAATGCTTTGGGAAATTCCGCTTTCAGAATTGATCATGGACTACTTTGACCAACTGAAAAGTCGCACCAAAGGGTATGCATCTCTCGATTATGATTTTGATGAATATAAGCCTTCTAAGCTTGTCAAACTTGATATCTTGCTCGCGGGTAAACCCATCGATGCCTTATCGTTTATTGTGCATACGGACAAAGCCTATGATCGTGGGCGTGTTTTGACTGAAAAGCTTAAAGAGATCATTCCTCGTCAGATGTTTGAGGTTCCTATTCAAGCGGCAGTGGGATCGCGCGTATTGTCGCGTCAAACAGTACGTGCATTGCGCAAAGATGTTCTTGCAAAATGCTACGGTGGCGATATTTCACGCAAGCGTAAACTGCTGGAGAAGCAGAAAAAAGGCAAAAAACGCATGAAATCGATTGGCAATGTCGAAGTACCTCAAGAAGCGTTTATGGCCATATTAAAAGTCGACGAATAAAAACGCACGGTAGCATGATTTTTGATGATAAGAAAATACTGTTAGCCCCCATGGCTGGAGTAAGTGATGTCGTGTTTAGACAGCTTTGCATTGAGTGTGGTTGTGAACTTACCTATTCTGAAATGGTAAGTGCTAAAGGACTTGCTTATGCCAATGCAAAAACCACCCATCTTCTTGAAATGGCACCTAATGAAGATACGATTGTGGTGCAATTGTTTGGCCACGAACCCGATACCTTAGCCCATCAAGCGCGCTGGGTTGAGCAAGAGCTCGGAGATAAGCTCTATGCCATTGACATTAATATGGGCTGTCCTGCCAAAAAGATAGCTGGTAAAGGCGATGGGGCTGCTCTTATGCGTGACCCATCGCTTGCTTCAACTATTATTGCTACGGTGTCGCAAGCTATTGAACATCCTCTAACCGTTAAGTTTCGTCGTGGATATGAAATGGACCACGAAACGGCAGTTGAGTTTGCCAAAATGGCTGAAAATGCTGGAGCGTCAGCAGTTACTATTCATGGACGCTATGCAGCCCAGCTTTATCATGGTCAGGCTGATTGGGAGGTAATTGCAAAAATCAAAGACGTTCTTGATATCCCTGTTGTAGGAAATGGTGATATTTCTAGTGCAAAAAAAGCATTAGCGATACGCGAATATACCCAGTGTGATGCTGTTATGATTGGTCGTGCGGCACGTGGTAATCCCTGGATTTTTTCTGAAGTTAAGGCAGCTTTTGCAGGAGAGCCTCTCCCTGAGAGACCAAGTGTTCAAGAAAAGATGGATCTTGCTAGTCGTCATGCCACACTTTTAAGCAACAAAGATTTTAAGATTTTAGTCCGTATGCGTAAACATGCAATGCATTATTTAGCAGGAATTTCTGAGGCAAGTCGATATCGAGGGCGCATCAATTATGCAACGACATTGGAGGATTTTTGCACTATTTTTGCTGATGTGGCGGCTTGTGAGCATGAAGCAAAATTACCACAGTAATAGGTATGTAGGAGCATAAAAGAAAGAAGAATGTTTATGTATGACCCCTTTGGTGCTCTCTATATTCATATTCCGTTTTGTGCCCAGCGTTGTCTCTATTGTGATTTTGCAACACGGGCAGTTGCCGTGGATGATCCCTGTATTGCTGCTTATGTCGATTCTCTCATTAGTGCTATCCGCAAGGCGAGTAGAGTTGGAGAGTTGGGCTCATTAGATACCGTTTATATCGGTGGTGGAACTCCGAGTTATTTAGGAAACAAGAATCTCTCTAACATACTCTATACCCTCTCACTGAGTATGCATCTTACACCCGAGATTGAATGTACCCTAGAAGCAAACCCCGAGAGTTTTACGGAGGCCATGGCAAAAGATCTTTGGGCACTGGGAGTTAATCGACTTTCGTTTGGTGTCCAGTCGTTTAATGATGATCTTCTCATCTCTATTGGGCGAATTCATACAGCACAACGTGCCGTTGAGGCTATCAAACAAGCGCAGATTCGTTTTGAGAATATTAGCATTGACTTAATGTGTGGTTTACCCGGGCAAACACGTGAGATGTTTCTCAAAGATCTAGCCAAAGCTGTTGAACTAGGGATAACTCATATTAGTATCTATCCTTTAACTGTGGAAGAGAATACACCGTTATCAATGTTGGTTGACCAAGGAGTTCTTTCTGAACCAGATTCAGATTTACAGGTCGATATGATGCAAGATGCAGCACAGGTACTTACTCAAGCGGGATTTAACCGTTATGAAGTTGCAAGTTATGCTCGTCCTGGGTTTGAATCGCGTCACAATACTGCCTATTGGACAGGTGTGCCCTATCTTGGTCTTGGTCAAGGTGCAATTACGATGATGCAAGATGAGACGAGTCGTGTTCGTTTGGATGGCGATGAGGTTATTGAGGTCTTAAATCTCTCTGAACGCTATGCGGAAGATCTTATGTTGGGAATGCGTATGAGCAGAGGTGTTTCACAAGCGTTGATTGATGAAGCGCGTCCTTATACCCATCGCCTTGATGAAACAATTTTAAACTTATGTAATGAAGGTTATGTCGCATATAAAGATTCACGTCTAGTGCCAACTGAAAAAGGATGGCTTTTTGGCAATCATGTGTATGGCGCTCTTCTTGGATGTGGAATACCCGATCAAATCCATTCTAAGCATTAAGGCTATATGTGGAGGGTTTGTGGGTATAATTAGCACTCTAAGCTATCAACTGCTAAACTCTAAAAGATGCAATCCATCGCCTGCTATATCTATAATGATTTTGGCAGAATCCTGTCAAAGATTTTTCGAGAAGGTGGAATTTAAGCGCAATGCTTTCAGATCGTCGTCAGCGCGTATTAGCTGCTTTGATTGAAGAATATGTTGCCCACGCGCTGCCCGTAGGGTCAAATACGCTTACCAGGCAGTATCATCTGGGAGTAAGTTCTGCTACCGTGCGCAATGATCTTTCTGCTCTAGAAAATGAAGGATACATTGAACAACCTCATACTTCAGCAGGACGTATACCAACCAATGTGGGATATCGTGCTTTTGTTGATGATCTTTTAGAACATGAATTAGCTGATGATGGTGCTGGTGACGCTGAGTTAATTCATGAGCTGCAGGCAAGCGCAACAGAGCTTGATGACCTTATGACGCAAACATCTCAAGCACTTACTCGTCTTACTGATTGCCTTGCAGTCGTGTTACCACCACGTGCGCTTTCTCTCTCTATCAAGCAAATAACTTTTGTTGCCTTGAGTGATTATGTGGTTATGGTTGTGATTGTCACAGAAACTGGTCAAGTGTTGAATCGTTCGGTTGAGGTGGGACAAAGTCTTGCTTCTCATGATTTACTGGCTATTCAAGAACTCTTTAATACGCTTTTTTGCGAAAAGACATTTCTGGAAATAAAAGACAATATTACTGCTGAATACCTTTCGTATTTTTCTGATCCACTTGTTGAATTGTTGCTTCATGAAGTGTTTGCCTGCCTACAAGAAAATGAGGGCAGCAGGATTCAGCCTTTGGGATTATCAAGCCTTTTAACCAAACCTGAGTTTAATAGGGCTGATGCAGCTATTCCTTTTATTAAGATGCTCGAAGATGAAACGGTTCTCATGCATCTTATTGATCCGGGCTCAGATCATGACAAAACTATGGTGCGCATTGGGCAAGAAACATCCTTGCAAGGCATGGAAGGTGTTTCGGTTGTCGCCTCGCATTATGGAAGAGGAAATGCAGCAGGTATTGTTGCGGTAATCGGACCGACTCGTATGGATTATTCCACGGTTATCAAAGCGGTACGTACAGCCCGCAATGCGCTCCAAAGCCCTTAATGATCTATAGTATCGATTGAAGCTAGAGTAGGCTACATGATAATCATTACAACTTAACAAGATGTATCAATAATACTTTGGCGGTATCTTTTCGGTATTGCTTTTGCAAAAGTAGTCGTTTCAAGAAAGGCAAGTTTTTCTTTATGGCACAGGATTTGTACGCTATCTTAGGTGTTTCACGAGATGCTACAGAAGACGAGATAAAAAAGGCATTTCGTAAAAAAGCTCGAGAATTGCATCCTGACATTAATAAAGCTCCTGATGCAGAAGATCGTTTTAAGGAGCTCAACGAAGCGTATGACGTTTTATCTGACCCACGCAAAAAGGCACAGTATGACCGTTTTGGTAGTGTCGGAGGCGGTACAGGAGCTGGATACGTAGATCTTGAAGATCTCTTTGGCGGCGGATTTGGTATGGGGGATTTATTCTCTACCTTCTTCGGCGGTGGCGCAGGAGGTGGTCGTGCTACGAGACAACGCCGCGAAGGCCGTGATATGGGCGTCGGTATTCGTATTACTTTGCAACAGGCTGCAACAGGCTATCATAAAGAAATTGCTTATGACAGACTTGCACCCTGTCCTGATTGTGATGGAACGGGATTAGGTCCTGATGGAAAAGAGGTAACTTGTCCTGAGTGCCACGGAACTGGCCGTGTCACCTCTGTCCAGCATACCTTCCTTGGAGATATGCAAACCTCTTCGACCTGCCCACAATGTGGTGGCTCGGGAGAAACTATTGAAAATCCCTGTCCTGAATGTGATGGACAAGGGCGTATTCCTGATAGACAACGTATTCCTATTGATATTCCAGCTGGTATCCATGATCAGCAAAAGATTCGCATCTCAGGCTATGGTGAAGCAGGAATTCGTGGTGCTTCGGCCGGTGATCTTGTCATTACCGTATCTATTGAAGAAGATGAGTTCTTCGAGCGTCAAGGTGATGATTTGCATTGCTCTATTCAGATCTCAATGATTCAAGCTTCTCTTGGAGCAGAACTTGAGATTGATGGTATTTTAGAGGATGAAACGGTTACTATTCCTATTCCAGAAGGATGCCAATATGGGCAAGTGATTAAAGTAAAGGATTACGGCATGCCACGCTACAATAATTCAGCTGATCGAGGAAATTTGTATGTACATACAGAAGTTCGTATCCCCGAGCGCTTATCAAAATCCGAACGTGAAATTTTAGAGAAGCTTGCACAAGAAATGGGGGAAGAAGTCTCTGATAGACGTAGCCCCTTACAAAAACTTCGTGATGCTTTTAATTAAGACATATCAGACAAAGTAGAGGACTATGTCGCTTCATCACTTCTTTTTAGACCATCAAGTTATTGCCGATGTTTCTGACGAAGAGTTTATCCTTGAACTTAATAATGAGGATGCTAAACACGCACGCGTTCTCCGCTTGGAGCCAGGGGAGCATATCAGTGTAGTAGATGCGTCAAGTGATTATTTTGAACTAGCTATTACTTCAGTTACATCAGATGGTCTTGTTGTAAAAATTACGCGTCACGTTACTGCTGTTGCATCTTCTATCCCTATCGTTTTAGTACAAGGTCTTGCCAAAGGCGACAAAATGGATCGGGTGGTGCGCCAAACGACAGAACTAGGCGTTCAAACTATTGTCCCCGTGCAATTTAGAAGAAGTGTTGTCCGACTTGATGAAGCAAAAGCAGCAAAAAAGGTTCAGCGCTTGCAAACTATTGCACGCGAGGCAGCTATGCAGTCTGGCCAACCTCATATTCCTCAGGTAATGATTCCAGAAAACTTTACTTCTTGGTGCAAGACTTTATCTCAGGATGATTTAGTTTTGCTTTGTTGGGAAGAGGCCGTCTCTTCAGATACAATTCTTTTTACCATGGCATCACTTATTCATGAGCATGATGAACTTCCTTTTTCTCGCATTATCATAGTGATAGGGCCTGAAGGAGGTATCGATGGCGATGAGGTGGATTTGCTTGAAGCGCAAGATGTGTGCTGTAGGCGTATATCACTCGGTTCTTCCATCTTGAGAACTGAAACTGCAGGGATCGTTGCAGTTACTCTTGTTCAAGCCTCTCTTGACTATTTTTTGCACAAACGGGATGTCTTGCATGGATAAAGTTGCCGTATACAATTTAGGGTGTAAAGTCAATCGCGTTGAATCTGATTCAATTGCCGCATCGTATCATGCGCGGGGTTTAAAGCTTGTTCCTCTTGAAGAAGCTGATCTTATCGTAGTAAACACCTGCACGGTCACAGCTCAAGCTGAAAAAAAGACACGCAAAGCAGTTCGCGGCATCTTGCGTACTAATACCCATGCGCAGGTGTTAGTAACCGGTTGTGCAGCATCAATTAACCCCAATTTTTATGCAAATCTTGATTCCCGCATTGTCGTTGTGGACAAAGCGGACCTTATTGATGCGACCTATACCTACGAACGTGTGGGAGATGCATTTCCCACACGTGTTGGGGTAAAAGTACAGGATGGATGCAATCATGCTTGTACGTATTGTATTGTTCATGTTGCACGTGGGAAAGCATGGTCGCGTCCCTTATCAGAGATAATCCGCGAGGTTGATTATCTCATCGCTCAAGGTGCTAAAGAAATAGTTCTGACCGGTATTGATCTTGGTTCTTATCACACTAACGATGGGTCGCTTCCGTTCTTGTTGCAAGAATTGTTGCAACGAGATACAACGGTGCGTTATCGTCTGTCATCTATTGAGCCACGCTCGTTGTCTGACAAAACGCTTGAACTTCTTGCTCACTCCGAAGGACGACTTTGCCGCCATCTTCATATTCCCTTGCAGTCCGGCTCAACGCGTGTATTAAAAGAAATGAACCGACCTTATCGTGCTGAGTATTTTGCAGCGCTCTGTGATAAAGCGTATGAAAAAGTGGAGGGACTTGCACTTACAACTGATATTATTGTAGGTTTTCCGGGAGAGACCGAAAAAGATTTTGAGCAAACACTTGAGATGAGCAAACATGCACGCTTTAGCAAGATCCATGTTTTTCCTTACTCATTGCGTCAAGGTACTCCCGCTGCAGCGCGTTTGGATCAAATTGACCCATCGACAAAAACAAAACGGGCAAAAATACTTGGAGAGGTTGCACGACACTTGCGTGATAAAGAAGCACACAAACGCATTGGTTCAACAGAATATGTACTCGTAGAGCAAGACGGAAGCGCTATGAGTGAGTCGTATTATAAAGTAGCGCTCTCACAAAGCTTTGCAATAGGATCTTTGATCCCTATAACCCTGACAGATTACGATGAAACTGGTATGTTTAGATCATGAACGAAGAACAAGTAATTATTACCATTCCCCCTGATATTGACCCGGTACGTATTACGGGTTCTCAAGATGAGCTTCTTCATGCTATTGAAGATGCCTCACAAGCACGTATAACATTGCGTGGAAATCTTGTTATGCTTGAAGGGGATGCCCTTGAAGTGCAATCGATCACGACCTTGTTTACTGATCTTATCCGTCAAGCAAGCGTAGGGGAGACTATAACGCTTGACTACATCAAGCGCACTCTAGCACTTTTGAAAACTGGCACGTTTGCATCCGCTCCCCTTAAAGATGAAATTGTGCTTACGTATAAAGGGCGCGTTATTCGCCCGAAAACTCCTACGCAAAAACACTATATTGATCAAATACGCAGTCATACAATTACGTTTGGTATTGGTCCTGCTGGCACTGGTAAAACATATCTTGCTATGGCTATGGCGGTTGCTGCACTTAATCGTAAAGAGGTTGGTCGTATTGTTTTGACGCGCCCTGTTGTTGAGGCGGGGGAGAACTTAGGCTTTCTGCCGGGTAGCTTAACGGAAAAGATCGATCCTTATATCAGGCCCCTCTATGACGCTTTGTATGAAATGATGGATCCTGCACGCGCCACAAAATTAATCCAAGAAGGAACAATAGAGATTGCTCCGCTTGCTTTTATGCGTGGTAGAACCTTACACGATGCCTATATTGTTTTAGATGAAGCGCAAAATACGACACCTCAACAAATGAAGATGTTTCTTACCCGCCTTGGTATGGGTTCAAAAATGATCATCACGGGTGATATTACGCAAACTGATCTTCCAAAAGGCATGAGTGGCCTCAAGTCGGTGCGAAGCATTCTTGATTCACTTGATGAAATTGCTTTTTGCGATTTTCTTTCAACTGATGTTGTAAGAAATTCTCTAGTTGCAAAAATTGTTTCAGCTTATGCTAAAGCAGAAGAACAACGCGAACAGCGCAAACAAGACAAACGGGAATAGCAAGAAAAGTTAGGATAGATGACATGGAAATATCCGTTCTCTATGAACAAACTGATCCAGAGCTTGAAATGCTTGCTCTTGAGGATTTTGTCGCCTTTGTATTAGGGGAGCTGTCTTGTCCTGAAAACACGGATGTAACTATTACCTTTGTCTCAGATAAACGTATCCATGAGCTTAATCGAGATTATCGTGGGATTGATCGTCCAACTGATGTTCTCTCCTTTGAATGTGATAACACGCCGTTTGAAGACGAAGAGATCGACATAGCACTTCTTCCTGAATATGAATTAGGCGATGTGATCATTGCGCCCGATATTGCTCGTGCGCAAGCACGCGAATATCAAACAACATTCGCTGAAGAAATTCGGTTATTAATTGTGCATGGGCTTCTTCATTTGAATGGGTATGATCATATTGAACTTAACGAAGCATTAGTTATGGAAGGCATGGAAGATACCTTGCTACGTGCTTGGAAAGAACATATCTCATGAAACCGTCTTCATTTACGGTAGCAAATGCTTTTAGCTGCGCTTTTCGTGGCGTTATGCTTTGTTTTTCGGGTAGAAACTTTAAAATTCAGTTCTGTTTAGGCATTCTTGCTGTCATATTGGGCTTTGTCTTTCATATTGCAAGTCATGAATGGATTGCCCTCATTATCTGCATCAGTCTCGTTTTAGGCGGAGAGGTTGGCAATACGGCATTAGAAGTAGCGGTAGACTTAGTGACAGATTCATATCATGACCTTGCTCGAGATGCGAAGGATTGTGCCGCGGGTGCTGTACTGCTCTTTTCTGTTGCCTCATTGATAGTGGGATGTATTATTTTCATCCCTAAAATAGCTGCCTTTTGTGACGTTATTCTTTAGGAAGGTTTATTAGTGACTATGGATGTATTTCATTCTGGCTTTGTAACTTTTCTCGGCAGACCAAATGCTGGCAAATCATCACTTCTTAATGCCATCATGGGTAAAAAGCTTGCTATAGCAAGCTCTACAGCACAAACAACACGCCATCGCTTCAGGGCAATCTACACTACTGATTCGTATCAAATGATTCTCGTTGATACTCCTGGCGTTCATAAACCGCATGATGCGCTCGGAGAAGAACTCAATACAACAGCTCTCAAATCTCTTGAAGGTATAGATGTTGTTGCTTTTTTACTTGATGCGTCTCAGCCCTTAGGTAAAGGTGATGAATGGGTTCTTAATCAAATAAAAACACTTCGTATCCCCAAGATCCTTGTTATCAACAAAATTGATCTGGTTGATGCTGATACTATTGCTGAACAACGCACGCGTGCACAAAAGTATATAGACTGGGATGGTGAAGTAGCGCTTTCTGCAAAAGAGCATGATGGTATTGATGAATTTTTATCACTGGTTGCTCAATTTTTGCCTGAAGGACCTCTATGGTTTCCTGCTGATGCTGAAACTGATCAACCCATAGAAGTTTTAATTGCGGAGTTTATTCGAGAAAAGATTCTATATAACGCCTACGATGAAGTTCCCCATGCGGTAGGTGTAGTTGTTGATGACATGACTTACAACCGGCGCAAAGACCTTGAAAGTATTTTTGCCACCATTTATGTCGAACGAGACTCACAAAAGGGTATTATTATTGGCAAGGGGGGCTCTTGTATTAAAGAAATTGGCTCGGCTGCGCGCAAAGATCTTGAAATACTTCTTGGTTGTAAAGTGTTTCTTGACCTCAATGTCAAGGTTCGTAAAAACTGGCGTCGAGATCTTAATCAGATTCGCCGATTTGGTTATGGTGAAGGTGCGTAATATGCTCTAAGAAGTTCTTAGTCGCATAAGTATTTGTTGTAAAAAGTAGCTGAGTCTATGGCATCAAAAACATATCGTGCAGATTTTATAGTCTGCAAAAAAACGAAATTGAAAGAAAGCGACCTTATTATTACTGGGTTAGCAAACGATGGGTCTTTACTTAAAGCAGTGGCTAAAGGTGCTCGAAAACCAACCTCATCGCTTTCTTCTCGTCTTGAAATTGGAAACGAATGTCACGCTCTTTTAGTAGAGGGTAAATCACTTGATATCATTACTGAATGCAGCTTAGTTTCTTCTCCAGGAGCATTGTGGCGTGATTATGCAGCAGTTATAGGAAGCGCTCCTATTGCAGAATTTGCTTGTATTGCCGCTGTCGAAGATCTTCCTAACCCGAAGCTTTTCGAACTTACCCGAGCTGCGTTTGCTGCTATTGAAACTACGTCAGATACGCCGCTTAAGGCTTCGATTTATTGCACGATTTCTCTTGCATATTTGTTAAAAGGGCTTGCTTTTAGTGGGTTTAAGCCAAGCTTTATTGAATGTATTGGATGCGGTGAGCCCATCGCCATAGAACAAGCTCTTCAAAATCATACCCGTCTTGCGTTTTCGAGTATCGAAGGGGGAGCGGTATGTAAACAATGCGTGCGCAACTTTGAAACTATCAGCATTTCTGCAGCTGATATAACGTGGCTTCAAACGCTTCTCTATAGCACATTCGATACGGTGAGAACTTTTGAGCTTGATGCGCAACTTCAGCGAGAGCTTATTCAGATAGAAAAGATGCTTATTGATAATCATCTTCAAACAAAACTCCACTCGCTTGAGTATTTGCTACAAAATCCACTTTAATGCTAAAGAAATAACGGTACTAACACCGTTTGTCGATGTGACCTTCACTAATTCAACACACCTCCAAACTTTTCTTGCGCACCTGTTTCAAAACTCGTATCATTAATAGTCGCTGTGTTAGCCCACAGTACAAACTTCTCGCTTAGTTTGCTATGAACCACCTTCATGCAAAACTCAGCTTGAAGTGTTACAAGACAAAAAGAAAGGTGGAAACACATGGCTAACAAAGACTCTATTTCAAAAGAGCGCACTGCAGAACTCATCAAGGAGTTTGGCAAAAATGAGCATGACTCAGGTAGTGCAGAAGTACAAGTTGCAATTCTCTCTGAGCGTATTCGCAACTTAACCGAGCACTTGAAGTCACATCACAAAGACCATCACACTCGTCGTGGTTTGATGATGCTCATTGGTAAGCGTCGTGGTCTTTTGAAGTACATCAAGGATCGCAATATTGATGAGTATCGTGAACTTATCAAAAAGCTTGGCATCCGCGACAACATCTAGTCTGATAGCTTGTAAGTCTTAAAAGCCCGCACCAAAAATCGCGGGCTTTTGTCTTATAACACGGTCGATAGCGTAAGGGACGCCTATTGCTCGTTGATTGAGAACGCTCAATCTAAAGAAGCTTTTATGCAATCCGGCATAAAAGAAGAGAAAGAAAAGAAATCATGGAAAAAATTACCGAATCATTTGAGCTGTACGGTAAACAGTATTCACTCTCGACTGGTGAGCTTGCAAAGCAAGCTTCTGGCGCTGTTGTTGTTACCCAAGGTGATACCACAGTGTTAGTAACAGCGGTTATTTCTGAGCAGGAAAAAGACTACGACTTCTTTCCTCTGACCGTTGATTTCATGGAAAAGATGTATGCTGTTGGTCGTATTCCAGGAAGTTATTTGAAGCGTGAAGCAAAACCTTCAGATAAAGGTATTTTGACAGCCCGCATGATTGATCGCCCTATTCGTCCTGGTTTTGTGGATGGTTTCAAGCAAGAAGTCCACGTTGTTGCGACGACCTTAGTTGTCGATGGGGAAAATCCACCTGACTGTATTTCTGTTGCAGGTGCATCTGCTGCTCTTATGTGTGCTTCTGCTCCTTTTGATGGTCCAGCTGCATGTGTGCGCATTGGACGCAACATCGAAACAGGAGAGTTCATTGTTAATCCTACCTATGAAGAGGAAGAGAACTCTGATCTCGAACTTACTATCGCTGGCACCGCTGACTACATTTCAATGGTAGAAGCTGGTGCTCAAGAGATTTCAGAAGAAGATATGCTTGCTGCCATGACGTTTGGCCAGGAAGCTATCGCAGCATTCTGCGAGAAGCAGTCAGCATTTTTGGCACGTGTAAACCCTGAGCCTAAAGAGTGGCCTATTCACGTAGCTGATCCTTCAATTGCTGAGCGCATTGAACCCTACTTTGACCAGATGAGCGCAGCTCTTAAAGACGCTGACAAGCATGCTCGTATGGCAAAAGTTGAAGCACTTAAAGCTACCATTAAAGAAACCGAATTTAGTGAAGAAGAATTGCTTGCATGGGGTGCTGACATTGCCGCGGCTTTGAAGAGCTTAGAAAAGCATGCAATGCGCACCATGGTTATTGAAACTGGTGAACGTGCTGATGGACGAACTGCAACTGAAATTCGTCCGCTCCATATTGTTGCAGGATATCTTCCTCGTGTTCATGGTTCTGGTTTGTTCCAGCGCGGTCAAACTCAGGCACTTTCTATATGCACCCTTGGCATGCTTAATGAATGGCAGCGTCTTGACACTATTGATCCTCAAGAGGGTAAGCGCTATATGCATCAATACAACTTCCCTCCTTACTCAACCGGTGAGGTAGGACGCATGGGTGCTCCTAAGCGTCGTGAAATTGGCCATGGCGCTCTTGCGGAACGCGCTTTGTTACCTGTTCTCCCTTCTGAGGATGAGTTCCCTTATGCAATTCGTGTTGTATCTGAAATTCTTGAATCTAATGGTTCATCTTCAATGGCATCTGCCTGCGGTTCAACACTTGCTTTGATGGATGCTGGCGTACCTATTAAAGCTCCTGTTGCGGGTATTGCTATGGGTCTTATTAAAGAGGGCGATGATATTGTTATCCTCTCTGACATCCAAGGTCTTGAAGACTTCTTGGGTGACATGGACTTTAAAGTTTGTGGTACTGAGCATGGTATTACGGCTTTGCAGATGGACAACAAGGCAAAAGGCCTTTCAGTCGACATCCTTGCACGCGCTTTGAAACAAGCTCGTGAGGGTCGCGCTTTTATTATGGAACATATGCTTGCAGCAATTGGTGCTCCTCGCGATGAGATCTCTCCTTATGCGCCTCACATTGAAACTATTCATATTCCTGTTGATAAGATTCGTGATGTTATTGGTTCTGGCGGTAAGGTCATTCGCGGTCTTCAGGAAGAGACAGGAGCGACTATTGAGATTCAAGAGGATGGTACCGTCCATATTGCTTCTCTGAACAACGAATCTGGCGCTGCAGCAAAGGCAGCAATTTTGGGTATCGTTAAAGTTCCTGAAGTGGGAGAAATTTATGATGGTGAAGTCGTTGGTATCAAAGACTTCGGCGCTTTTGTTCGACTCACTCCTGGAAAAGACGGACTCTTGCACATTTCTCGTATGGCAAATGGTCGTGTGGGCAAGGTTGAAGATGTTTTGCAAATTGGCGATATTGTCAAAGTCGAAGTAATCGAAATTGGTGATAATGGCAAGATTAGCCTTGATCGCGTTGATAAGCCTGATGTAACGAGCGCTCCTCGTCATGATAATGATGGCGCTGATCGCAAACCGCATCATGAAAATCGCAAACCTCGTCGCCGTAATAATGATCGTTAAGAGTAATTTGGAAGGCGCAAAGCAATGACATCGCATACGTATACAACGCGCGGTACTTGTTCTAAAAGCATTTCTTTTGATATGGTCGATGGAAAGGTGAGCAACATTGTGTTCACCTCGGGTTGTAATGGTAATCTCAAAGGAATTGCTGCATTAGTAGAAGGCCAACCAGCAGAAGAGGTTATTGCAAAGCTTGAAGGTATCACCTGTGGTCCTCGCGCCACTTCTTGTCCTGATCAGCTTTCTCGCGCTTTGCGTGAGGTGCTAGAGCAGGGAAACTAATCGCCTTCTTATACTTTTAAAACACTCACATACACAAGAGCAAGAGCTTATGATAAAACATGCTTAATGGATTATCGTAAGCTCTTTTGTTAGGGAGACTATGAATTACAAAACAACGACGCTTGATAATGGAATACGTATCATCTCGGAATCCATGCCTCATACCAGGACTGTTTCTTTGGGATTATGGTTTTGTGTTGGATCTCGCGATGAACAAGCTGATCAAGCAGGGCTTGCCCATTTTATGGAACACATGATGTTTAAAGGAACACCAACGCGTTCCCCCCTTGATATCTCCATGCAGTTTGATGCGTTGGGAGCTGAGCTCAATGCTTTTACCTCCAAGGAATATACCTGCTATTATGCGCGCTTTGTTAACGACAAGATTGAACAAGCGCTCGAAATCCTCTCTGACATGGTTATTAATTCAACGTTCGAGCAAGAAGCCATCGATACTGAGCGCGAAGTTGTTATAGAGGAGTTGGTTCGTTCCGAAGATACTCCTGATGATGCAGTTTTTGAATTGTTTACCTCATCAATCCTAAAAGATCAGCCCCTCGGGAAGCCAATCTTGGGAACCAAGGAGCGTGTCGGCAGTTATACACATGCGGATTGTGTGCGTTTCCATAAAGAGCATTACCACACAGGTAATCTTATTGTGGCATGTGCTGGAGATATGGACCATGAACAGCTGATAGCTCTGGTAAAACAGTATTTTGCTCCTATGAAAACTGGTTTCACCACCAGCCGTCATTTGGTAGAACCCGCCTACCAAACAGGGCTTGTCACTAAGACTCAAGATATAGAGCAAGCTCATTTGGTATATGGGTTTCCCTGGTATGCTCAAGGCGATCCACGTCGTTTTGCGGGAAGTGTTTTGACTTCGGTGCTTGGCGGCTCAATGTCATCACGTCTATTTCAAGAAGTACGCGAAAAGCGTGGATTGGTCTATAGCATTTTTGCTACTCAATCGGCTTATCAAGGGGCTGGGCTGTGGTGTGTGTATGCAGGAACACGCCTTGCCAATGTGGCTGAGGCAAAAACATTGATAGAAGCTGAATTACGTCGTATAAGCGAAGAACTTGTTCCTCAAGAAGAACTACAAAGAAATATCGATCTTATTTGTGGCCAATTAGCTCTCGGATTTGAAACATCTGCTGCACATATGAATCGATTGGGTAAACGAGCGGCATTAGGTTTACCTCAAGACTCACTTGATGAACTTATAGAACAGTATCGATTGGTTGATGCAAACACAATTCGTGATTTAGCGCAAGCGTACCTGACAAAAGAGCCCCTTTTAGCACTTGTCTCACCAGCGAGTGAACAAGAAGTCCTACAATTAAGATAATGAATAAAAGTGTATTTTAATCAGTTTTTTAATGGCTAAAAGACAAGGAGCATAAAGCATGATTTCAGTTGCAGTTTCTGGATATGGTGGACGAATGGGTAGTGCTGTTGTTGATGCCGTAACTGCAGCAGATGATATGGAAGTTGTAGCTGGCATTGACCCTCGCGTCACGGCTGAAGCTTTTCCCACCTTTCCTACTGTTGAAGACGCTCTTGCCGCACTCTCTTTTGATGTCTTAGTAGACTTTACTCAACCGGATGTGGTTGCCAAGACGCTTGAGGTTGCCCTTGCTGCAGGTGTAGATTGCGTTGTCGGCACAACTGGACTCAGCAATGAAATACTCGAATCGCTTATTGCGAAAGCTCCTGCAAATACAACACTATTTTATGCACCCAACTTTACAACAGGGGCCGTATTAATGATGGAGTTTGCAAAAGCAGCTGCACCGTATTTCCCTGAAGCAGAGGTCATCGAATTGCACCATTGCAATAAAAAAGATGCTCCTTCTGGTACGGCGGTACGAACCGCAGAGATTATTGCTCAAGCACGTGATTTTGAATCAAATGCACCAGGTCGTGAAACAGAGATGCCTGGTATGGAAGGAGCTCGTGGTGCTCTTGTAGAAGGAGTGCCGGTACATTCTGTACGATCAATGGGTTATGTTGCAAGTCAGGAAATAATTTTTGGATCGATGGGGCAAACACTTACCTTGCGTCATGATTCGTGGGATCGCAATTCTTACATGCCAGGAGTATTGCTGGGTATTAGAAGTGTTGGTTCTCGATCAGGTTTGATTGTTGGTTTAGAGAACTTCATGTCATAAGTAAGCTGACTTGTAATACAATACATCTGAAATAAGTTTTACTAACACCAGCCCGTATATTTCACTTATGAAACGTTAGGAGTTACCTACCATGCCAAATTCAGCACCTCGTTTTGGTCGCATGATTCCAGCAATGGTTACCCCGTTTGATGAAAATTTAGAACTTGACCTTAATCAGGCTCGCGCTCTTGCTGCCCGTTTGGTTGAAGGGGGAGCGGATGCGCTCGTCATCAATGGTACAACAGGGGAAAGTCCAACTGTTTTTTATCCTCAAAAGATGAAACTATTTGAAGCGGTTGTTTCTGAAGTTTCAGGGCAGGTTCCCATTATTGCCAATGTGGGCGACAATTGTACCGCTGACACTGTTGACTTTGCGCAAGATGTACAAAAGCTTGGCGTTGATGGCTTTATGCTTGTTGTGCCGTACTATAACAAGCCTCCTCAAGAAGGTCTCTACCAACATTTTAAGACCATTGCTCAATCGGTAGATCTTCCTTGCGTTCTCTATAACATTCCTGGTCGTTGTGTGATTAACATGACTCCAGAAACTACACTTCGTTTGGCAAATGATTGCGAAAATATTGTTGCTATTAAAGAAGCAAGTGGAAATTTAGACCAAGTTCGCGCTATTATCGATAATGCTCCTCAAGGTTTTGATGTCTATTCTGGTGATGATGCTCTTACCTATGACATGATGAAACTAGGCGCAGCAGGTGTTATTTCTACCATTGGAAATGTAGCTCCTGCACGCATGAAAGAGATTACTGATCTTTGTGCTGCACAAGATTTTTCGGCTGCAAAAAAAGCCCATGATGCGTTATTACCATTAATGGACGAGCTCTTTGTTACCTCTAATCCCATCATGGTTAAAGAAGCTCTCAATCTTTTGGGCTTCACGGTTGGAGGAGTTCGTCTTCCCCTTGTCAATGCAACACCTGAACAATCACGTGAGCTTAAAAGCGTTATGCAACAGGTGGGGGTTCTCTCGTAAAGTGCTTTTTTGAAAATAACACGTTGTAATCAACAAAACCCTTCAATGCGTAATCAGAAATGATTCTGGTTTTTGGAGGGTTTTAGCTATTGTAAGGAATGTAATGTCAGAACAAACAACAAACACACAGGCTAATAATCAGCCTCATCGCAAAAAACGTAATCGTCCTAAAGAAAGCGTTAAACATGTACATTTAGAACGAACTCGCCCTAAGCTTTCTCGTTATGACACCGAACATACTGACGAAGCGAATGATGTGCGCGACGCAAAAGATAAGACAAGTAACAAACCTGCAAAGAAAGACCAACGTAAGAACAACACCAAACAAACACCGTCAAGGCAAAAGCGCACGGTTGCTTCTAAGAAAAACAACAATCGCGGTCATTCAAAAGCATCGGTGAAAAGCCCTGCTTCACAGAAGAAAGTCAAGAAAAACGACGAGTCTGTTTTGCGTGTTATTCCTTTAGGTGGCTTGGATGCTATTGGTAAAAACATGACTGCTTTTGAGTGCAATGGTGACATTGTCCTTGATGATGCAGGTCTGATGTTTCCTGATGATGATCATCCTGGTGTTGATCTAATTCTGCCCGATTATACCTATATTTTGGAGCATGCAGATCAGCTACGCGGCATTGTTGTTACTCATGGTCATGAAGACCATACCGGCTCATTACCGTATCTTTTAAAAGATCTTGATCGTACTATTCCGATTTATGCCACCAAGCTCACTTTAGGGTTGATAGAAGGAAAACTCAAAGAGCATAAAGTTAAAAATGCAAAATTAATCGAGGTTCGTCCTGGCGAGACCATTACGCTAGGATGTTTTCAGTGCGAATTTTTCTCCGTCAATCATTCAATCCCAGGAGCACTCGGTGTCTTTTTTAGAACACCAGCAGGAAATGTATTACATACTGGCGACTTTAAGCTTGATCAAACACCTATTGATGGAGTATGTACCGACTTTGCAGCTCTCTCACGTTTTGCTGATGAAGGTGTCGATTTAATGATGAGTGATTCCACTAATGCACTCAATCCAAATTTCACTCCTTCGGAAGCTGAAGTAGGAAAGACGCTACGTGAAATCATTTCACATGCTAAAGGGCGCGTTATCATTGCAAGTTTTGCTTCCCACATTCATCGCATGCAGCAAATTTGTGATGCTGCTGTTGCGGCGGGAAGAAAAGTTGCTGTAACGGGTCGTTCAATGGTGCAAAACACAGACATTGCAAGACGTTTGGGTTATCTGCACATCAAAGATCAAGACATCTTAGATGCTTATGAACTCAAAGGGCTTCCGCCTGAAGATTATGTAGTGATGTGTACGGGATCCCAAGGAGAGCCTCTTTCCGCTTTGGCTCGTATTGCAAATGGGGATCATAAAACTATCGAAATTGATGAAGGTGACACGGTTATTATCTCAGCAACACCGGTTCCTGGTAATGAAAAAGCAGTCACTCGTGTTGTTAATTCTCTTGCAAAAATTGGCGCTGATGTATATGACAAATCTCGCGCCCGCGTTCATGTTTCTGGTCATGCTTCAGCAGAAGAGCTAAAACTTGTTTTGTCGATGGTTCGTCCTAAAGCTTTTATGCCAGTACATGGAGAAGCAACTCATTTACGTGCTCATGCTCGTTTAGCAGAGGCTACAGGAGTTGCACGTGATAATATCTTTATTTGCGAAAACGGTGAAAGTCTTGAGCTTTCTAATGTTGGTGTTACTCGAGGAGAAACCGTTCCTTCAGGTATTGTGCTTGTCGATGGGTTGTCGGTAGGGGATACCTCCGAAACCGTACTTAATGAGCGAACAAATTTGGGCGCACAAGGTGTTGCTGTTATTTCTTGTGCTGTTGATAAACGTTATCAGCTTGTTTCTGATGTTCATCTTGAGATGCACGGAATTCCAGGCGGAGATGACCCTCAATTTGTTGGTCTTGCCACTTCAGCAGTAACCAGCTCGCTTAAACGAGCTTTAAGCAAAGAAGAGGATCTCAAGTCAGTTAAAAAAACCGCACGAAGTGCTCTTCTTTCAATTCTTTGGGAAAGAACAAATCAACGCCCGATGGTTATTGTGAGCATTATCACGCTTTAGGTATACTGGTTACCAAATATAGAACCATCTAAAATGTAACTAAACAAGACACTCAAACGCACTACAAAAGGAATCGGTTGCATGGCTCGAAAGTCCCCATCGCCAAAATCACAAAGAACTCGTCCAAGCGCTCCTTTAAGGCAGTCTAGTCAAAGATCAGCGCGTACGCAAACGCGAAGCACCTCTTCACGCACGCGTCAAACCAAAGGATCCGCTAAAGGATCTAAACCAACGTATGCGCAGTCAAAAGCACAAGCGCAAGAGATGTATCGTGAACCACTTTTTGATGATCGAACCAAACGCGACATTGTCGGCGTCGTTTTAATTGTTGTAGCGATCGCCCTTTTTGTTACCGTTATTTTTAACCCAGGCGGAATGGTGACATCAGCCTTATCAACAGGCCTGCGTATGGGTTTTGGTGCTGGCTTATATCTGCTTCCTTTTATCGTGCTTTTGATTGCCATCACGGTGTTAGTTCGCTTTCAGCGTGAACATGTGTCATTGCGACTAGCTTTAGGTATTGGGCTTATCTATATAGCTATTTTAACGCTCATGGCATCATTTACGGGAGGCGCTGAGCAAGATCCGTCAAAGCTTTTTAATCCTGCAATTCTTAGTGGTCGAGGTGGCTATATTGGCGCAGGTATTGCTTGGGTGTGTCTTACTCTTTTTGGACTAACCGTTACGGTCATTCTTATGATTGGGCTTATTCTAGTCGGCTGTATTGTGATTGGGTTTTCGCTGTCTGCCTTGATTGAAAAGTTGCGTCTGCGCAAGGCATCATCGTTCTATGATAATGAGTATGATGATGAGTTTAGTCATATGCCTTCAGCTCACATTAAACGACCACTCCATCGAAATAAAGCTTATGACGGGGAAGATCCATTAGTTGATGGGATCTCTGATCAACCGACTCAACTTCTTAATGACCATAATGAAGCAACACAAACACTTTCCACAAAAAGAAAAAGAACAGCACGCACAACTCATCAAGAAGATGTGTCAGAAACTGCATCTAATCCTACGATTGCACTTGATAGTGACGAGTTGGTAAAGGCGGGAGCAAGTGCTCACGCTATGACGCGCCGTTTGAGCGGCCGAAAGCCTGATGAAGGCCTAAACGTTAATGATACGGTTAAGCCTACTGAGGGCGCTCAAACCCCAAGTACAAAATCAAAGAAGCGTGCTACTAAAGATGCAGCAGGTACAACGAAATCAACGGTCGTAACGGCATGTAAGCCTACGGGTGGTCCTTCTGCGCAAGAAGACTTCAACCTTCCACCGCTTGATCTTATCAAGACAAGCGAGGGCAAGCGTCACACCAAAGAATCCGAAAAAGTGCTTGAAGAAACTGCACGTATGCTTGAAGAGAAGCTTGCTGACTTTAATATTGATATTGATGTTGTTGATTGGGTAGAAGGTCCAACTGTTACACTTTTCAAAGTAGATCTTGCCGATGGGATTAGACTTAGTCGTCTCATTAACCTAAGTGATGACATTGCTCTTGCACTTGCTTCTCCTGGTGTACGTATTTTTGCGCCTGTTCCAGGAACTAACTATGTTGGCATAGAAGTCCCCAACAAGAAGCGTCAGCCAGTTTATTTAGGCGATATCTTACCTAAGCTCAAAGGCGGTCCTTTAGAGATTGTTATCGGTGAAGATGTTGAAGGAAATGCTATCACGGGCGATCTAGCAAAAATGCCCCATCTTTTGATTGCCGGTACCACGGGATCGGGTAAATCAGTTTCAATTAACGGCATGATTATGTCTATTTTGATGAGAGCGACACCTGCTGAAGTGCGCTTTATCATGATTGACCCTAAGCGTGTTGAGTTTACCCTTTACGAAGATATTCCTCATTTATACGTTCCTGTTGTAACTGAACCTCAAGAGGCATCAAACGCACTTTCTTGGTGTGTTGCGGAAATGGAGCGACGCTTAAAAATATTCCAAAAGGTTGGTGCGCGCAATATCGCACAGTACAACAAAAAAGTTAAAGCTACCAATGAAGCATCCAATGATGAAGTTTTAGACCAGGACGAACAAGTATCATCTGGTGATACTGATCAAATTCAAAGAGAAGAGCTTCCCTATATTGTGGTTGTCATCGATGAGCTTGCTGACTTGATGATGAATGTGGGCAAAGAAGTTGAGTTCTCAATTTCGCGCTTAGCACAATTGGCTCGTGCAGCTGGCATTCATTTGATTATTGCTACTCAACGACCTTCTGCAAATGTAGTTACGGGTCTCATTAAAGCAAACATTACTTCTCGTATTGCTCTTACTGTTGCAACGGGAACTGATTCACGCGTTATCCTTGATGCAACAGGTGCAGAAAAGCTTATTGGTTACGGAGATTTGTTGCTTTCTAAACCAGAGTTAGCTCGGCCTCAGCGCATACAGGGCTGTATGGTTGAAGAAGACGAGATCAATGCGGTTGTGGAAGTATTAAAAGAGCAAGGTGAGCCTGAATACCACAACGACATCTTGAAGACTAATGTTATGTCACTGGGAGATACGAATCCTTCTGGCGCTGGTGGTAGTGCAAGTGGCAATGAAGATCCCCTTTTATGGGAAGCTGCAGAGATTGTTTGTTCTTCAGGTGTTGGATCTACCTCAGGCATTCAGCGAAGACTCAGTGTTGGTTATTCGCGTGCAGGGCGCATTATGGATATGCTTGAAGAAAAGGGGATCGTAGGTCCTGCAAATGGCTCCAAACCACGTGATGTTTTAGTAGATGCCATGGAACTTGAGACAATAAAGGCTTTTGAGCAGCAAGATACGCCATTCTAGGCAATAATAGATAGATAAGATTTAAAAACAGATAGGTCAGGATGAATTATGAGACATATCAGTTTTGGCAGTGCATTACGAGAAGCTCGTATCGCCAAAGGGCTTGACTACGATACGGTCGCACGCCGTCTTCGCATTCGCCCTGACATTCTGCAAGCCATTGAAGATGGGGATTTTGAACGCATGCCTCCTAAAGGCTATGCAACTAACATGATTAATGCCTATGCTCGTTTTTTAGGTCTCAACCCCAGTGACGTAACTCACATGTATTTAGACGAAGTGTATGCCTATCAAATTGGCCGTGCACACGAAGATGTTGCACAAAATAGGTATTTACATCGCAATACAAGCGCTGCAACATATCGTTCAAGCTCAAACACTAACCGTTTTCAAGCTGATTCGTATGGTGAGACACCAATTTATGGAACATCAACCAGCCGTGGTAGACGTAATGGTGGAGTAGCTCGTCAAGGACGTATGATGGTTGAGCACGATGAGATGGATTTCCAGCAGCAACCAAGACGTCATGCAGCACAGCAAAACGCATCAGGATCGCGCAACTCATCGCCAGAACAACAAGTACATCCATCGCGTCGTTCTGCTATGGCTGATGGACAATATTTAAATGTATATGCTAATCCACAACAAGGATTTGATTGGCGCTCAAAGCTTCCTTTTATTATTGGTGGCGTCATTGTTCTTATTTTGGTTATTGTAATTTGCAATATGGCTTTCTGTTCTCATCAAGACACGGATGAAAAAATCCCTGTCACGGGCGTAAGCACAAGCCAAGAAGCAACAGGGGAGAGTGAGACTCAACAACCGGTTGTTACCGAACAGCCTCCTACAGATTTCACCCTTTCTTATGAGGTTGCATCAGGCAAGGAAGTTTATATTGAGGTATATGTTGATGGTAAGGCTCAAATTGCCAATGATGTAACTGGTCCATCATCTAATTCGTATACTTCTTCCGATACTATTAGATTTGTTTGCACTGATCCTGATGCGGTAACGGTGACCGTGGATGGTGAGGCGCAAACGCTTACGGCAAGTTCACGTGGTATTGTCAATGTGACCTACAAGTTCTCTGAAATACTTGATCAATGGTATGCTGATCATCCTGATGTTTCAAAACCAAACAGCGGATCAACCAATGGTAATGGCACCAGTGCTGGCGGATCCTCAAAATCAGGATCTTCAGGAACGGGATCTTCTGGGTCAAGTGGTTCTGGCTCATCGTCAGAGAATAATTAAACATATTTGATGATGTTTATTAACAGAGATTGTTAATAAACTGCCTACTGAAAGGAATTGATGTGGCTAAAGACGAAAGTTTTGATGTTGTCTCTGAAGTTAATATGCAAGAAGTAGACAACGCTTATGGACAGGCAAAAAAAGAAATTGCACAGCGCTATGATCTTAAAGATAGTGGATCAGAGTTGACTCTTGATAAAGCAAACAAAACATTTACCGTTGTTGCTCCTTCAGATTTTGTAGCAAAACAAGTAATTGATATTTTGACTTCAAAGCTTATTAAACGCGGCATTGATATTAGTGCTGTGTCTTGGGGAAAAGTTGAAAACGCCTCAGGGGGAAATGTTCGTCAGGTCGCGAGGATTGTTGAAGGTATCGATAAAGAAACCGCTGGTAAAATTAATAAAGATATAAAATCCACTAAGCTTAAAGTTAAAGTTACTATAGAAGGTGATAAGCTTAGAGTGTCTGGCTCAAAACGTGACACCTTGCAAGAGGTTATCGCCTTTTTAAAGGATCAGGATTACGGACAGCCACTTCAATTTACCAATTATCGTTAACGTAGTGTGACACCAGAGGGGAGCCAACATGAGCAAACGTATTTCATTTGTAACACTCGGTTGTGCAAAGAATGAAGTAGATACTAACCATATGCAGGAAGCATTACTGCAGGCTGGGTATAACGTTGTTTCTCCAGAAGAAGAAGCAGATGCGGTTATTGTTAACACCTGCTCGTTCATCCAAGAGGCAGTTGAAGAGAGCCTCGATGCTATTTTCGATATTGCACACCAAGAAGCTATTGAATCAGGACGCACTAAATTAGTTGTAGCAGGATGTTTGCCTTCTCGTTATGGTGACGATTTAGGTGTGGAATTAACTGAACCTGACCGTTTTGTTCCTTGTAAGCAGGAAGAGCATATTGTTCGTATTCTTGATGAGCTTTTTGATGAGGTCTCTACTCCTACAGAAGGCAAAGTCGTTGTAGCAGCCCCGCCAACAGCATACGTCAAGATTTCTGATGGGTGCGATCGTTACTGCTACTACTGCACCATCCCCTATATTCGTGGTCGTTATCATTCCTTTAGCTTTGAATCTATTGATGCTGAGGTTGATGGACTGATAGAAGCAGGCGTTAAGGAGATTGTTCTAATCGCTCAAGATACTGGTTTTTGGGGTCAGGATTTCACCCCGCGTGATTCTTTGCCTTTATTACTGAAGCGTCTTGCTCGTAAACATCCCAGTGTATGGTTCCGCATTATGTATGTACAACCTAATGGAATCAACGATCAATTGCTCTCAGTGATGGAAGATCATGATAATATCTGTCCTTATCTTGATATCCCGCTGCAGCATTGCAATTCAAAATTATTGCGTGCGATGAATCGTAGTGGTTCACGCGAGCGTTTCTTAGCCTTAATTGCTCAAATTCGCCAACGTCTTACTGGTGTTGCTTTGCGTACCACTTTTATTGTTGGCTACCCTGGAGAAACAGAAGAGGATTTTGAAGAGCTTTGCAGTTTTGTTCAAGAAGCAGAGTTTGATTATGTCGGCATTTTCCCTTATTCAGCTGAAGAAGGAACCCGCGCCGCCAATCTTCCTAACCAGGTTTCTGATGAAGTAAAAATGGAGCGCTTCCAGCGTCTTCGCGATTTGGCAGATTCCGTATCAACTCAGCGAATTCGTGAGCGTATTGGAGAGCACACCAAAGTTCTTGTTCTTGGTGTTGAAGAAGATGGACAACTTTTTGGTCGCACTATGACACAAGCGCCAGATGTTGATGGTGTCACTTTTGTAAATGAGGGCGAGATTGGTGAGTTCATTAACGTCGAAATTGAAGACACCTTGATGTACGAGATGGAGGCGGTGCGTGAGTAATACTCAGGCGCATAACTCTATCTGGACACCAGCTAACGTAATAACGGTGACAAGAATTCTTCTTGTCCCGTTATTAGTTGTAGCACTTATTTGCCCTTGGGCTCAATGGGTTCCTTCTTGGTCAGAGGCCTCTTTATGGCAACCATGGATTGCAGCACTTATTTTTGCTTTATTGTCAGGCACTGATGCTCTTGATGGACACCTTGCTCGTAGCCGCAATGAAGTTACTGATTTTGGTAAATTTATCGATCCGCTTGCTGATAAGATTCTCGTAGTGGCAGCACTGCTTTGCCTTGTTGAGATGAATACGCTTCCTGCGTGGATTGCACTTATTATCCTTATTCGTGAATTTATCATTTCCGGAATTCGCATGATAGCTGCTACGGATGGTATTGTAATAGCAGCTTCTTGGTATGGCAAAGCAAAGACAGTATTTCAAATTATTGCGATCTTACTCTTTATTGTAAAAGATTCACATTTTATTGTGTCGCTTGGATCCGAATTTGCTCATGCCTTTAATCTTATTGCATGGATCATCATGACCATTGCTGTTGTATTGACCGTTTTCTCCCTAGTTGATTACTTCATTAAATCTCGAAGTCTTTTAGGATTATCCGATAATCATGCAGCATCAGAGGTTTTAGTTAAAGTCTCTGATGATATTGTTGCTGAAACTCAAGAGTGTGGTTTGTTACCTGATTACTCATCTGATATAAAGACAAAAGCAACTGAAGTTATTATGCATGCCCAACAAGCCCATCGCCAAATCTCAACTGCTGAATCTTGCACTGGTGGCCTCATTGCAGGTGCGCTTACCGCTGTTCCTGGTTCATCTGAGGTTGTTCAAGGTGGCATTGTTTCTTACTCAAACCAAATCAAGCATAGACTCTTGCATGTATCTGAAGAAAATCTTCAAACCTATGGTGCAGTCAGCTCTCAAGTTGCCAAACAAATGGCAGAGGGGAGTAGAGCTGCTCTTAATACTGATGTTGCAGTAGCGGTAACTGGAATTGCAGGGCCGGGAGGAGCAACACCCACAAAGCCTGTTGGCACCGTATGGTTTGGTCTTGCTACTGATAAAGGTTGTGAAACGTATCTTCGTGTCTTTGAAGGTGATCGGGATGCGGTTCGCAATCAAACAGTGTTGTATGCCCTTGAGCTTATAGAACAGGCACTCTAATACGCAATATCATCATGAAGCGTGTATAGCTTTATTGTTATCAGTCATAGTTTGTTTAAGACGTATATAAGATCTTCAACAACTTTTATTAAGATTACTCCTTCATCATAAATCATATAAGCAATATCGAGTCAGAACTTGAAAACGAACAACTGTTCGTGTATAGTTCTATGAGACCTTTTAGATGAGGTTTTACGTTTTGAGGAGTAAAAAGATGGCACAAGATCGTGAATCAACATTAAAGATCACCACCGATCAGATTGAACATAAATTTGGTAAGGGTGCAATCATGAAGTTAGGGGATTCTACCAACTTACAAATTGAAGCCATTCCTACTGGTGCACTTCCTCTTGATATCGCTTTAGGTATTGGAGGAGTTCCCCGTGGACGTATTGTAGAAATTTATGGTCCTGAATCAAGTGGTAAGACAACTATTGCCCTTCATATTATTGCTGAAGCTCAAGCAATGGGTGGTGTTGTTGCCTTTATTGACGCTGAACACGCTCTTGATCCAGTATATGCTGCAAAACTAGGCGTTGATGTTGATGAACTTTTGATTGCTCAGCCTGACACAGGTGAACAAGCATTGGAAATTTGCGACATGCTTGTTCGTTCTGGGGCAATTGATTGTGTAGTAATTGACTCAGTAGCAGCTTTAGTTCCTCGTGCAGAAATCGAGGGAGAAATTGGTGACACAACGGTCGGCTTGCAAGCACGCTTAATGAGCCAAGCTCTCCGTAAACTTGCGGGATCACTTTCAAAATCAAACACTACCTGCATTTTCATTAATCAATTGCGTGAAAAAATTGGTGTTATGTTTGGCAACCCCGAAACAACAACGGGTGGTCGAGCCTTGAAGTTTTATTCATCAGTACGTATTGACATTCGTCGCATTGAGTCAATGAAAAAAGATGGCGAATTTATTGGTAACCGTGTGCGTGCGAAGGTAGTTAAGAATAAAGTAGCTCCTCCTTTTAAACAAGCAGAGTTTGATCTTATGTATGGAGAAGGTGTTTCTAAAGAAGGCTGCGTGCTCGATATGGGCGTCGATGCAGGAATTGTGCGCAAGAGTGGCTCTTGGTTCAACTATGGTGAAGAACGTCTCGGCCAAGGAAGAGAAGCGGCTAAAGCGACGTTAAAAGAGCATCCAGAATTACGTAATGAAATCGAAAGTAAAGTGCGTGAGTATTATGGCTTAGATCCACTACCAGAAGATACGCTTACTCCTGAAGAAGCATAAGCCTTCATTTTTTTTGTGATAATGCCAATCTATTGCATGAGAGACTCTCGTCTTATTAAACGGAGAGTCTCTTTTTTAAGGAATTAATATGGCTGACAAAGAAACAATTGCGCATCTTAAAAGTATGATTTCCTCTTATACTCTTTCTTCGCCACAATCAATATCTTTGAAAAATGAATCTTTTCTGTCTTCTCAAGATAAAACTGACTGTGAATCCGAACCCTATGATTTTGACGAATTGTATAAAAAGGGACACGCAAAAATTGAACGTCTCCTTGTTGTGCGTGATCGATCAAGTCACGAAATTCGAAAAAGGCTGAAAAGAGATAACTATCCCGATGAGGTGATTGAGTCATTGCTTGAGCGTTGTATCGCAAGTGATTTACTTGATGATATGCGATTTGCTGAAACACTCATCCAATCACGACTGCGCGCAGGTAGAGGAGTTGTCGGCATAACACGTGATTTGCGCTCCTATGGAATAAATGAGCAACTTATACCAGGATATCCTGATCGCTTTCTTGATGATGTACCCGACCAATTGCAGACAGCAAAAAGCTTACTCGAATCACATCCGCCAACTGCAAAAAATAAACGACAAGCCGCTTATGCCAAACTTATTAGAAAAGGTTTTTCTTCTGACATTGCACAACGCGCTTCACGCGAATGGTGCGAGTTGCATCAATAAGAAGATCTTCACAATACCTAAACATATTTAGGTATTGCCCTACCGTTACTGAAGCTTTTCTAGGATTTATGTCCAATTTGTTTTATAGTTGTCATAGCACTAAAGCATTATTATCCCTTATAGGGATTGAATATATAACGAATATAACGTGGGGATACCTCCTGCGTTTTAGGTAATACGTCGTATATAGATTTGACTTTATATGGAGAAGTCTATTTGTATACATAGGTGAGATAGCACGTACTGCCTCAATACAATGCTTTAGCCCTGTCTAAAAAGGGCTTTTGTTCCCTTTTTAGCATGTTAGTGAGCTAGTTAACGAAAGGGGACATACGTGGAAATTGTCATCGCAGCACTTGCGGCAATCATCGTTGGCTTCTTTATCGGCTACTTTTTAATGCAAACAATCCAAAAGAACAAACGACAAGCTACTGAACAGCAAGCTCGTTCTGTTTTAGAAGACGCTCAACGTGAAGCAGATAGTTTGCGCAAAGAGGCCCTTATCGAAGCAAAAGATGAAGCGCTCAAAATGAAAGCTGAACTTGAGGCTGAAAGTAAAGAAAGATTAAAAGAGGTACGTTCTCAAGAAAATCGTCTTAATCAACGTGAGCAAAATATTGACAAGCGCGTTCAGACCTTAGATCAACGAGAACATCAAATCTCATCCTTACAAGGTCAACTCGATCGCCGTTCTCGTGATCTTGAAGCAGCAGAACAAGAAGTAGGGGAGCGACTCGAGAGTGTAGCCGGCATGACTACAGACGAGGCACGTACAACGTTACTTGATTCGCTTAAAGATGATGTAGCAATTGAGTCTGCTCAAATTATTCGTGATGCTGAAGCACGCACGAAAGCAGAAGCCGATAAAACAGCGCGAGAAATTCTTTCTCTTGCCATCCAGCGATTGGCGGCTGATCAAACATCGCAAATTACTGTTTCAACCATTCATATCCCTTCGGATGATCTCAAAGGACGCATCATTGGGCGTGAAGGAAGAAACATTCGCTCTTTTGAGCATATTACCGGCACTAATCTTATTATTGATGACACACCAGAGTGTGTAACGATTTCATCTCATGATCCCGTGCGTCGTGAAGTCGCTTGCGTCACAATGCAAAATCTTATTGCTGATGGACGCATTCATCCTGCACGTATTGAAGAGATGTACAACAAAGCCCTCAAACTTGTTAACCAGCAAATCAAGGAAGCTGGTTCTCAAGCAACCTTTGACACTGGTATTCATGATCTTCATCCTGAACTAGAAAAAACACTTGGTCGTTTACGCTTCCGCACATCCTATGGACAAAACGTATTAGACCATTCCTTGGAAGTTGCCTATCTTTGCGGCATTATGGCCTCTGAATTAGGGCTTGATCCTGTTCCTGCGCGTCGCGCTGGTTTGCTTCATGATCTTGGCAAGGCAGTTGATCATGAGGTTGAAGGTTCACATGCAGTAATTGGCGCAGATCTTGCCCGTCGTTATGGCGAGGATGCTTCAATCGTTCATGCTATTGAAGCGCATCACAACGATATTGAACCCAACTCAGTTATTGATGTATTGGTTCAGGCAGCTGACGCTATCAGTGCAGCGCGACCAGGTGCTCGTAAAGAAAATCTTGAATCCTATATCAAGCGTCTTGAAAAACTGGAAGAAATTGCGAACTCGCACCAAGGTGTTGAGCGCACCCATGCTATTCAAGCGGGTCGTGAGGTTCGAGTAATTGTTACGCCTGATGAGGTAAATGAGGCTCAAGCGACGGTATTAGCTCATGATATTGCTCATCAAATTCAAACTGAAACTAAGTATCCTGGTCAAGTGAAGGTTGTTGTTATCAGAGAAACCCGCGCAGTTGATTACGCGAAATAAACAAGTTATGTGATAGCTTTATTCATGGTCAATGATCCATTTGAACAATTCATTGAAGAAGCTACAGGAGAGGACCATCTCCGAGTTCAAGATGAGCTTGGAGATGGTTTTGTTCGTTTACGTGCTGCTGAAGCGCAACGCAGACAAGCTCAACAAGACATTCGAACATTCGAAGATATTGTTATCGAAATGCTTCGCAATGCCCGCGATGCTCATGCAACGCTCATCTTTGTAGCAACGTGGAAAGACGCTCATAAACGTTATCTTACTATCTTAGATAACGGTGACGGTATTCCTGATTATCTTCATAAGACAGTGTTTGAACCTTTTGTTACTTCTAAACTTGATTCATTTAATCATGATCGATGGGGTGTACATGGTCGTGGTATGGCTCTTTACTCTATCGCTCAAAATGCAACTGAAGCCTACATAATAGAGTCACATCCAGGCGAGGGAAGTGTTTTTCATGTAGAAGCATCTCTTGACGCGCCAGGAGAGAAAAAAGATCAATCAACCTATCCAACGCTTCTAGAAACTGAGGCAGGCACTCATCAATTACGCGGCCCTCATAACATTATTCGCACGGTACTTGAGTTTGCACTTGATCAAAGCAACACGATAGCGGTATATCTTGGTTCTCCTACTGAGATCGCAGCCACTTTGCTTTCTTTCTCAGAACGCCTTTCTTCGCTATCGGATCAAATATTTGCTACCAATAATCACCAGAACTTTTTACAAAGGCTTTCGCGTACCGATGATGCGTCCGATTTTGCGCAAACCTGTATCGATTTAGGCCTTCCACTTTCTGATAGAACAGCACGAAGAATAATTGCTGGTGACATTAAACCCTTAAAACCTCACATTGCCTATCTTGATCAATCTTGCAAGCAAACCTCATCGTCAACTCAAGCTTCGAACAACAATACCAATAACGTATCGATTCAAAGTCAAAAAAAACGTCATTTTTCTTTTGACAAACAGGATTTAGCTTACCTAGAAAAAGAAATCCAAAAAGTCTATGCTCCTTTTGCTGATTCGTATTATTTAGATGCATCCGTAAAACCTACAATTTCGCTTCGATCAGGCAATATATTGATTTCAATACCCCTTTTAGACAACGAAAAGTAATCAAGAGATTGCGGTTTCTTGTCAGGATTGCTCTTTAACCTTGATGTCTTTCTTGCTGTGTTAGGTTATTGCTTGCAAGGTCAATATCGACTTGCTTTATTGCTCGTCATCAGCAATCTAGCAATTTCTGCTAAAATTTAGTGCTGATAGCTTTTCTGCATTGTCAGTCTAACTAAACGCACCATAAACATAGAAGGTATGAAACATGAATAATTCAGAAACATATCCATCAATCGAAACTGAAAACTCTGATATTACCACTTTGAAAGTTTCATCCAAATCTTCTCCAGCTTCTGTCGCGGGTGCTATTGCTGGCATGATTAAAGATGGTAATCCTGTGGAATTGCAGTCAGTCGGAGCAGGAGCGGTCAATCAAGCAGTAAAAGCCATTGCTATCTCACGAGGTTTTTTAGCACCAATCGGTATTGAGATTGTCTGTGTTCCCTCGTTTGCAGACATTGTTATTGATGGGGAGTACCGTACGGCAATTCGTTTTACTGTAGAGTCTCGTTCTTAGGTACACTCACCTTACCATCTTGTATAGATAGTATTCGTTTCCTTCATCCAATGAGGTTAGGTATGTCACAAACTGCTGAGCAAAACAGTTTGCACCATAAAACATTTACAGTCATTACTTTTGGTTGCCAAATGAACAAGCATGACTCTGAGCGAATCGTGGGTATGCTTGAGTCTCACGGTGCTTATCGTGTCGATAGTGTTGAAGAAGCTGATATTGTTATTTATATTACTTGTTGTGTTCGTGAAGCTGCTGAAACACGCTTACGAGGACAGGTATCTTCTATCAAAAATATCCCTTTGCGTGCTGATACCCTGGTTGAAAAGCGCATCATTGCTATCGGTGGGTGTATTGGCCAAAATGCAGGTCAAGAATTGCTCGATGAGCTTTCTCATGTCGATGTGGTATTTGGCACCTTTAATTTAGCAAGTCTTCCACGCTTGCTTGATGATGCATTAACACGCCAATCAAGAATTGTTGAAATACTTGATGCCGCTGATGATTTTCCAACTAGTTTGCCAACTCATCGCGAACATGACTATGCAGCTTGGTTACCCATTTCTATTGGATGCAATAATTTTTGCACCTATTGCATTGTGCCTTATGTCAGGGGACGTGAAAAATCTCGTCCTTTTGATGAAATAATAGAAGAAGCAAAGCAGCTTGTTGAAGAAGGCGTACAAGAAATCACTTTGCTCGGACAAAATGTTAATTCATATGGTCGAGATTTGTACGGAAGTCCTCGCTTTGCAGATCTTTTGCGCGGCGTCTCTGAAACGGGAGTTGCTCGTATTCGTTTTGCCACATCGCATCCTAAAGATATAAGTGATGAGGTAATTGAAGCATTTGGAACTCTTGATAACGTTATGCCCGCTCTTCATCTTCCGGTCCAATCGGGCTCTAACAGGATCTTAAAAGAAATGAATCGCCGTTATACCCGTGAGCATTATTTAGAGCGCATTGCAAAGCTGCGCGAAGCATGCCCAGATGTCGCTCTTTCAACTGATATTATTGTGGGATTTCCGGGAGAAACTGAGGATGATTTCCAAGCAACCTATGATCTTGTAAAAGAAGTTGGTTATCACCAAGTCTTTACCTTTATTTACTCACCACGAGAAGGTACACCAGCAGCTAAGATGCCGCAAGATACTCCTCATGAGGTGATACAGGAGCGTTTTGATCGGCTGGTTGCGCTTGTCCAAGAAAATGCTTTTGAGGCTAATCAAGCTGAGCTTGGTCAAACGGTTGAAGTCCTAGTTGAAGGTGTTTCGAAGCGCGATGATTCCATTTTGACGGGAAGAAGCCCCAAAAATCAGACGGTTCATGCAAAAATTCCAGAGGGTAAAACAAGTGATGACTACAAAGGCCGTAGGGTAGAAGTAGCAGTTACTGAGGCAAAAACCTGGTATCTTCGTGGTGAGCTTTACGAATAGCTCCATGAATACTATTGCTTATACATATCCTTTAACTCTTGTCATTGTCGGTCCTACTGCATCAGGAAAATCCTCTCTAGCGCAAGCTGTAGCTTGCCAGCTTAACGGAGAAATTATTTCTGCCGATTCAATGCAGATTTATAAAGGCATGGATATTGGTACTGCAAAAACAACAGTAGCTAACCAGCGAGTACCTCATCATCTCATTGATATTCGCAATCCAGGTGAGGCGTATTCTGCGCAACAGTTCCAAGATCAGGCTCGCGCTTGTATTCAAGCAATAGATGCACGCAGCCATGTTCCACTTATATGTGGTGGCACAGGATTCTATATTCAAGCAGCACTTGAAGACATGCAGTTTCCTAAAGGAGATCAAGTCAATAATCCCGTGCGAGCATATTGGAGTGCTTACCTTGACAACAACTCTGCGCTTGCCTTGTGGGAAGAACTTAAGGCGCGCGATGCATCAAGTGCTGCAATCATTCATCCGAATAATTCTAAACGCGTAATTCGCGCTCTTGAGATGCATGCTGAAGGCATCTCTTATGCACAGCAATCAGCAAATATCCGTTCACTTGCTACTGTTATTCCATCGCTTAAATTTGGTATCGCCCGTGAAAGAGAGGCGCTTTATCAAAGCATTAACAAGCGCGTTGACCAGATGATTGAAGCCGGTCTCATTGATGAAGTTACGTCTTTGTTAAGAGGTGGTTTCAGGAATGCGCTTACTGCACAACAAGCCATAGGATATAAAGAGATCGTTCGCTATCTGGATGGTGAAATAACCAAGCAGCAAGCCATTGATGATATCAAACAAGCTACGCGACGTTACGCAAAACGGCAACTTTCGTGGTTCAAGCGCGATGATTCCATTGTTTGGCTTGATGCTAATCAGCTAAATGAAGAAGCCATGGTTGATGCTATTGTTTCTGCATATAAAGCTGCTTTGTGAACTGTAGGCAAATATCAACCAAGACCCTTCGAGCGATCGCCAAACATGAGAACGTAAACGCTAAGTGGCTAATTGCATGAAGGAGACCGTATGGTGCATCACTTTGCTAAACTACAGGGACTGGGTAATGACTTTATCTTTTTTGATGGCCTATCAACACCGCTTGAGTTAACGAGCCAACAAGTTGCGTTACTTTGTGATCGACATTTTGGCATAGGTGCCGATGGGGTAATCGTGGTTACTCCATCACCTCGTCCTGAATGCCGCGCTTATATGCACTATATCAACTCTGATGGTACTCTTGCTCAAATGTGTGGAAATGGCATTCGTTGTTTTACTAAGTTTTTGGTGGATCGAGGGTATCTCCCGCAACAAGATTCGAGCTACTGGGCAGACACCCTCCGTGGACCGCTCTGTATTTCTTATACTGTTGATGACCAAGGGTGTATGAATTTCGCATCTGTCGACATGGATGAACCCATTTTGGATCCGACACTGATTCCTTCTACTATAGCTGCTACCACAATATATCGTGACACACCCTGTGTTATTGAAGCACCTCTTGAGTCTCCTTGGGGTATTTTTTCTTTTACGCTTGTTTCAATGGGTAATCCTCATGCTGTTACATTTATCGATGATTTTGAAGCGCTCCCTGATACTTGTTTTATAGGGGGAGAAGGGATCAAAAAAACATTAAAGACACTCGACGTTGCTCGTATCGGAACCTTTTTTGAATCCCATCCTGCCTTTCCTGAAAAAGCAAATATTGAATTTGCAACGCGTCAAGGCAATGCTTTGGCCATGCGTGTTTTTGAACGAGGCTGCGGAGAAACTCTTGCTTGTGGCACGGGCACCTGTGCAACACTTGTGGCCGCCGTGTTAACACAGCGCTCAAATCGCAAAAACACGGTTCATCTACTTGGTGGCAACTTAGTTATTCAATGGGATGAAGCAACTAACCATATAACCATGACTGGTCCTGCCGCTCAATCATTTATTGGAGAGATTAGTATCTAGGTACGTTAACCTCATCGCTTAAATTTTTTAATCAGATTTTTCAAAAGAAAGGATACAACAATGCAAAAAGCAGAATGCCTCAATCATCTTGCTCCGTATTTATTTGCGCAAATTGACGCAAAGCGAGACGCTCTTGTTGCGCAAGGAGTCGATGTGATTTCTCTTGGCATTGGAGATCCTGATATGCCAACACCTTCTCATATTGTTGATGCACTTATTAAAGCAGCACAAAATCCTGCTAATCATCAATACCCTGATTATGCAGGATCGCTTGCATATCGCGAGGCCTGCGCTGATTGGATGCAGGATCGTTTTGGCGTAACACTTGATCCTAAAACTGAAGTGCTTGCTTTAATTGGATCGAAAGAAGGCATTGCTCATCTTCACACTGCTTTTGTAAATCCGGGGGACTATGTATTAGCGCCTTCCATTGGCTATCCCGTCTATTCAGGAGGCGCCACACTTCAATCTGCCAATACCTATTTTATGCCTATGACTGCAGAAAATGGATTCTTGGCTGATTTTGAGCAGGTGCCTGAAGATATTCTTAAGCGCGCAAAAATCATGTTTTTGGGCTACCCCAATAATCCTACAGGAGCAATTGCTACAGAAGAATACTTTGATAAAGCAATCGATTTTTGTATTCGTCATGATTTACTTCTTGCGCATGATAATGCATATTGCGAGATTGGTTTTGATGGTTATCGCGCGCCTTCAATTCTTGAGCGTCCTCGTGCTATGGAATGTTGCATTGAATTCTTTAGTCTTTCTAAGGCCTACAACATGACTGGATGGCGTATTGGTTTTGCTGCAGGCAACCCGTATGCTATTGAGGCTCTTGGAACAGTAAAGAACAATCTTGATTCAGGCCAATTTGGCGCAATTCAAGATGCAGCAATTGTGGCACTTCGTTCATCGCAAGATTGTATTGACGAGATGAACGCGATTTACATGCGCCGTCGTGATGCGATAGTTGAAGCACTACAAGCAATAGGTCTTGAATGCAATACACCTCAAGCTACTATCTATGTTTGGGCAAAAGTCCCAAATGGATACACATCGGCTGAATTTGCAGAAAAGCTCCTCGAACAAGCTCATGTTATTGTTACTCCGGGATCAGGGTACGGACCGGATGGGGAAGGGTATATTCGTATTTCACTCACCACACCTGATGATCGTCTTCTTGAGGCAGTTGATCGCATAAAAAAGACCATGTAGTCAAGAATACATGTTTCACATAGCCTCATCCCATCGCCAATACTATATGCATATAGAGGAATATCAGTAAGTAAAGCATAAGTAAGTAAAGCATCTATAACAGTCTGCGACGCAAACGTGGACTGTTTTTTCTTGCTCGCCTATACTTACCAAGTGAGAAAGGGAGGCTATGTCTGAATCAGCACCACATCAATACCCATTGCAACAAGAACAAGTCTATGTCCATGGACCCTCAACTCGTATTGAAACACCCAGAGAACGCGCTATCCTTGTTGGCGTCACGCGTCAGAATCAAGCGTGGACCACAGAGTCATCTTTAGCGGAGCTTGAACGGTTAGCGTGGACTGCAGGTGCTGATACCATTGCAATAACGAGCCAAAAACTTGATTCACCTAATCCGCGTACGTTTATTGGTTCAGGTAAAGCTGATGAAATAGCTCACATGGCTCATGAGATGCATGCTGACATTGTTATTTTTGACGATGAGCTTACCCCGTCGCAACAAACAAATCTTGAAAAATTGATGGGTAAAGAAATTAAAGTTATTGATCGAACAGCATTAATCCTTGATATCTTTGCGCTCCATGCAACCAGTAAAGAAGGTAGACTTCAGGTTAAGCTTGCTCAAAATCAGTATCTTTATCCACGCTTAAGAGGCATGTGGGCACACTTAGCATCTAATCGTATGGGTGGAGGCGTTGGTTCACGCTTTGGTGAAGGCGAATCTCAACTTGAGGTTGATCGTCGTCTTATCAGAAATCGCATCACAGCCATTAAAAAGGAACTTACTCAAGTTTCACGCGTCAGAGATCTCCAACGCAAAAACCGCTATGAGTCAGGCATCTACAAAGTTGCTCTTGCAGGATATACGAATGCAGGAAAGTCAAGTCTTTTAAACGCTGTTACTGGCTCTGAAGTCTTAAGTTACGACAAGCTGTTTGCAACACTTGATTCTACTACGCGAAAGTTAGTTCTTCCTGAAGGTCGCGAGATAACACTCACAGATACGGTTGGTTTTATTCAAAAATTGCCACATACCTTAGTAGAAGCATTTAAGTCAACACTTGATGAAATTAATGGCGCGAACCTTGTTCTTCATGTGGTTGATGTATCTGATCCAGCCTTCCTTGATCAAATTGATACAGTTAATCAAGTACTTGAAGAAATAGGAGCACAAAAAATTGCTCGCCTTGAAGTATTTAATAAAGTTGACCAACTTGATGAAGACCAACGTATTGCGCTACAACATCGTTTTCCTCAGGCGCTTTTTACTTCAACTGTTACGGGATACGGAATCGATAATCTCTTGAGAAGTATCGCGCTTGCCGCCTCTGCTCAGGAGAAGCTTATTCACGTTGTGATTCCTTTTTCGCGAGGGGATCTTGTTTCTCTCGCTCACCAAAATGCGACCATTCTCTCAGAAGACTATTCTGCAGAAGGTACGGAGTTGACATTACGCTTATCGCCGACAATGGTCTCTCACTTTAAATCCTTTATCGTTAACAAATAAGAGCATAAATTACCCAATATGTTAATATTGGGTAATTTTTTTCATGACTGTACCTAGTTAATTTGATTTTCGTAAAAAGACTCTTTTAATTAAAATCTCTTTCATTGCCTTACAGGTTGTTTTGAAGATAATTATTCCTGTGGTTGGATCCATTAAATACTCACAAGAAAAGCTAACAATAATCATATGAAAGAAAGGATAAACGCACGAAAGCATTACTGGGGAAGTGCTCATTTCATTCGTTTTATCTCTTACCAATAAGAAGCAGCAATATTAATAAAAGTATCAACTGTTTTCGATCGCTTGATATTTGCACAATAACAAAGATGAATTTGTCGGAACTCTTCAGGTGCTTCTTGAATAGAAAGGCATACAAGATCTTTGGTAAATGCATCTAAGAGCCATGAATTGCAAGCTATGGCAAGAATATCAGGGTTAGCTGAGACAATAGAAGCTAACGTGATCTCATCAGAATACAGACATTCAATGGGTAAGTCGTAGTCTTTAATCAATGATGCAACACTAGGACCAAGTGGACCTTGTAAATCATACGAAACAAGATGTTGATTCGTTAACTCGGTTAACGAAATGGTACTTTTTTGACTTAAAGGATGATGACGGTTTACTAAAAGCGTAACACCTTGAGTCCACACAGGGTAAAACACAATTTCAGGATCTATTTCAATAGGTCCTGCAAACGCAACATCAATAGTTCCATTCTTTAATTTTGTAAGAAGATCAGGTGTTGTTGATTGAATGATATTGATTTGAGTATTGCCGTTTGTTTTACGTCTAAACTCATAAAGAATTTTTGACCAGTCCTGATTTTGAGCAGAAAATACTGCGCCAATAGTAATGACGGATTCTTGTTCAGTTTTCTTTTTTCGAATAAAGCTGACACCATTGTCAAGAAATTTCAATGCAGTTGCGACATATTGATAAAACGCCATACCTTCATCAGTAAGATAAACGCCCGATCTACTCTTTTCGAAGAGTGCTACCTCTAATTCAGCTTCTAGCTTACTAATAGCTTGAGATAATGTTGGTTGCGTAATTGAGAGCATTTGTGCAGTTAAACGTCTATTTTTTGTTTCGGATAAAGTCTTGAAATAGTACAGGTGTGAAAGGTTCATTATGCAGTCTTTCTTGATGGATAGACAATATTGCGCGCGATCAATTGATAGGGCAATTCGTGATTATGTGAGGAAGACAATTATAAATCTAAGAACAAGATAGATTCATTTGTTTATGGATTGCAACAATTGCAAACGGTGAAAAACCATTTGTTTGTCATGGAGCTTTATTGCAATAGGAGGGGTTATATGAAAGGGCTCGAAGGAATAAAAGTTGTAGAACTAACGGGATATGTTGCAGCCCCCGCTTGTCCACGCATTTTAGGTGAAATGGGTGCAACTATCTATAAGATCGAACCATTTTCTGGCGATGAATACCGCACTAATGGAACTGGATTCGGAATGCAGAAAACCGAAATTGATGATCCAGCTTTCGATTTAGCATCTATGAATAAAAACTTCCTCAGTATCAATCTTAAAGATCCTGAAGGAGCAGATTTTCTTGAAAAACTCCTTGCTGATGCTGACATTATGGTTACTAGTTTTAGAGATAAAGCTCTTAAAAAACTTGGACTTGATTACGATGCGGTTCACGCTCGTCATCCCCATTTAGTATGGGCGCAAATGCGCGGCTACGGTGAATACGGCCCCGAAAAAGATAGCAAAGGATTTGACACAACCGCTTATGGAGCACGTGGAGGCTTTTTTGCCTCACTTCCACAAGCCGACAACTATCAACCCATCAATTGGCCAGCTGCTATTGGTGATTGGAATGCTTCAATGGCGTTAGCAGCAGGCGTTTTAGGTGCGTTAGTCCGCAAGGATCGTACGGGAGTTGGAGACAAGGTAACTGTCAACTTGTATCATTGTGCACTATGGGCTATGCAAATTATGTTAGCTGCTTCACAATTTGGCGATCAATGGCCAAAATCTCGTTATAACGTTACCTGTCCTACCAATAATTCCTATCATACTAAAGATGATGTTTGGTTCATGATTTGTTATGGAAGCTATGACATTTTTTACGATCACACCATGCGCTCTATAGGACTTGAGGATCTCGTAGGTGATGAACGTTACAATAAATCCTCTGTTATCAATAATGGCTGTGGTAGAAATACCGAAGTCGTCAAAATTTTGGAACATCAATTCGCTACACAAAATTGGGATTATTGGGAGCCAATTTTTAAAGAAAACGAAATACCTTATCAGCGTTTTTATAAAAACGAAGATATTCTTGTTGATGAAGAAGCTTACGCAAACGACATTTTGCGTAAAGTCCACTACGATGCATTTGGCGAAAAAGTGCTTCCTACGTCACCTATTCGTTTCGATTCTGTGGGTGATCCGGTTTTATATAAGAGTCGTCCTATTGGTTTTGATACCCAACGCATCATGGAAGAGTATGGGTACAGCCTCGAAGATATCAAGAAAATGTCAGGCACTTCTGTTTTGTGTTACGAAGGAGAACCGCTTCCAGATTCAGTGTTTGAGCCAAGTTACGGACCTCATTCAATTCGTAATTAATCACATGGCAAAAAGACTTTTTAGGAAGGGGGCTATAAGAGCATGGGCACAATGACCATGAGTGCATCAGATAGAACAAAATGGAGCATAGTCGATGCCCTCGAACATGCACTGACAGAAAAAGCTTTTTGCAAAATTAGTGTTGCAGATATTACTGATTATTGTCATATCGCACGTCAAACATTCTATAACCATTTTCTAGATAAGTACGATGTGATCGATTGGGTTTATGCGCAATTAATCAAACAAACAACGTGTCGAATTGGTATCGATATGACATGGGAAGAAGCAACGAGCGCTAAACTGAGCGTAATGAAGAGCAAACAAAAGCTTTTTTCTGCTCTCTACAACATTGATACGAACGAGGGGCTCAAACGTAATGAACCAAGGAAAGTCTATGATTATTATGTGGCTAATATTGCCCGGTTAACAGGCAAAAAGCTTGATGTTCTTGAATCCTCGCTCTTAAAAATATATTGCTACGGCGCAACTCACCTTGCAATGGAATGGATTATGCAGGGTGCACAGGAACCGATTGAAATACTCATTGAAGCAAACAAACAAGCACTGCCGCTTTTTGCTCAAAGAATTTTTCTTGCTGCTATATGATGCAGCACCTCCTCCATACACCAGTATGGAATTTAATTTGGCGAACTGACTGGTGAATTGAAGAGCCCAGTCTTTTCGATACATCGCTAAACAGTTACAACATAATGAAAGGAGAGGTTATGGCGGAGAAAATTAATCGACAAGGTTTGACCTGGCGTCATGTTCTTGTTGTGGTAACGATGTGCCTGTCAATTTTTACTGCAGTTGGCATTGTTTTTACTGCAGCGGGTTTATGCTATCGTCCGGTATCGCAATTCTTTGATGTGCCGGTATCACAAGTTTCACTCTACATTACCTTTGTTTATTTGGGTCAGATGGCTGGTGCAGCTCCTGCCGGTATTTTGTTTGATAAATTCAATGCAAAAACCGTTTGCTGTGTTGCTGCGATTCTCATTATCGTCCCTTACTTTGGATTTGCGTTTTATCCTGCAATTTGGTGTTATTGGGTTGCTGGCTTTATTATTGGTCTTGGTCTTGTTCTCGTTGAATTCACCATGACAGCCGGTATTCTCAGCCGTTGGTTCCACACCAACTATGGTACTGTTACTGGTCTTGTATTTGCATTTACCGGTATTGGTGGCGTTGTTTGGAACCTCTTAGGTCAAATTGTCTTAGGCCCAGACCTGGAAGGATGGCGTACTCTCTACATTATCTTTGGTGTATGCATCGCAATTGGTACCCTTCCCTTTATTGCTTTGTTTGTTAAACGTACACCTGAAGAGTGCGGTACACTTCCATATGGTATGCCATTGGATGCTGCAGCTATGGAGACTGAACTTGCTGAGCAAGCGGCTGCTAATGCCGTTGAAGAGCCTGGCTTTAAGGCTAAAGAAGTTCTCAAATTCCCCTTCTTCTGGACGCTAGTATTGGGAGCCGGTCTTTTGAATACCATTACGACCATGTCTCAACTTTTTGCAACTTACGTTCAATTCCTTGGTCATGAAGGTTGGTACGGAGCGGAGCCTCTTGTTGCCCTACTTCTTTTGTCTGGTACGCTTGAAGCATTTGCTTCAGCTGGCCAGGGCGGCGGTAAAGTTTTGATTGGTATTATCGAATCCCACTCAATTTACGCTGCACAAGCAATTGGTTATGCAGGTGGTGTCATTGGTCTTTTGATGATGTGGTGGTTCCCACAAATCCTTGGCGAAGCAGGCATTTGGCCTATGTTCTTTGGTGGTCTGTTCTATGGCCTTGCCTACGCTTGTTCGACAGCGATGTTACCCTACATTGTTCGAGAAGTGTTTGGTGGCAGAGATTTCGATAAGATTTATTCATGGATGATTGCTATCTTTAACGGCATAGGCGCGCTTGGAGCAACGGGTTGGGCTCTTGTAGCAGAAGGATTTGGTTGGCACGGTTTCTTTATTGGTGGTATCATCGTGCTCACTATCACCTTTGGTCTTCTGGCGTACACATGGCATTCTGGCGACAAAGCTCGTCGTGCAACATGGTTCAAGTCTGATGCTGAACTTGCTGCTGAAGGTCGTGCCGAGATGGCCGCAAATAAAGCATAGAGGGAAGTTTTAACTATACTGTAACTATCCATTTAGCGATGGCTATTAATAGGGGAGGGGCATAGTATGTTCCTCCCCTTATATACCTTGAGGAGATTTTATGACTAAGAAGCCTGATCTTTTACTTGATGGAAGGGCTCAACTGCAATTTCTTGTACAAGTTTTGAATCCAGCTTTATTCGTTATGCTGGCAGGAGGCATACTTCTTCATTTTGATACGAGCGCTCTTGTAGTTGTAGGCGTAATTGGGTATGGCATCTGGGGTGTTCTTAATTTCATGTTAAGAAGACAAAAACGCAAGGATGCAATTGCAGCTGCTCAATCAAAAAAGAAAAAGAAGAAAAGCCAATCTTCAACCGAAGAGGTAAAACTTGGCGTCGACTACGGTCTTATCGCGTCCTTACTTAACCCTATCACCTTGATTATTCTTTTTGCTGGAATATTTCAGGCTTGGCCAATTTGGATTTTAGTTATTATTGGCGTTGTTGGATATGGTTCATGGGGCATTTGCACATATTTAGATCGCAAACATCCTATTCAAATTTGAAAGCCTATTTCAAACAAATTTTTGGCATCACGTTTTCCTGCCGGTAGTTATCTGCCGGCTTTTTTATACAGTATGTAATTCCTTCTACAAGAGGTGCTCCAGGTTTTCATGTATAAAAAGCATACATGCTCGGCGCTCAAAAAGAAGAACGATCAATGTTAGATCGTTCTTCAGGAAGAGAAGAGGCGCGATAGAGCAATAAGGAAAAGTCACATACAGGAGTTATTTAATTGATCCACGCTGCTTGAATTCTTCAAGTTTTTCATCGTTGAAGCCTAACTCTTGCAACACTTTGTATGTTGACTCACCTAACAACTCTGGTTCACGTGCTTCCGAGAGGTTTGCTCGTGTTTCACCAATAATATGAGGTGAATTCGTCTGCAAAACTTTTCCTACGCGAGGAAAATCAACAAATTCCAGAAGTTCAGGATTATTTTCGCGGCAATACTCTACTGCTTCTGTCTTATTGTAAATAGGGGTTATGGGATGTTTTCCGTCTTTAGTCCAATCAACCCATTCTTGATGTGTTTTACTTGCAGCAATTTCTTGGATTTTTGCATACCCTTGCGGGTTCTCTTCTTGAGTATCTTTTAACATGTTGCAAAGTTCATCGCAGCCAATATCATGACAAAAATCATTCCAAAAATTCGTTTCATAAAAACCAAATGCTACAAATCCATCATCTTTAGTACGGTATACGTTATAACCAATTGAGGGATACTCACGTTTTGTTGTAGGAAAATCTTTGCCAAAAAAGAACCAGCGAGAATCTAACATGGCATTCCACCAAACAAGTGATGAGTACATTGATACATCAATATGAGAACCTTTATTAGTAATACTTCGTTGAATAAGAGCTGTTAAGATACTTTGCAGAGCAACCATAGCTGACGCAAAATCAGCAGGTGGCAACAAGGCAACATTTCCTCCATTTAAATCATAGAAGCCCGTTTGTGCCACAATATTAATATCGTGCAGTGGGCTTAAACTTCTTGAATCTTCTTGCCCATAGGCTGAGAGAGAACAATAAATCAATCGAGGATTAATCTTTGATAGCGCTTCATAATCAATACCAAGTCGCTTAGCTACGCCAGGACGATAATTTTCAATAAGCACATCGGATGTAATCACTAATTGGTAAAAGGCTTCAAGAACCTCAGGGTCTTTCAAATTAAGTGAGATGCTCTCTTTATTACGATTAAGAGCATAATGATAATAACTCTCACCATTAATTGATGGTTCCTCTTGTCGACAGTAATCGCCAACTTTTGTGTCTTCGACTTTAATAACGCGCGCACCAAAATCCGCAAGATACAAACTTGGATAAGCACCCAAGAGATAACGCGATAAGTCCAAAACTTTAATATTTTCAAATGGCTTATTCATGTAAACCCCCGACCCCTCTGTAGCATGATTGCTGTTAAAAATATGCTAAAACAACGCGTTTCCACCTCAGGTTGCATGGCATTTTTTAAGCACAAGGGCGCAAATGTCCAAGATATGCTTGTATTTTTTTGACGTTTCTTCCGTTTTGTCCATAACATTTTTAAAGGGTTTTAACGGTTGGCAAACTGTAGAAAAATACTTATTTCTTGTACGTTTTTCTATTAAAAAATTTCCTCGTGTTTATACTGGTAATAAGATCCATTACCTTGGCGATTGGACTGCCATGAGCAATACTCACACAACGTTTACCCCTTACCTGTCAACGCTTTCGTCGGGTTTCAAACCCTGCGAATCACAAGCCCGTATAGATGCGTATCGTCAAGCTAATCCTTCTTGGAAAACTCATCTCTGTTGGTTTAGTTGCGGTGGTCGATGCGTTAACCAATCGCTCGTCGATGATAATATTGTTCTTCGCCAACGAACTGATTCACTCCATCCTGATTCACCCGACTATCCACAACAGCGCGGATGCGCGCGTGGACGATCTATGCGTCATGCTGTTTTTGGAGCCGAACGTTTGAAATACCCCTTGAAACGTAAGCACTGGAACCCAGGAGGAACGGAAACAAACGGAGACTTGCGAGGGCATGATGAGTGGGAGCGAATCTCTTGGGATGAAGCACTTGATCTTATCGCATCAGAAATTACGCGCATAAAAACAGCCTACGGATCTCAATCTATTCTTTGTACAGGTTATGAAGTCCGCACGCTTTTAGATCGCATGTACTATGCCCCTTCACTTTGCGCCTATGGCGGATGCACCTATACGTGGGGGCAGGCGAGTCAAGGTGCTTTCCCTGTTGTATCTAACATTATGAAAGGCTCATTCAACTTAGGTCGCTATGATTACTCTGATCGCTTTGCTATTCGTCATGCAGACCTTGTTGTAATGTGGGGACAAAATCCTTCTTGGTCCATGCTGGGTAATGTTACGTACGACTATTTACAAGCAAAAAGGTCAGGTGCCCGTTTCATCTTTGTTGATCCTTTCTGCAATCCAAGTATGCAACCTCTTGCAGATGAGTGGATACCTGTTCGTCCAGGAACCGACACAGCACTCCTTCTGGCTATTGCTCATCATCTTATAGAACACGATCTCTACGATCACGACATAGTCGAGCGCTGCTGCGTAGGCTTCGATGCAGATCATATGTCGCCTTATGCACTTGAAGGCCAACAAAACTTTAAAGATTATGTTTTGGGTGTCTATGATGACATTCCTAAAACACCGCATTGGGCATCACAAATCTGTGGAACACCTGTTGAAAGCATTATTCATCTTGCTCGCGTAATGGCGCAAGCAAACGCTCTTACGCTTCGTGCAAGTCAAGCGCCTGCTCGAACCGAGAATGGAGGAGCATTTGTTCAAGCTTTCTATACGGTAGGTTGGATGTGTGGTGGGATTGGCAAGCCAGGGGCTGAGACGTCTGCTGGAGCAGGGGGTTATGTCGGTTTTGGTGGCGATGAACTTGTTAAGGCAGGAAACCTTCCTGATGTTTGGCCCGTTAATCCACTCTGCGAACCTCCTCGAGGAGGAGGTTTATTAGGGCAGGGAAAATATGATCCCGAAAAATATTACGGAATTGCTATGTCGGAAATGTGGGACGCTATCCTATCCGGTGAGTACACTGATTTTTCACATGGATTACAGCCCATCGATATTCGTATGATTTACAAAATTGGTGAAGGTGGCCGCTTAAACCAAAACCCCAATTACACCAAGGGAGTCAAAGCATTTCAAAGCGTCGAATTTGTTGTTACCAGTGATATTTGGATGACGTCTGACTGTAAATACTCAGATATTGTTTTACCGTCTACTACTTTTTGGGAAACTCCCGGTATTGTACAACCGAAAACTAATCGCGAATTTATCTTATGCTCGTCACAAATTACATCGCCGCTATTTGAATGTCGTGAGGACTTTCAAACAGAAGCTGATCTTGCTTGTCGATGGGGGATTGATCCAGATGTGGTTAATCCGAAATCAATTGAAGAGATCACGTTTACCAAACTTTACGGTGCCCAGTTACGCAATCCTGAAACACAAGCGTTAGAACCTTTGATTACTTTTACACAACAAGACCTTGATCAATTTGGCTCTTTTGCTGCACACCATGCACCTCAACAGGGATCAATTCCTTATGAGACTTTTGCAAAAACAGGAGTCTATCAGGTTGAACGTTATGCAGATGACTGTTTTATGCACTATTGCTATAAAGATTTTATTAACAATCCAGAAGATAATCCTCTACCAACTGAATCGGGAAAACTCGAAATAAGTTCTGCCAAACTTGTTTCTACATACCAAAAGTATGGTCTCTCCCATATTGCTGAAGTTGCTCATTATCTGCCGACTAAGCATGGCATAGAATCAACTTATAAAGATTTCACGGCTCATATCAAGGGGGATTATCCGTTCCAAACAATATCTCTTCATCATCCTGCCCGTGCACATCAAGCATATGATTCTGTTGAGCAGCTACGCAAACTCTTTCCGTCTATGGTTATTATTAATGAACTTGATGCTGCAGAAAACAATATTACAGAAAACGATATTGTTCTTATAGAAAGTCCTTTTGGCAAGATTACGCGACAGGCGCGCATCACCAAGCTCATTATGCCTGGCGTACTTGCAGTAGGCGAGGGGAGCTGGTCTGCACTTGATGAGAAGGGAATCGACCAAGCCGGCAATAGCAATACTCTTCAGGGAAGCGCGTTGCAGGGAGAAGGAGAGTGCACTTGGAACAGTAATATTGCACGAATAACGGTATGGAAAGAAGAACTTCAATGACGATAAGTGCTTTTTATTTCAATGCCAATGAATGTATGAATTGCAAAGCCTGCATGGCTGCTTGCAATGATGTACATAATATTTCTCCTGAACTTCACTTGAGAAAAGTATTACAAGCTGAGGTGGGGCAGTGGGAATATCAGAATGGCATTCCGTGCGCATCACGCATATTTTCATATTCGATAAGCGTATCATGCAATCATTGCAACAATCCACTGTGCGCCACAGCATGTCCCCAAAAGGCTATCACTAAAGACCAAGCTAATGGAATTGTTTTTATCAATCAAGATCTCTGTATAGGATGCGGAAAATGCGCCAAAGCCTGTCCTTATCATGCTCCTGTTGTTGATAGACGAGTAAAAAAAGCACTTAAGTGCGACACGTGCTTTGATTTACGCAAGAACAACGACCTTCCCGCTTGCGTTGCATCTTGTAGCATGCGATGTTTATCATTTTATTCAGGTGAAAACTACGAAGATATAACCAATCAAATTCTTTATGATCATGAATGTATTGATTCCAGTTCCCTTGTTTTCCCTGGTCAGAATGCATTATTGCCTAATCCAGACTTAACTGAACCAAATTTGTTCATAACGCCTCATCGCAACGATAACGGATTAACTTCTGACGATATCGTTTCTCATGACAATTAGGTAGGAGCAGCTATCATGTCTCAACAAACAATGATAACAATTCCTGACAAACGTCTTTTTGAGCAGGCTGATCTAATGCTGCTTGAAACAGGAATTCTTTTGGGAAGAATTTGCCAGCAAGAGCCAACAAAGGATACAGAAGCTGCACTGTTTGCCGTATCACAAAGTTTAACCGATATTTCTACAATCCACGACTTAAAGTACGACAGAAAACAAACTGCGTATCCGGAACAAATCAATAGAGCACGCAACACCTTTATTGAAGAGTACAAGAATACTGATTCGTCTATACTCATTGAAACAGCACGTGAAGACTATATAAGACTTCTTGTCGGAATAGGAGATCCTCTTGCAGCTCCTTGGGAATCAGTTTATCAATCAAGTGAGCGGTCAATCTTTCAAGCATCAACCCTTGATGTTCGACGCTGGTATCACGCCTATGGTTTACAGTGCGATCTTGAATACCGTGAACCTGACGACCATATTGGACTCATACTTGAATTTATCTGTTTGGTAATCAGGAACCAGATTCAAAGCGCTATGCCAGAAGTAGATACTGACAAAAGAGATTGTTTGTCATCGTTTATACAAGAACATTTTTTATCGTGGGTTGAGGTTTGGAATACGTGCATTCAGCAAAACGCACGAACAAGCTATTACAAGGCATTAAGCTGGGAAATTATCTTAATTTCCATCTATTTGCAAAATCTCTTACAATCTTAACATGCAAATACAACAAATCTAATATAGCTACGCTTTGCTCTGTATCAAATCCAAATGAAGTAGAGAAGAGCCCAGTCTATTTCTAATACGTCTGTCTCTTATACACATCTCCGAGCCCACG
>UQML01000002.1 GCA_900542265.1 uncultured Eggerthella sp. | reverse complement strand
AAAAACAGGGTTGCTGAACTGGGGATTTATAGCAAACCAGACACACATTTTGTCCTATAACCCTAAATGGGCAAAAGAAAACCCCGCACATGGCGGGGCTGTAATTGCTGCGGTTTTTCAGTTAGTACCACATTATCGTGCCTGAATCTTTTAGGCATTCGCGCGTTGCCATATCTTCAAGCGCGGTTACAAGATGAAATCCGTATTTTTTACGGTTATCAGATTTGGCAAATTTTTCGACATTTGCTTCTCTTGTCTGTAGGCTCAACGAAACCACGCCAACATCTGTCTTATCTCCCTCAACAAAATACGCATAATAATAATGGGTTTGAGTTGTTTCTGTTAACTCATATGTAACCATCTATTACCCCTTGTCTTCGTATTTGCTGAGTTTTTCCTCATAATTATACATCTTGTTAGCCATTCCATGTGCCTCTGAATAGGTATATCCTTGTTCCATGTATATTGCTTCTAGACTTTCATGCCTAAATAAAAGTCTATCGTGATCTAGCGGTCTTTCTTCTAGTATTCTTTGTGTCGATTGCGCTATGTCGTAATCTGGACAGTTTTGGAACAGTGGCATTCTGACTGGTAATCAAACATGACGGAATACTCCTCACTCACGACCAAGTTTTGGAACAGTGGCATTCTGACTGGTAATCAAACAACAATGGCTTTGAGTTCGCTATACTTCAGTTTTGGAACAGTGACATTCTGACTGGTAATCAAACCACCTCTACGGTTCTTGTATAGCCCTCTAGGTTTTGGAACAGTGACATTCTGACTGGTAATCAAACGGATGATTTAGCACAAGTAATAAATGCGTTAACGTTATTACTAGCCGTAAAAATCATTTATCATTACACAAACAAAAACCGCCCGTGATGAGCGGCTCAACAAGCAATAACACGACGCGAATAACTAGCGCTTATCCATATAGCATTCAGCGCGATTATGTCCCCCTCAATTCTAAAAAGACGATATAAAGTAGGGGTTCACAATGTTCTACTCATATCGTCTTCTCATTATCCTATTTTGGATCAGTGATATTCTGACTGGCAATCAAAATTCCCCACGTGTATCCTAAGCTCTTCATGGGTTTTGAAGCAGTGGTATTTTGGTTAGCAATTAAACATGAAGAGCTGCAAGGTGTCTAATTGGCTAGTGTGACTAGTTCATTTTTATAGGTTAGTTCAATTTCGTTACCGAACAAATTGAACTAATGAAGCAAAATAGTGCTAAAGTTGAACTCATCGCTAATGTTAGTTCAATTTTCTTATTGAGATAATTATTGAACTAATTGTTGAATTGATAGCATGTTTGATTGTATGGCGTCAGTTTTTCACGAAGATGTTTTTATGATGATGCTTTTTGCAACCATGGCTTTCTGAAACAACATCTTGTGTGACGATAGGCAGGGAGATACAGTGCAAGAAACATTTGCTGCACGGCTTAAAGAAGCAATGGCCAACAAGGGCTTTAAACAGTCTGATGTAATACGCGAAGCTGCTGTTCGTGGTTCACGTCTTGGGAAAAGCCAGATGAGTCAATATGTCAGCGGAAAAACAGTCCCGCGTAATGATGTATTGCAATTGCTTGCTGCGATTCTTGAGGTTGATCAAGAATCGCTTTTAGGTCATGAAGAGCCGTTTTTAGATAATAAGTCTTCATCGAAGAGCTTTCCGTCATCAATAAAGATTGATGAATTTAATCAAGGAACGAGTAAAGAGCCTGACGTAAAGTTCAACAAAGAACGAGAACAAGAGTCCGCCAGAACGATAAATAGAGAGTTCAACGAAAAAAGAAACAAAGACAACGATAAAAAAAGTAATAAAGGCAACGAGGGGAGCGACACCGGCATGGTGCGTGAGTTTAAGAAATCAACGAAACTAGACAATGTTCTCTATGATGTGCGCGGACCGGTTCTTGAAGAGGCGGAGCGTATGGAAATGATGGGCGCTTCGATCTTAAAACTCAATATTGGCAATCCTGCACCTTTTGGTTTTCGTGCGCCTGATGAGGTTGTGTTTGATGCGAGCCGTCAGCTTGTAGAGAGTGAGGGGTACTCAGCAGCAAAAGGCCTCTTTTCTGCTCGTAAAGCTATCATGCAATACGCTCAAATCAAGCATATTCCTAATGTTTCTATTGATGACATTTATACGGGCAATGGAGTAAGCGAGCTTATTAATTTAAGCATGTTGGCATTACTCAATAATGGAGATGAGGTGCTTTTGCCGTCTCCTGATTATCCGTTGTGGACTGCTTGTGTAACCCTGGCAGGAGGGACACCAGTACACTATATCTGTGATGAGCAAGCTGAATGGTATCCTGACATTGATGATATTAAGAAAAAAGTATCACCACGCACTAAAGCTATCGTCATTATTAATCCTAACAATCCGACAGGCGCTCTTTATCCTCGTGAACTTTTGGAGGAGATCGTTGAAATTGCGCGCCAGAATAACTTAATCATCTTTTCTGATGAGATTTATGATCGTCTTGTTATGGATGGTTTAGAACATGTATCCATTGCATCAATGGCACCTGATCTGTTCTGTGTGACTTTTAGTGGACTATCAAAATCACATATGATTGCTGGTTATCGAATTGGCTGGATGATTCTATCAGGTAATAAAGCGTTAGCGCGTGATTATATTTTGGGACTTAATATGTTGAGCAACATGCGCATGTGCTCTAATGTGCCAGCTCAGTCAATTGTTCAAACGGCATTAGGTGGTCACCAATCAGTTAATGATTATATTCGTCCTGGTGGGCGCGTGTATGAACAGCGTGATTTTGTCTATGAAGCACTCAATAGCATTCCAGGTGTGAGTGCCGTAAAACCAAAAGCGGGCTTCTATATTTTCCCTAAGCTTGATACCAAACGCTTCAATATTACTGATGATGAACAATTTGCCTTTGATCTTTTGCACGAAAAAAAGATTTTACTTTCGCATGGCGGTGCGTTTAATTGGCATACACCTGATCATTTTCGCGTAGTATTTTTGCCTCGTATTGAGGTGTTGGGGGATGCAGTGAATAAGTTGGGCGATTTCTTATCTACCTATCGGCAGAGATAAGTAGGGCGGAATAAAGGAGACACTTTGGAGACGCTATATTTTGCTGGTGGATGTTTATGGGGTGTTCAAGCGTATATAAAAACTCTGCCAGGAGTTCTTGTAACTGAAGCGGGTAGAGCGAATGGGGCTACGGGGCGTCTTGAAACATCGTATGTTGCAAGTGCTGAAGAGCATCAGGATCATTTGGATAAATACCCTCATGATTATTGCCATATTCCCAAGGAGCTTATGACTAAGTATGTTTGCTGATTTATCATCAAGAGTGTTTACCCTATCGCTTTATTGTCTTGGTATACTTTATGTGTAAGTTTTTTGACTGAGGATTTTTACTCAGACTTTACGTATGCCTGATTTTGATTTGATGCAGTCCCTTCATCATGGTACCTGTCAGCTTTGGGAACGTTTTTGAGAAATCGCGAAAAGAGATTCCCCAAAAGCTTTTCCTGCAGCAATTGGATATATCTCGCTCAGCTCTTTGGATGACTCAGTTAAAGCAGTCGAGATTGATGGCGTGGAAGCAACGCCAGAAAACGTAAAGCAGGGAAGCTACCCCATCGCTCGTTCCTTTAATATGGTAACCAAAGATGCGGTAAGCGATGCGGCACAGGATTTCATCACCTTTATCATGAGTGCCGATGGGCAAGCCATTGTTGCAGACAATAAATATATTCCGGTTGATGAAAAAGCTGCAGCCTATACACCCTACGGCAAACATCGTCCTTGAAATGGGGTATGCGGCTGATCTTCATCGCGGAGCGTTTATTGCAACGGGTGTGGTGCTCTTTGTCTTTGTCATTTTAATATGCGCACTGTTTAGCGCCATCAAGAGAAAGGGAGAGCGCTCATGAGCGTAAGAACACTACGGTAGCTTTCTCGTGGGTCACAGACGGAGTTTGCTTCTGTATCGACTTCTGCATCAGCAAACCCATCGCCTGTCTCACGAATCTTGCGCATCCTTGTCTATATGGGGACATTACTAACTGTGTGCATTCTAATAGGACTTATTGGTTATATTTTGTTGCAGGGTGTACCTCATTTGACTCCATCTCTTTTTGAATGGAACTACACCTCTGATAATGTCTCGCTTATGCCGGCGCTGGTTTCAACCGTTTTGATGTCGTTTTGCGCCTTGCTGATGGCGGTGCCTATTGGAGTAGCTTCGGCAATTTATCTGGTTGAATATACGCAATCGGACAATAAGTTTGTGCGCTTGGTGCGTATCACGACTGAAACGCTGCAAGGCATTCTGCACAAATACGGCAGCAACTCCGACAATTGATCTGCGCGAATGCGAGCGAGAAATGATTCACGATGTGGTGTGTGAGGATGTGTCATACAAGATGGGTGTTTCTGATCTCAATTTGTACTATGGAGATTTCCACGCGCTCAAAAACGTGAGTTTGCAGTTCTCCGAGAAGCAGGTGACAGCATTGATTGGACCTTCTGGGTGTGGTAAATCAACGCTTTTGAAAACGCTTAATCGCATGAACGACTTGGTTGCAGGCTGTCGCGTTGACGGGACGGTGTTTCTGGACGAGTGTAATGCCTATACCGAAATTGGCGTGAACGATTTGCGCCGACGTGTAGGCATGGTGTTTCAGCAACCCAATCCTTTTCCTATGTCAATTTATGACAATGTTGCCTTTGAACCACGCACGCATGGAGTGAAAAATCGCGATGAGCTCGATCTAATTTCAACAGCAATAATTGAGGAGTTTGTAACAACGCTTAAACAGGATTACACCATTATTATGGTTACTCATAATATGCTACAAGCATTGCGTGTGTCTGATCAGACCGCCTTCTTCTTGTTGGGTGAGATGGTAGAAGCAGGCTATACCGAGGTATCTTTTCTCGTCCGGGGGATACGCGTACTGCAGATTATGTAGCTGGTCGTTTTGGCTAATTGGGTATGCCGGTGCCAGGATAGAGCGAGTTTCTCACGGCTTTGATACATCTGAAGCTTCTCAAGAATCTAGGCGACTATGCTTGTTATGATTAACAGTGAACAAATCTTTCGTGTCAGGAGAATGTTATGCCAAAGATTGTCATTGAAGATAGTGATTTTGCTGTACCTGATATCGAGAAAAAAATGATTGAAGATGCCGGTATTGAATTTGCGCATTTTCAAGACCGAAGTGCAGAAGGCATTATGGTTAATTGTGCTGATACTGATGGGGTTATTACTGCCTATGGAGATTTCAACCGTGAGGTATTTGAGGCTTTGCCACAATTGCAAGTTGTGTCTCGTTTTGGTGTTGGTTATGAAACAATCGATATACCCGCTGCAACGGATTGCGGCGTAGCGGTATGCAATGTTCCTGGTTATGCAACCGAGGTGGTTTCTGATCATGCTATCGCTCTTTGTATGGCGGTACTTCGTAGGCTACCTGAGATGAATGCTGATATTCGCAAAGGGATTTGGGATCCAACGGGACATCGCCCAATGGGTCAAGTGTATGGTCGTACATTTGGTGTTGTTGGAATGGGAGATATTGGACGGGCTGTTGCGCGTAAAGCATATGGACTTGGTTTTACCGTGATATGTTGGTCGCATTCACTTGTTCCAGGGCGACGCACACCAGAAGGGTATGAGGTAGTTACCTACGAAGAACTATTGAAGCGCTCTGATGTCGTGAGCTACCATACCGCACTTGTTCCTGCGACGCACCATCTTCTCGATGCAGACAACATTACTCTTTTAAAAAAGGACTGTATTGTCATTAATACCTCCCGCGGAGCGGTTATTGATACTGCTGCTGTAGCACAAGCACTTAAAGAGGACAAAATTTGGGGCGCTGGTATTGATGTTTTTGAGGAGGAGCCTCTATCAAAAGACGATCCGCTGCTTTATGCTCCTCATGCTTTGCTCACGCCTCACGCTGCCTATTGGTCTGAAGAGGCGGGTCATGAGTTAAGAGTTCGTGCAACACAAAACGCTATTGATGTTGTTCTTGGTCATGAGCCTCATGATTGTTTGAACAAGCAAGTATTTGAGGCTGGAAAACTCAAAAAGCTTTTGAAGTAAACCTAGTGTTTGTAGCCTCATCGTCCGTATTGAAAAGACGTTTGACAATAGGTTCGAAAGCTTCCAGGAATTCTTCTTCTGTCTGTTCGGGGGTTGCTGTCATCCAAAAGCGAAGTGCTCCGAAGAGACCATTTGCATAGAGAGCACCCAAGAATTGCTGGTCATACGTAGGTTCATCGAGTCCTGCGCGCTCGGCAAGAAAGTGGGCGAATTCGTGTCCTATTTCATCTGCGGCGATGGTCATGATGTGGGCAAAGTTCTCATTGAGTGCCTGTGTCTGATAAAGATGTTTATGTTCCTGAGCAAGGCGCAAAAATTCGCGCGTCATTATGAGGGCATATTCAGATGTTGTTATGGTGCGGAAACCTTGGCCAAGCATGCGCTTTTGAATATCTAATCGTTTACTGCGGATAAGGTAGAGCAGTAAATCTTCTTTGTTTTGGAAATGTCTATAAAACGTGGGACGGCGCACCATGGCTTTATTGCAGATTTCGCTAATCGTGATGTTGTTGAAAGACTTTTGAGTGCTATCCGAATCTAGCTTGCGAGATGAGGGGAGCGAATTATGAAGAGCGAGAAGAACGCTGCAGGATTTCGGGTAGATTCACGAGCGCACGCTATAGATTTACATCACGTGTTTGTAATAGTAGGTACGCTGGGCGTCGTCTTTCATGTTGTAATGCAAGTGCATCAAAGGATACACAGAAGAGTGCGCAAAGAGCGGCCTTAATTTTTTGGCTTTTTATGGCCTGTTTTGACAAGATTCGACTTTGAGCGAGGGTCTATTTTCTTGGCAGCCCCATCGCCTTATAAAAAACGAGCTAAATCCTCACAGAAGGTACAGGTTTTGTCACGAAATCTCTGATAATACTCGGCGATTGGTTTTTGCCTTTGCGGGAGGGCTCACTGAAAGTCGAATCTCGTCAGATTAGGGCAAATTTTTTGAAAAAGAGATGAGCCACAAGCAAGAAGGGTTGCCTGTGGCTCATGATCTCAGCGCAGAAACGTGCGCGTCATGTGGTTTTCTCCGTCTCTATGCGAGTACTCACGTAGTTAGACGCTCCTCCATAGGGTTAGACGCGAGGTCATTTGCGCGGGATCTCTTCAATTTCTTCTACCGTCACCGAGGTGGAGTTATTGTCTTTTTTGACATAGACAAAACCAACTGCCCCATCGACAGGAAGTTCATTGTAAGCAACCATTTCAGCAATCTCGGCTGCAGTTGCGCTCTTAGGCTCAGTTGCTAAGAGGTAATCGGTACTTGCACGACGCGCCATTGCTTCGCGGAAGTCCTTGGTACCCACAAAGACCTCTTGCTTGTAAGGGTTAACGCCAAGTTTCTTTGCGCGGTAAATAATGTAAGCGAGCGCTGCAACGTTAGCAATAAGGGCAATAGAAGCAACTACCATGTTTACGGCTGGATCGTTGACAGACTGTACGGCAAAGACTGAATCGTTGGCAAACATAGGCACCATCTGACAGAACATACACCACATAGATAAGGTAAAGGCGCGATTCTGGATCCATCCGCCCTTATTCCAAAGAAGACCAGCAATGGTTGGGGCGAGAAGTAGCGCAATGCCGCAATACCAAGAGTGAGTTGGGAGGCAGTTATAGGTGTAGCAGAAGTTCCACAAATCGTAAGCGATGATGAAAACCCAGGTCATATCAGGCCACAACATATCTTGACGCTTCTTGGAAATGTAGATGCCAAACCAGCCAGTCATGCAAGCGATATTGAGAAGGCCTGCAACGCCGTTGATGACGTTGAACATGCCGCCATTGAGGACAACTCCTTCAGAGGATACCCAGCTCGAATCCCAAGCGCGGATGGCGCTTTCGAAGTCGCTTGCAACAGCGATGAGAATGTTAATTGCAACAATGACAAAAGGAAATGCCTTAAACCAATGAGAGCGACCAACTTTACCCCAGCTGTACTTGAGCATCATAAAGCCAATGCAGCCTGCGGTTGCGGCATACACCTTAGCGTAATGGAACCAGCTGTTCATATCGGTATGGGTTGGGTTGTTAACCGCCCAATCGGCACCCATGCCGGCTCCAATTTCTACTGCCAAGCAGTAAATGGTCATAGCGCCGCAAACTCCGAAGAACATAAAGCAGCCGCCAAATTTAGTGCGTCGCGCAAACTCATTGAGCAAAATGAGTGCGACTAATACCATGGCCAGACCAAGCCATTGATATAACGCATTGGACCCATATACATCAAATAACATTACTTACCTCCTTGTAGAATAGTGGGCCTTTCTAAATAGAGCGTCTGCGCGATCACGTCGGCGAGAACAGAGTCATTCGCGTCGGGGTGAGTGCGCAGATACCCGATCACACCCATAATGAGAACATAGAATGTCTCATAAAGGTGATCGATCCAAATATTGTGGTGTTGTGCGTAATCTTGCACCGTGGTTTTCATGAGATAGCGTGCTGTGTGGTCAGCGACGCGATTGATGAAATCAAGATACAGTGCTGCGTTTTCATGTGTTGCAAGTGCTTTATGAAATTCATTGTTTTCAAAAACGCCTAATCGCAATAAGTGTACAACCTGAATGAGCGCTTGATTAATGCATCCTTTTTTACGCTCGTTATTCCAGATAGTAAGTGCCTCAAGATAATCATTGATGAGATCATCAAGGACAGCAGAAATCACTTCGTCTTTATTAGTAAAGTAGTGATAGAACAATGACCGCGTAACACCAACATGGTCAGTAATATCTTTAACAGAGGTTTTAGTAACACCTTGTGTTTCAAAGAGCTCACGTGCGGCGGCTATGATTTCTTCACGACGCACATCGGAGCGTATCGCGCGACGGGCGCTCTTTGCAACGGGCGCCATCGATGACGATACAAGGGCTGACGGTGATGTAGGTGCTAATATCATAGAGCTATATCCTTCAAAGATGAGGTCTTTTTAGAAGACGTCTTGTTGGAGATTACGATTAGGGTGGCATAGCGTCAATGAACAGAATTGACAATACGTCAATAAGGACGAAATTGTAAAACCCCTGTTGAATGCCTGTAATTTTTAAATAGGGGGCTGTGATGGTTTGTTCGCATGCTGTGTCAGAATCTGCAACAACACAGTAAGGGCAACACCTTGTTGCTTCTGCCAGTTGCGGTTAAGTCAACGTGTTAGACTGTGACAAAAGGATTCTATGGGGAGGCGATGGGATTATGGCTTTCGATTATAAAAAAGAATACAAGGATGTCTATCGCCCTTCTAAAAAACCATCGCTTATTACGATGGAACCTATCACCTATGTTGCCGTGCGTGGAAAAGGTGACCCCAATGAGGTTGATGGAGCCTACCAGCAAGCGTTGCAGCTTCTGTACGGTATTTCGTTTACTATCAAAATGTCGCCTAAAGCCGGAGTTGATCTAGAGGGTTATTTTCCTTATGTTGTGCCACCTCTTGAAGGATTTTGGTCGCTTTCTGGTACTGAAGAAACGTTTAGTGCGCTGCAAAAAGACAAGCTTGAGTGGATCAGCTGCATCCGCCTTCCCGAATTTGTGACGCCTGAAGTGTTTACCTGGGCAAAGGAGACGGCTGCCAACAAAAAGAAGGCAGACTTTTCTGCTGCGGAATACCTCACCATCAATGAAGGACTCTGTGTTCAAGCAATGCACATTGGCTCCTACGATGATGAATCTTCCACAATTGATACTATGCGGATCTTTGCTCATGAGCAAAGTTTTGGTTTTGATCTGACTCCGCAAAGACTGCATCATGAGATTTATCTTTCAGATCCAAGACGCGTGGTGCCGGAAAAGCTTAAAACTGTTATTAGAATTCCTCTTGCATAAAGGCTTCCAGCGCTCAAACTTCATCGTGTAAAGGCTAACTGTATGAAGCATTCTCAGAAAACAATTCATCAGTTCAAACAAGTGGTGAACCGCTATAAGCCCTCATTGCTTATCTTTGCGCTTTTTTTAACCATTGCGATTGTCCTGAGTGTTAGTTTGCGCAATATGTTTTACCTATTTAATTTTGCCTATATTGGCTTTGCGCTTTCAGTTGGCCTTGCACTCTATACCAATAAGGTTAAACATGCTCGGGTATTTGTTGAGTTTGCCGTAGGACTTTACATGCTTGTTGGGTTGGGCATTCTTGACCATGAGAACATGCAGATTGAGGGATTTTGGTATTTTCTGTTTTTGGGAATTTTTAGTGGTGCAACTATTCATTATGCGGTTGCTAAGATTTTTGGACCTGTTGTCTTTGGGCGCGGTTGGTGTGGATACGCTTGCTGGACGGCCATGATCCTTGACTTGCTTCCCTTTAAGCAGCCTCGAACTCCTCGCAAACCTTATGGCTGGGTTCGTTTTGTGGTGTTAGCGAGCTCGTTTATTTTAGTTGCGGCGCTTATGGCAGCACAGGTGCCTGATCTTGGTGGCCTTATGTTTATCTTCTTTATTGTGGGGAATGGAGTATATTACGCACTTGGAATCACGCTTGCGTTTCTTTGCAAAGATAACCGTGCGTTTTGTAAATATGTGTGTCCGGTGGCAGTTTTAATGAAGCCAGGATCTTATATTGCTCTTATGCGTATTACGTGTGATGAGGAGAAATGTATCTCGTGCGGGAAATGTTTGCGTGTCTGCCCCATGAATGTTGATATGCTCGATCCAAAACGATCGCGCAAAAATGACACTGAATGTATTTTGTGTTTGCAGTGTGTTGATGAATGTCCTCGTGGTGCGCTCAAGCTCTAGTTTTATGTGCGGTTTGAATAAGGGTTGGAACTTGTTTGACAATGATTCCTACAAGGACAAGACACGCGCCAAAAAGAACAAGAGGGGAAGGGGTATCTCCCACAATTGCCCATGCCGCAAGAATACCGACGGGAAGTTCGCTTGAGGCCATAATGGAAACCATGCCAGTAGTGAGTTTTGGGCTTGCGTAGTTGATAAGACCGGTCGGCAATAAAATGCCAAGAATGGCAAACCCTATCGCAAAAGGCCAGGTAATAGGATCGAAAAACGCTGTTACATACGCGCTTGGATTCGTGAGAGAAGTGAAGACAAGACCTCCTGCCGTGAGCATGGTTGTGCGTAAAAGCATTGAGTGGCCAGTGCCTAGTGTGCCTGAGAAGTAAAGAAACAGGGCGTAAAAGATCGCAGATCCAAACCCAAATAAGACTCCCATGGGATTGAGATAGCCTACGCTTCCATCAAGAAGCCCGGTAGCAAAAAGGGTACCTATAAGCACGATAATGATGGCCACGATCGTTGAGGTAGAAGGGCGTCGTTTTTCGTGAATGCATTCAAGTAAGACGCTCACCCAAATGTATTGGAATAAAAGGGTGAGTGCAGCTGATGAGGGCAGCAATGACACAGCTGAGTAATAACATACTGAAGTGCCTCCCGTAAAAACGCCAAGCAAAGCAAGCCTAAGAAGTTCTCGCGGTGAGCTCCACGCGTTGCGAGAAATAGCCATAGCGCTTATGCAAATGAGAAAAGCGACCAAGTATTGAAGAGAAACAAATGAATTAGGGTACACGCCTATAGCTGCAGCACTTTTAATGGCAGGAACAATAAAGCCATAGCTTGAGCCGGCAAGAAAAACAAGTAATGAAAATGTGAGAGTGCGATGGGGCATAGCAGTTTATATGAGGTTGGGGATAAACGATGTGACTTTCTAAAGACTTCCTAAACCAAAAATACTGCAACGACCGCGTAAGCAATCGTTGTAGTAGTGCTTTGATTTATGAACGTGGCCTATTCTAGCGTTCTTACTTATGGATTATTTTCATGATCCATAAAATGGCGATAACGGCTACAATTGCAAACCCAATTGGCATGAGCGCTGCTTGCTTACTTGTTTTATCAAGTTATGATGAGCGTTGGTCTTTGATAGTTAGTATTTAGTTTTATGTTAAAATTCGATATGGTACGACTTATGAATAGGGATGCATAAGACTATTTACTGTAATTCTTGAGGGCGCGAGGGATAGAGCAGTGAATTTATCGCAATTATATTATTTTCGAAAGCTTGCTGAACTTGAGCATTATGGAAGAGCTGCTAAAGAGCTCTTCATTACTCAACCGTCGCTTTCAAATTCTATTAGCAATCTTGAAAAAGAACTCGGAGTTTCGCTTTTTGAGCGAGTAGGGCGTGGCGTTCGCTTAACTAAATACGGGTCGGAATTCTATGACCACATTCGTGCAGCTTTGCAAGAAGTTGACAAGGGTGTAGATGCGATGCGCGGATATAGTGAAGGGCTTGATGGTTGCATTTCAATTGGCACCGTTGTTTCTATCCAAGGAGCCTTTTTGCCGCTGCTTTTAAGTGATTTCAAGAAGACTAACGGCTCTTCTATTGATTTTGATATGTATCAAGACACCACGTATGGGTGTTTGGCAGGACTTCAATCCGGTCAGTATGATGTTGTCTTTTGTGGTCGCATTGCTGAAGAGCGCGGTGTTCATTACATTCCGGTATTAACCCAAAAGATTATGGTGGGGATGAATGCGAATCATCCTCTTGCTGAACAGGATAGAGTGACATTTGATCAGCTTAAAGAGTATCCTTTGCTGACCTATCGCTCACCTTCTTATGCCCGTACTGTTTTTGAAGGACTTTTGCGTCGTCACTCACTTAATCCTCGCGAATCATTTGGGGATGAAATAAGCGCAGCATCTCTTGCTACGACTGATGAGCGATCAGTGGTGCTCATCTTGGATACGCTCGGCAACTACGTTAATGAGGATTTTATTACGTTGCCTATAGAGGGGTATGAAGAAGCATTTCATGTGATTTATCTTGCTTACCGTGAGGATTCGTTCCATTCCTTCTTGGTTGAATGCTTCATTGATTTTGTGCGTGAGCGCACTTCTTTGGATGAGGACGTATTTGCCTACGAGGATGCTCTTTATATTGAGGAGTCATAAGCTCATGGTATAACGCAAAAAGCTGCTCAGACTAAGAAAGCGCAGCGATTTGATCAGTTGAGTCTTGGATTTTCTTTTCGATACGAGTTTTTTCGTCTCCTGTGGCAGGAGTGGGCTGATAGTTGTTGCGTGATGGGGTAGAAGAGATTGAGCAGGCGATAAAGTCAACATTGTCATTCTTTTCAACCTCATTGCCTTGAACGGTGAAAGTCTGCTGGAAGATCATGCAATCCTTGTCGTTGGGGTTTGAATTGCCGCCAAAGCAGAAATTGCCCAATGAATAGACAATGTAGCGACCTTGGTATTGCTCATATCCTTGGATAACATGAGGGTGGCTTCCAACAACAAGATCAGCACCTGCATCGACAGCCGCATGGCCAAGATTTATCTGGTCAGCACCTGGAATGTAGTCGCGCTCGATACCCCAATGGATATAAACGAGCACGAGCTGAGCTCCAAGATTCCGCGCTTCAGTAATTTGTTGTGTAACTTGGTTGGTAGTTTCTTCATAGCTTGAAAGCGCATTTGCGCCAATAAGAGCAACTTTGATTCCTTTGACATCAAGATAGGTAATGCGATCATAGCCAAATGTTTGTACGCCAGCAGCATCGAGTGTTTCTATGGTATCTGTGAGACTTTGCTCACCATAATCACGCGAATGGTTGTTGGCTACGCTGGCTGCTTCAACACTTGATGAAGTGAGTACTTGAGAATATTCAGCTGGCCCTTTAAAGGCAAAAGTTTTGTCGGCGCGTGTAGTGGAAGTGGTAAGCGTGCCTTCCATGTTGACAATAGTAAGATCATCGGCTCCAAAAATATCGGCGACATTTTGTAGGAAGTAGGCAGGGTTTTCAACATCATCATAAACGGCGTTAAAGCTTGTTGAAGGATTGAACGCCTCATCAGTACCGAGTGTGCAGTCACCTGCAAACGTAACCGTGAGAGTGGTGGCCTGTGCTTCTTGGGTTGTTAAGGGAGCTGATCCTGCTAAGTTTGCATCAGCGTTGGATGAAGTACTGTTTGAGCACTGGGCAAGGCCAATCATGAGCGCTAAGATCACGACAACAATAAGAGCAACAATAATTAAAATGGATTTATTGCGCTGGACACTTGAGATCCCAAATGAATCAAAGAGGTTGTGGCGTTTTCCGCGTGAAGAGTATGTTGAACGGCGCTGAGCTTGGTTTTCTGCCGCATAGGAAGATGCATGTGAGCGAGAAGAATGAAGGCGTCCATTTTCATCCATGGTTTCTAAAGAGACAGGGATGCCACGAGAAGAAGTGGCTTGTTTGTGAGAGTAACTTTCGGGGCGATGCTTAACCGAACGATGTCCAACGGAGCTTTTGGCACCGATACTGGTAACAGAACGTTGCGTAGGACGTTTGGTGGGACGTTTATTGGTGTCGTGTTTCATACGCGTAGGCTTTTCCCTGGTCGTGTTAGGGTATCACCCGTTTATATAAAGACTACGGAGGATACATAATGATAACGATATTTTTGTGAAATGCCCAAAGATGCCTCTATACTTAAACCATCTTTTTGCACACACCATAGTAGCGCATTCAGACAAAAAGTAGTGTTACGAACAGGCCAAATGCTTATATGAATTGCATCAATAAAAAGACGTACGTCCAAACGGTTACAAAGATTGCTCATCTTGTAATGTCGTGTCTTTGCGCCGTAGTGCTTATTGCTGCAAGCGTGGGGCTTACAGGGTGTGATTCGCAAGAAAAAAAGCGCATTACGGTATCCGTATGGGATCCTGCGCTCTTAGATTCTGAATTCACAAGAACTGTCGAAGAGCTTAATCCTGACTATGAAATAATGTGGCTGCGTGGATCAGACTCTAACGAGTTGTATCAGTTTCAGGCAAATCATGGATCAATGCCTGATGTTGTTTTAGTTCAACATGTCGATGAGCGTGCTCATGTCATGCAAGATAGCCTTTATGATCTTAAAGATTCCACGCTTGCATCTGAGCAGCAAGCGAGTTTGGAAAAGGCAATTTTGCTCGATCAGATTCCTGGTAATGATGACCATATTGTATGGATTCCCGCATCGGATACCTTTGTTGGTGTAGTGATCAATCAATATCTTTTTGATCTCTATAATGTTGCTGTTCCTACCAATAAAGAAGAATTCATTAAAGCCTGCGCTGATTTTCAAGCCAAAGGCATTACACCTCTAGCAGCAAATTACGCTGATGAAGAAACGTTTTTTAAAGTAGCTCAATCAGTCTTTAGCGATTTTCTCCAAACGCAAGAAGGTATTGATTGGCGCAACGCTTATCAAGCAGGCACTACAACCAGTCTTGATGAGAGTGCTTGGCTTCCTTTTTTCGAACAAGTAAAAGCTGCCTATGTTGCTAATATTGTTTCGGTTGATGATTGCGATATGACAGGGGATGAGGCAAAGCAGGCGTTTCTTGAAGGTAGCGCTGCCATGATATTTGTTACAGGAGAAGATTTAGACATCTATGGCAATGACCACAATATGACTGTGCGTGCACTTCCGAATTTCTCGAGTACCTCACGTTGGCTTTCAGCTCAACCTGCTTTTTATGGGGGCGTGTCTAATGTTGAATCAGAAGGGGTCAAAGTCGAAGACAGCGAAGCTGCTCATCAGGGAGCGCTTGATGTTCTGACGTCTATCATGAGTGATGAGGCGCAACAAGCTTACTTTAATACTTGTGGGCTAGGGGAAGCATATACTTTTATTGCTGATGCTGATAACGAAAAGAATATTTTTGAATACACGAGTTCTTTGTCAGATGAATACAAACAAGATGGTGCTAATGATGCGGAGGATGCCGAGAATTCCCAGGAAACTCAAGAGGAAGACAGGTCTGACCAAGCGAGCTATGACAGCCAAATTCAGGCTTTTACTCTCATCATTTCAGATCCCCATCTTGCTGATTGCATCGGGGGCGTGTTACACGAACAAATCCGCGGCAAAACTGAGATTGCAGGGGATCCGGTAAGTCAAGAAGCAGACGATGGGGCTGTGCAGCAAGAAACCCCATCGGCACAAAACTTACCTACTCAGCTGGCATCTCCTTCTGACGCGGTCGCTTTTGACACCTTGAACGAAACAGACGGTGCAACGCTGGTTAGACAAGAAGAGCTTACTTACGATGCGTGGACTGCTTTTCTTTCGAGCGATAAAGCCAAAGAGGAATCTGAATGGTTATCTCTTGCCAACCGAGAATTGCAGGATGTTCTTAAGGATGATCAGCTTGTGGTGACCACCTTTGCAGAAGGTATGAGTAACGTATGGAACGCCGATCGGGGCAATATTGCAGGAAGTTCTATCGGCCGAAGTGTAAATGAAGTACTTGGAAGCGATTTTGTCATCATGTCGCCCTACAGTATTCGTACACCGCTTTATCCAGGAGATATGACAACATCTATGTTGCGCTATCCCGTAGCTGATGACCCTGTTTATGTGCTGCATCTGGCGGGATCAGACATTAAGACGCTTCTCAATGAAATGCTCGAACAAACGGGGGATTATCGCATGCCGGTTTTGGCTGGTCTTAAAATGACAGTTTCAAAAGACAAAGAGGGTGTCTCTCACTTAAATAATCTTGAGCGTGCCCTTGTGCCCAAGCAGGAGAATCAGACTACGCCGGCGGGGCAAAGCGGACATGAAGTAACACAAACGTTTGCTTTCAACGATGATGATATATATACCGTTGTGCTTACCGGTCCAGAATCCTCGTTGCTGAGTAAGAAAGCGCAAGAGCTTCATGGGGTGGAGCAAGGGCGGACGTTGCAAGATATTTGGGTAGATTATTTTCAAACTGAAGGGGATATGTCGGCAAGCCTTTTGCCATCAGTTGATTATCTTGACATGATGTAAGAGGTGCAAGCGGTAGCGGGGAGTATGAGGGCATGCGCAAAATGTGCGCAGGTAAACGCGGGTAAGAAAGAAGATTCGTTCATGATTATTTATAAAACACCAAAGCAAATCCGAGAGATGAAAAAAGCGGGCGAGTTGAGTGCGTATGTATTGCGTGAGGTTGGCGCGGCAGTTGAGCCCGGGATATCGACTTGGGAGCTTGATCGACTTGCAGAAAAAACGATCCGCGCCAATGGTGGCAAGCCTGCGTTTAAAGGCTATGGTGGATTTCCAGGTTCAATCTGTGCTTCTATCAACGACGAGATTGTCCACGGCATTCCTTCAAAAGAGCGCATTTTGCAAGAGGGCGACATCATTTCTATTGATACGGGTGCGATTGTTAACGGCTGGGTAGGAGATAACGCCTGGACGTTTCCTGTGGGGGAGATTTCGCCAAAAAAGCAGCACCTGCTTGAAGTGACGGAAGCTTCCATGTGGGCAGGCATTGAGGCTGCAATCGTAGGCAGTCATTTAGGCGATGTAGGGTATGCCATCCAGCATGTTGCTGAAGCTGCCGGATATGGGGTAGTACGTGATTATGTGGGGCATGGTGTGGGGCGCAATATGCATGAAGAGCCCGATGTGCCCAATTACGGCAAGCGTCGTAGAGGGCTTGAACTATCTCCCGGGTTGGTTATTGCTATTGAGCCTATGGTTAATATGGGGACTAGGCGCACTAAACGGATGAGAGATGGCTGGCTTGTGTGCACGCACGATCATAAGCCGTCAGCGCATTTTGAAAAGACTATTGCGGTGACCGAAGATGGCCCGGTGCTTCTTACCGTTGAGCCTGATCACGTGCGTCCCGTAAACGACTAACCCCATCGCCAAAAAAGAACATTCATCTTAACGGCATCTTATCCTGATGCGGGGGATGAGTGCGCTCGCTTAAGAGCGTTTTAGGCGTCCTAAGAATTTTTTGCCAAGAGAGCTCAAAACGCTAAACTCAGGAACGCGCAATACCCTACATAAGCCAAAGGCAATCACGAGGCCAATGAGGCCGCATACTATGATGGTACCCAGAGCAAAGAGAATAGCGTAGCTTCCTGTTGTAGGAAGCGTTGCTTGAATGGTGCCAACAATAAAATAGACAACTATGCCAGCAGCAAGGGATGCAAGGCCGCAGCGGATAAAAACACTTATGATGCCGGGGATGCCAAATGATCCTACTTTTGATTTTACAATCAGAAGACAGATGACAAACATTATGCCGTAGAAGGCGAGATCCGTTAACGGGATGCCGGCAAGACCGATGGTGGGTTGTATGCAGAGATACCAGTAGAAAAAGACCTGGGGGATACGCAAGGCAAAATCAATAAGCGCAAACTGCAAGAACTTGCGCATCGCCGCAAATACGCGATACATATACATGTACCCTGCGTAAAATGGCAAACTGAGTGTCCAGGTGGCAAGGATATTACCAACAAACTGTGCATCGTCGGAAGAGAACGCACCTGCTTGAAAGAGTTGCATTAAGGGGATAGCAAGAGCGCCCACCATACAGGCAAGAGGGATAATCATAAAGAAGGTCGAGCGCAAACCTTTTGCAATGTATCCGCGAAATCCTTCCCAGTCGTCTTTAGCAGCACAGTCAGAAAGTTCGGTTAGAAGTGCGGTAGAAAGCGATACTGCAATTACGCCATACGGTAGTTGATACCATGTCCAGGCATAATTTAAGGTCGATGGGCCATTAGCGACTGCATCAAGAGAGAAGGCATTGCGGCAGCTAAAAGTAATCATCGTGCCTGCAATATACAAAAACATAGGCCCCGCTACCTTAAGTGCCTCTTTGATCATGGGGTCTTTAAGGTTGATGTGTGGATAATACTTAAAACCCTGTTTGATAAGGGTAGGAATCTGAATACCAAACTGGCAAAGAACACCCAAACTTGTTCCAATAGCAAGCCACCAGAGTGCCAATACGGGATTTACAGCAGAGAGCGGCACATATCCAAACATAACAATGGTAACTACAATGTTGTTGATAACCGGTGCCAGTGAGGGAATTAAAAAAGTTCGTTCAGCGTTTAGGATGCCTGTAATAACGGCGCCAACGCCATAGAACAAGATTTGTACAGCGAAAATTCTAAAGAAGAAAATAGCAAGTTCTTTACTCTCGCCACCTGTTTGGGTAAAGGTTTGCGTTTCAATAACCAAGGGAGAAAAGACTGAGCAAACAAGTGTCAAAATGCCTAAGGCAACAATAGTAAGCGTCAAAATATTAGACGCAAACTTGTATGCTAGCCGTGTTCCTTTTTTCTCTTTCATCAACAGATAGAGCGGCAAAAATGCTGTTGCTAAGACGCCAGAAGCAGCAAGCTCATAAATCATTGCCGGCATGTTGTAAGCAATTTGATAAGCACTGGTAAGAAGGGTATTGCCTAAGGCAAAAGCCATCGCCCACGTACGTAAAAGACCCGTTATGCGAGAACCAAGGGTGGCTAGGGTCATGAGCCCCGTATTCTTGGCTATAGTGTTTGTTGAGTTATTTCCCATGTGTGGTCTTCTCTGATACGGTTACAATAAGCGATTGTTTATTAGTTATAGACCAATCCCGCAGCCTGAAGGAGCGGAAAATCGTATGCGTATTCTTATCGTTCGCAATCAATACAATTCTGAGGCAACAGAAGCATCCTTGCTTCTTGAGATGTATCTTCAAAGTCAAGGAATTGAGTGCGAAACGTATTGCTCTGAAGAAGTTAAATTCTCCAATGCAATTATTGACCAGAATATCCCATCGCCCATTGACAGGTTCGATATGGCTGTCGTTTTAGGCGGTGATGGCACGATTTTGCGTACTGCAGCACAAATTGCTTGGCGTCGCATTCCTATTTTATGTACGAATTTTGGGCACCTTGGCTTCATGGCAAATTCAAATGCCGATGGGGTTGTTACCATTATGGCTGCGGCACTTGCAGGAGAGATTTCGCATGAAGAGCGTACCAACATGCGTATTGACGTGTATTGCCATAATGAAGGCAGTTTAGAAGACCCCTTTGGAACTGAACTTCCTCCTGAGCCTGATCATAGCTACTTTGCGCTTAATGAAGTAGCGCTTACTCGTGGCGATGGAGGACGTGTTATTGATTATGCCTATGCGGTGCAAGGAGATCCCGTTGCGACGCTTCGTGGAGACGGCCTTGTTATTGCAACGGCTACGGGATCGACAGCCTATGCTCTTTCAGTAGGAGGGCCGCTTGTGACCCCTAGTTTTGGTGGTCTTGTTGTGGCGCCCATTGCCCCGCATACGCTTCAATCACGTGCACTTTTGACGGGCACCTCTGATGTGATTGAAGTAGCACTCCATCCCTCGAGCGCTAATCGCGAAGCCACGATGTTTATCGATGGCGAAAAGGTGGCAATTGATGATCCTATTTCACGCGTAGTGGTGCGCCCTGGTCCTGACCCCACTGTTTTGTTGCGCTATGACGACAAATCGTTTTACACCCTTGTTTCGGAAGTCTTTTTCTCAGCAAGCAATTAAGTGCACTTTTTTGAGAGTTTCTTAACGAAATTCCACACTTGTCTATGGGAGTTCAGCTTATTTTCAAGTATCATTAACAAGCGTTTGAAAGCATTGATCTTCCAAGCGCTTTTTTAATGATGCAATGGTCTACTTACAAGGTATATAACACGAGTTAATCGTACTCATTATCGTCATTGTGATCAGGAGATAGATACATGGCTAAGCATATTTTTGTAACAGGTGGCGTAGTTTCTTCCTTAGGTAAAGGCATTACCGCAGCCTCGTTAGGACATCTTCTTAAGGCTCGTGGCTATAAAGTCACCATGCAAAAAATGGATCCTTATTTAAATGTTGATCCAGGCACCATGTCTCCTTTTCAGCACGGTGAAGTGTTTGTAACGGATGATGGCCATGAAGGAGACCTTGATCTAGGTCATTATGAGCGCTTTATTGATGAGAATTTATCGCGCGAATCAAACTTTACGCAAGGCTCCATTTATCAAAGCCTGATTGCGCGTGAGCGTCGCGGAGATTTTCTGGGTGGTACCGTTCAAGTCATTCCTCATGTAACGGAAGCTATTAAAGAACGCCTGCATCGTATCGCTGATCAGTCTAATGCTGACATTGTAATTTCTGAAATTGGCGGCACTATTGGTGATATTGAGTCGTTGCCCTTTATTGAGGCAGCGCGCCAGTTCAATAAGGAGCGTCCCGAGGATGATGTATGCTTTGTGCACGTTACTCTTGTTCCCTATATTGCAGCTGCTCACGAGGTTAAAACCAAGCCAACGCAGCATTCGGTAAAAGAATTGCGCTCTATTGGCGTTCAACCTGACTTCATTGTATGTCGTTCAGATCACGAGATTTCCGATAAGGTTCGTGAGAAGATAGCGCTTTTCTGTGACGTTGCCAGTGATGATGTCTTTTCTTGTACTGACGCTCCTTCAATTTATGAAGTTCCGCTCGATTTGCATCAGCAGCATTTTGATGAAAAGGTGCTTGAGCGCCTTGACTTACCTGTTCCAGAGATCGATCTAACGCCACTCAATGTATTCTTGCAAGCAGCTGAGGCTTGTGAAGGTGAAGTTGATATTGCTATTGTTGGCAAATATGTATCTTTGCCTGATGCGTATCTTTCTATCATTGAAGCGCTTGGTCATGCCGGTGTTGCTAATGGGGTGCACGTTAATATCCATCTTGTTGATGGTGAAGAAGTCGATGAGACTAATGTTGTTGATACGCTTTCCGACATGGATGGTATCTTGGTTCCTGGAGGATTTGGGCAGCGTGCCTTTGAGGGTAAGATTCTAGCTGCTCAGTTTGCACGTGAGAATAAGATTCCCTACTTGGGAATTTGTCTTGGTTTGCAAGCGGCGGTTTGCGAATATGCACGTAATGTTGCCGGACTTCCTGGTGCTACATCGGCAGAGTTTGATGAAAACGCTGATTATACGGTTATTGATCTTATGCCTGAACAAGAAGACATTGAGAACAAGGGCGGTACCATGCGCTTAGGTGCCTATCCCTGTAAGCTTGAAAAGGGTAGCTTGGCGCACGAGATTTATGGTGAAGAAGTAATTTATGAGCGCCATCGCCATCGTTATGAAGTTAACAATGCTTATCGTGATCAGCTTATTGATGCAGGTTTGCGTATCTCGGGACTTTCCCCTGATGGTCGCTTGACTGAAATGATTGAGATTCCTGATCATCCTTGGTTTGTTGCTTCCCAAGCACATCCTGAGTTTAAGTCGCGTCCAATAAAGCCTCATCCTTTGTTTGTGGGCTTTGTTAAGGCGGCTCTTACTTACGAAGAAGAGCATTAGGCAAAGAGCATTAGGCATAAGCTGTGCAGCGAGCAGACTGCTTCGTTGCAGATAGGGCATGCTTGAGCATCCCATAAGGTAGTTTTCATGAAGCAAGCTATCAATGAATATATTGCATGGTTACAAATTGAGCGGGGTTCATCCCCGCTTACTTGTAGCGCTTATCGTCATGATATAGAAGCGTATGCAAGCTATCTTGAAAAGACATATTGCATCATTGATCCGGATGAGATTACGCAAGAAGAAGTGCTTGCCTATTTATCCTCTCTTTTAGAGCAAGGCAAGTCGCCGGCTACGCGTGAGCGTGCAATCTCAGTGCTCAAAGGATTTCACCGTTTTTGTATTCAGGAGCATTTTTGCAAACAAGATCCAACGGGGGCGCTTGCTTATCCTAAAAAACCGCTCAAGCTTCCTGACGTGCTTTCTATCGATCAGGTTGATGCACTTATGGATACTATTCCTGATGATTCCGCACTTCATATCCGCGATCGCGCCATGCTTGAAGTGTTGTATGGGTGCGGCTTGCGCGTTTCTGAACTTGTTGGTCTTGACCGAGAGCGTCTTTATCTTGATGATGGGTTTTTGCTGGTCTTTGGTAAAGGATCCAAAGAACGCATGGTGCCTATTTCTGGTTTAGCGCTTTCTTGGCTCGAACGCTATCTTGCTGAAGCACGCGTTGTGTTGTATCGACCTCAAAAGCCAACGGGTGCTGTTTTTCTTAACAGCAGGGGAGGACGTATTAGTCGCCAAAGCGTTCATAAAATAGTTGCTTGCGCTGGAACTGCTATCAATGTGTCTTCGCTTCATCCTCATACCTTGCGCCATTCATTTGCGACCCATCTTCTTGAAGGCGGTGCTGATTTGCGTGCTATTCAAGATATGCTGGGTCATTCTGATATTGCAACAACGCAAATCTATACCCATGTACATATGCAGCATCTTAAAGAGGAATATCTTGATGCTCACCCTCGTGCTTAAAAAATTGCAACGCGTGAGAATCTATCCTAGGGGATTTTAGGGAATTTATCCCACTGCGCTACACCACTACCTTCATACCTTAGTAAAAAGCTTGCGTTGTTTTACTGAGCGGGCAAAAGAAGCGCCGTTCGTATCCATAAAGCGTACATCAAGCTAAAAAAATTCTGACACAAGAAAGAATACCGTTCGCACGTATTGAAATGCTCGTTAAGGGTAGGGGTAGGGGTGTGTGAAAAACAGCCCTACTAGATGTGGTGTTTAGAGGATGTTTTGAAGCCTGCTTTTCTGGATGTAGCGTTTTGGGGTGAAGGGGGGTAGGGTGGGATAAATTCCCATTTTCTGTTGCAATGTGGGATTGATGGCTATACAATCAGATCACCGAGCATCGCTCAGAAAGGAGAAGAGGTGACCCCACTTGAAGGCGAATATCGCCACAAGTTAGACGCAAAAGGGCGTCTGTCTCTTCCTGCTGAGTTTAGAAAAGTGCTCACACCAGAACTGAAAGTGATCCTCTCACCCTTAGATGATTGCCTTCTTGTTTTTGAACCGGAAGCTTATTCGGAATGGGTAGAAAACCTCTTTGAATCCAAAGGTGGTTACTCTCCTTCTAATAGGCAGATGGCAGCGCAACGCAAGATTTTAAACTCGCGTGTAAAACGTTGTGAAATTGATAACTCGGGTCGCATTACTATTTCTGCGGCGCAACGTGAAGCTGCTGGGTTAGACAAAGAGGTTGTCATTATTGGTGACACTGATCATTTTGAGATCTGGGATGTAGATCGTTGGGATGCTTTCTGCAGCGAGTTTGATCTCGCTAGCCTGATGAGCTAACTCCAATGGGATACGCACTATGACAAACGAATACCGGCATATCCCGGTCCTGCTCACCGAGTGCCTCGAATATCTGAACTTACAAACGCACTACACATTCGTGGACGCTACACTCGGTGGCGCAGGCCATTCCCTGGAAGTTGCTAAGCGTATCGGTTCTGATAGCCGCCTTATCGGTATTGACCAGGATCCGGTTGCACGAGCGGCGGCGACGGAGCGTCTTATGGCGCTTCCTGATGAGATTCGTCCCAAAATTGATGTTCTTGCAGGGAATTTTGGCGATCTTGATTCGCTTTTGCTTGAGGCGTGCGTTCCTTCTATTGATGGAATTCTTTTTGATTTAGGCGTGTCCTCAGTGCAGATTGATACCCCTTCGCGAGGCTTCTCTTTTAAAGAGGATGCCCCACTTGATATGCGGATGGATCCGAGCAAACACACGTTAAATGCAGCAGAGATCATTAACACTTATAACGCAGCAGATCTCACTCGGATTATCCGACAATACTCGGATGAAAAGTGGGCTAGCCGCATCGCTGACTTTATTGTGAAGTCTCGCGAAGAGGTACCGATCACAACAAGTGGACAATTGGTCGAGATTATCAAAGCAGCCATTCCTGCTTCTGCTCGTCGAGCTAATGGTCACCCAGCAAAGCGCACGTTTCAGGCGCTTCGCATTGAAGTGAATAGCGAGTTAGACGTATTGCGACGCGGTCTCGAAGCAGCTATTCGATGGCTTGCGCCCGGTGGACGTATCGTAGTAATCAGTTATCATTCACTCGAAGACCGCATCGTCAAAGATATTTTTAAACAGTATTCCCAAGGATGTACCTGTCCTCCTGACTTGCCTGTCTGTGTTTGTGGAAATAAGCCGGTACTCAAAGTAGTGACAAAAAAACCCATTCTCCCAACGGCGGAAGAAATTGAGAGAAATCCGCGTAGCAGAAGCGCAAAATTGCGCGTTGCTACCCGTTTAGATGAATTGGCGTAAAGGGGAGTAGTATGGCGGGCGCACCTGCATATTCATATAACCATGCGAGCGCAGCTCCTGCTCGTCAGCCTCAACAATCTCCTAGAACGCGCCCTGCTATTACGGTCGTTCCTGGACGCAAGCATCAAGCACAACCTGATATTAGCCCTACGCTTCGCACTTTGTGCGTTATTGCTGTTGTGGTTATGGCGTGCTTTTTGGTGCTTGGTTTAGCGCGTGTTGGCATTGCGGCAAGCGCTTATGAGGTTGCGTCGCAAGCAAGTGACATGCGTGCCAATATTTCTGATGCACGTTCAGTACAGGAGTCACTTGCAGTGGAGAAGTCCTCAGTCGCCAATCCTATCACGCTTCGTGCTGAGGCGGCAGACAGACTTCATATGGCTGCACCACAATCAGTAGGAACTCTGTCTTTGCCCGCTGATGTCGTGGTATATGATGGTGTGGGTAATCTATCACTTACGCAAAGTATTGCAAGCGTTGCAACGTTGAGCTAGGTGACATGCCATGTCATATCGGCGTGATCCGAATAATCCGCATCCTCCTTTTAGGCATAAATCTACCTTCAGTGAAAAACCCTATCGGCAATCTTATTCATCATCGCGTGCTCGCAAACCGGCCGTGCGTGCTATAGATCCGACGTATTCTGTATCAAAGCGTTTAATTGTCGCATTTGTTATCCTGGCTGCTGTTGCCGCAATTTTGAGTTTGCGTCTTTTGTGGTTGCAAGTTATCGATGCGGAAAATAATGCCAATAGAAGTAATGCGGTACGCACCAATGTATTAGAAATCACTCCTCGGCGTGGCACAATTTATGATCGCAATGGGGTGGTGCTTGCTACAACGGTCGATGCGATTAATATCTTCTGTCACCCTAAGACTGTGCCTGCTGATAAAGTGGATGAACTGGCCCAATTCATGGTTGATAACTGCGGGGGCGAGTTTGTTACTTACAAAGACAAGATTTTAGCTAACCAAAACTTTAGTTATCTCTTTAAAGGAGCTGAAGCTGATTTAGGTCAAAAGATCCTTGATTTGGGTATTGAGGGCGTCGACTACGAGAAAACAACAAAGCGTGTTTATCCTTGTGGATCAGTAGGATCGCAAGTGATAGGCATTCTTAATAGTGAAGGTGAGGCTATCTCGGGTCTTGAACTCTACTATAACGACATTTTGGGAGGATCGCCTGGTGAGCGCACCATCATGTATTCGCGTGAAGGAGTGCCTGTTCCTGGCTCTGAAACTATTACGCAAGAGGCGGTTGCTGGAAAAGATATTGTGGTCTCTATTGATGTTGGCTTACAAGAACAAGTTGAAACCGCGCTTGCGCTACGTGTAAAAGATATTGATGGTAAAGCGGGATCTGGCATTGTAATGGATGCGCGTAGTGGAGAAATCTATGCATGTGCATCAGATCCACTTTTTGACATTACCGACTTATCCGAAATTAAAGAAGGGGCTACTAACTTAAGTGGTATTTCATCAGCATTTGAGCCGGGCTCCATCTTCAAGCCCGCCATTATGCTTGCCGCTCTTGAGGCAGGTACCACGCAGGCAGGACAAAGTTATTATTGTCCTGCTTCGATCAAGGTGGGCGAGTACACTATTACCGACTCTCATGAACGTGCTGCCATGGATATGGATACATCAAAGATTATGGCAGATTCATCCAATATTGGTATGTCGCTTATCGCCAAAGATTTAGGTGCTGAAAAGATGAGTGAATATCTGAACAAGTACCAAATTATTGGAAAAACAGAGGTGGACTATCCGGGAGAGGCAAGTGGCTCACTTTCTGATTGGAATAGCTGGTCGGTTGTGCAGATGTATAACATTTCATTTGGCCAAGGCGTTATGACTACACCGCTTAATGTGGTGCGCTTTTATGGCGCCATTGCAAACGATGGGGTAATGTGTCAGCCGCATTTCCTTATTGATATCCCTACCGAAGAAGCGCCGCGTGTGTATGAAACGCAAACAGTGATTGAAAACAAGCAAGCTCTTGATGATTTGACTGAGATGATGGAAGCGGTTGTGGAAGACGGTACCGCAACACAAGCGCAAATCAAAGGCTTTAAGATTGCAGGCAAAACAGGCACCGCTGAAATTGCTGATAGTGCCGGCGGCTATAAGAAAAACATCTATAACATTTCTTTTGTTGGTTTCATTCCTGATGCATCACTTGAACTCGTGTGCTTTGTGGGTGCTACCGATGTCCCTGCAGAACGCAAAACTGTTCCTGCATTTAAGGATATAATGTCATATGCAATTGAGCGTTATGATATTACGCAGAAATGAGGCTAACTCATGACTAAGACTTGTAAAGAGCTTTTTGCTGGATTTGACTGCACTATTATTGGAAATCCGGACGAGCCTGTTGAGGGTATTGCTTATAGGAGCGATCGGGTTAAGCCAGGAGATGCATTTTGCTGCATCGTTGGGTTAACGTCTGATGGGCATTCGTATGCGCAAGATGCCATTGATCGTGGAGCGCGCGTGCTTGTTGTCGAGCGTAAAATTTATTTAGCAGATGCATCCGATGTAACTGAAGTTGTTGTGAGTGATTCGCGCAAAGCGATGGCTCATTTAGCGGCTAGTTTTTACAATTGGCCAAGTGATGATTTTTCTCTTGTTGGTATTACGGGTACAAATGGAAAAACAACAACAACATATCTCGTTGAGCATTTAGCAGACTGTTTGGGTTTACGCACCGGCTTGATTGGTACGACTGGTACTGAGATCTGCGGACAGCATTATCCATCTGAGCACACCACACCCGAATCTCCTGATTTGCAAAAACTCTTTGCGCAAATGCGTGATGAAAAATGTGCAGTAGTTGCAATGGAGGTAAGCTCTCACGCACTTGATCTTAAGCGTGTTTGGGATACCAATTTTGCTGTGACAGCTTTCACTAATTTAACGCAAGATCATCTTGATTATCATAAGACTTTTGAGTCGTATTTTGACGCAAAAGCAAAACTCTTTTCTTCAAACTATCCTGCTAAGCGCGTGATTAATATCGATAGCGAGTGGGGCAAAAAACTTTTACAGCGTTGTGTCTCCCAGCATGATGAAGTGATTACTACGGGTTTTGATAAAGCAGCACTCATTCATCCAACTCATATTGAATATAGTCATGATTCCACGACAGTAACCTTGGTTGCACGGGGTAAAACGCATACCTTTACCTATCCTTTGGTAGGGCGTTTTAATGTTGAAAACATCATGACCGCTTTTGGTATTGGCCTTCAGTTAGGCTGGAGTAGTGAGTCGATTGTGCAAGGACTCATGAGTGCTCCTTCAATCCCTGGACGTATTCAGCGGGTAAAGACTGAGCATGATGGTGATATTGCGGTATATGTTGATTATGCACACACCCCTGACGCACTTGCAAAAGCAATTTCATGCGTTAAAGCGCTCACTGATAACAATGCGCTTGTTGTCTTTGGTTGCGGGGGAGACCGCGATAGTTCAAAACGTCCTTTGATGGGAGCGGCGGCACTTGCAGCCGACTATGCGATTGTTACCTCGGACAACCCCCGTACTGAAGACCCCATCGCTATTATTGATGACATTGTCGAAGGTATGGGTGCCGGTACTGATCATTATTGCGTGGAGCCTGATCGCAAAGCTGCTATTGCCCTTGCGCTTGAAAAAGCGTGTCCTGGCGATGTGGTTTTGATTGCTGGTAAGGGACATGAGGATTATCAGATTTTAGGAACGGAAAAAGTCCACTTTAGTGATTTCGAAGTAGCGGCAGCAGAACTTGAAAGGCTCTTTGGATAGATGCGTATTAATACCAAGCAAATTATTGATTGGTGTGGTGCGAGTTGTGTTATTGAGCCTCTTGATGCATCGCATCTTGCAACGTCTATTACGTGGGATTCACGCGCGGTTGAACCTGATGCGCTTTATGTTGCTTTTTTGGGCGAGCGCGTTAATGGCCACGACTTTGTGCGTGCAGCTCTCCTTGCGGGAGCGTGTATCATTCTGGTAATGGAGCCCTTACCACAAGAGGTGTTGCGCCTTGCGCGTGAAATGGGGGCTGCGGTTCTTGAAGTAGCGGACACGCACAGTGCGGTCGTTGATCTTGCCGCCGAGTGGTGCAAGCGTTTGCATGCCCATGTTATTGCGCTTACTGGATCAACAGGTAAAACTACGACGAAAAATCTTATTCGTGATGTGCTTTCTACCACCTTTAACACCACCGCAACTAAGGCTAACCAAAATAACGAGTTGGGTGTACCCAATACTATTTTGAGCGCCAATCCTGAAACGGAATTTGTCGTTGTTGAAATGGGTATGCGCGGTCTTCATCAGATTGAAGCGCTCTGCAGTTATGTATTGCCTGAGGCGGCGCTTATTACCAATGTAGGCACTTCTCATATGGAGCTTTTGGGAAGTCAAGAGAACATCGCACGCGCTAAGGGCGAAATTATTGCTGCACTTCCTCAAATAACAGGTAAAGCGTTTTTGAATGCCCATGATGAGTGGAGTGCGTTTATTGTTAAAGAAGCTGAAGCTGTCGAGCGTACTATCCAACTTGCATACTACGATGGCTCGGGTGAAGCTGATCCCTTGTCTGTTGTCTGGGCAACTGATATTGAGCTTGATGGGGAAGGGCGTCCTCACTTCATACTTCACGTAGGTGACGAGCAGGCACCATGCGTGCTGTCGCTGAGAGGCGTACATAACGTAGAAAATGCCTGTGGCGCTGCGCTTGTGGGTCAAGCATACGGGCTTGATCTTGCCACTATTATTGCCGGTCTTGAATCATCTCTTCCTGAGGTTGGTCGTCAAGAAATAGTTCAGGGTAAAAATGATGTCATGATCGTCAATGATGCTTACAATGCAAACCCCGACTCCATGCGAGCATCCCTTGCTCTATTTGCGGCTATGAATGTGCCCCATAAGCGATACGCTGTATTAGGTGATATGGGAGAGCTTGGTGATAGTGCCGTTGCTTGTCATGAAGGTATAGGCAGGTTTGTTGCGACTCTTCCTCTTGATAGGCTTATTTGCGTGGGAGAACTTGCAAAGTCAATTGCGTCAGCAGCAATTGCGGCGGGGTATCCATCAGAAAAGGTCTACACTACCGAAAATCGAGGAGAAGCACTTCATGATTTGGAGACGCATTTGGAGCCTGGAGATGCTGTGCTTGTTAAAGCGTCGCATTTTATGGAGCTTGAACGAATTGTCAGGGGGCTTACGCTTTAATGCTGCTGTCGATTAGTCAATATCCCACTTTTGTTGTTGCGCTTGCTGTTATGGTAGGCATGATTCTTACTATGGCATTAATGCCATTTTGGATTAAATTTCTACGGGCACATTTGATTGGCCAACAAGTACGCGCTGATGGGCCGGAGAGCCATTTAGTCAAACAGGGTACCCCTACTATGGGCGGTCTTATTATGCTGTTGGCTATGCTGCTCACGGTTCTTATTGTTGATGAGCCTAGTTTACAAACCATCCTTATTATGGCTGCCGTACTTCTAACGGGTGCACTGGGCTTTTTTGACGATGCGGCTAAAGTTATCAAAGAGCGCTCTTTGGGCTTAACGCCTAAAGCAAAACTCGTTGGACAATTTCTTATTTCAAGTGCTTTTGTGCTTGGTGTGGTTAATTGGCTTGGTGTTGCTCCTACCGTTGATCTTCCCTTTATCTGTGTGCTTGATTTGGGGGTTTGGACAACAGTGCTTCCTATAGAAGTTCCTGGCGGAGAATTTCAAATCCCCTGGTTGTATCTCATTTTTGGTGATTTGCTTATCATGGGATTATCAAATGCAACCAACTTGACGGATGGACTTGATGGTTTAGCGGCGGGCACGGTTATGATTGTGATGCTTGTTATGGCTGCTATTGCATACCGTTCAAACATGCTTGATTCAGCAGTCATTGCTGCTGCCCTTGCAGGATGCTGCATTGGTTTTTTGTGGTTCAACTCTTATCCCGCTGACATCTTTATGGGCGATACCGGCTCTCTTGCGCTTGGTACTACGTTAGGCTGCATTGCTATTATCACCAAAACTGAAGTTATTTCTCTTATTATTGGTGGTTTGTTTGTAGCTGAAGCGCTCTCGGTTATGATTCAGGTTTTTTATTATAAACGGACGCATAAACGTATTTTCTTGATGGCACCGCTCCATCACCACTTTGAGAAAAAAGGATGGAGCGAGGTTAAGGTTGTCGTGAGATTCTGGATTATTTCAGGCGTCTTAGCGGCTATCGGATTTTGTATCTTTTTCGCACAAACCTTAGGATTGTGAATGCTATGAAGACATCAGTCTATGATCCCGCAAAAAAACAGGCGCCTCAGTCATTGGGGCGCGTCTGTGTCTTAGGATTAGGAAAATCAGGGCGAATTGCTGCTGATTACTGCGTGGATCTCTTAGGAACGCGTGTTTCCTCCGTCTTTGTTGCGGCAGGAAAACCTAACGCTCAAACGCAAGATTTTGCTCAAACGCTTATCGAACGAGGAGCGCAGGTGGTATATGGTGAAGATGCGCTTGATGACGTAATAAAAACGCTTCCGGAGGGTGAAAAAGCGTTTAATGTATGTATTGCAAGTCCGGGGATTTCGGAATTTTCTGACTTTTATCAGACTGCCGTGCGTGCGAGTGAAGAAGTTATCAGTGAAGTTGAATTTGCCTGGCGCGAGTCTGATGCTCACGCGATATGGATTGCTATTACGGGCACCAATGGCAAAACAACCACAACCGCTTTAACGGCGCACCTGTTGCGCGCTTGTGGAAAGCGAGCTCAGGCGGTGGGCAATATTGGTGACACGTGTCTTGAAGCGGTGCGAGCGCATCGTACTGATTACTACGTTGCAGAGGTATCCTCCTATCAGCTTGCTTCAACAATTGATTTTGCACCTGATGTTGCTGTTTTACTCAACATTACGCCTGATCATCTTGCCTGGCATAAAAGTATGGATGCCTACATTGCTGCAAAGCAAAAGGTGTATGCAAATGCTAAAAAACTTGTCGTGCTCGATGCTACCAATGATGTTGTACGTGAGCTTACCAAGGCAATCAAGGCTCGCCCTGAAGCAGAGCGCGGTTTTGACTATCTTCCGCTTGGGTGCGCAAAAGGCATCACGTATTCCATGCATGATGCTTGCGGATCAAAAAATGCGGCATTTTTAGACAACGGTGTGCTTCGTGTCGATCTGGATGGAAACACCCATCGCCTTATTGAAGAGGGAGATTTGCAAATTAAAGGTGAGCACAATGTTTCTAACGCGCTTGCTGCTGCATCGGCTGTGCTTGGTTTAGTAGATAATGTCGATGGGGTGCGTGAAGGTCTGATTTCTTTTGCTCCCCTTGAGCATCGTATTGAACCCTGTGGATCGGTAATGGGGGTAGCTTGCTACAATGATTCTAAAGCGACCAATGTTGATGCAACGCTTAAGGCGCTTGCTGCCTTTGGGAACAAGCGCCCGCTTGTGTTACTCGGCGGAGACGATAAGGGTACTGATTTGAGTGAGCTTGTTGCAGAAGCTGAGGCTCACACAAAAGGCGTCGTCTGTTTTGGAGAAGCAGGAGATAGATTCTTTGCTGCATTTGCGGAGAGCTCCCTTCCTCATGTGCAAGCAAATCACTTAGAAGATGCTTTTGACGCTGCTCTTGCACAAGCTGAATCAGGAGACATTGTTATTTTGTCGCCTGCATGTGCATCGTTTGATGAATTTAGTTGCTACCAAGAACGTGGCAAGGTTTTTAAACAGATGGTTGCTGATCGCGCTCAAACGAGAGGAGCGTAATTACTAACGCATATGACTACGGGAACGCAAACACACTCAAATCACACTCGCGACCCCCGCTCACAATCATTTTTTCGCCTCTTTTTGGATCATCCATGGGCACCGTTGATTATGGTTGTGGGTTCTACGCTTGGCCTAATTGTTATTGGGCTTGTCATGGTGTACTCGTCATCATCTATTGTCTTTTTTGTTGAAAAGGGTGATGCGGCCAGTGAAGTAATGAAGCAGATCCTCTTTGCTGCTGTTGGCATTTCAGGAGCTATTGCTTCTGTATGCTATTTCAACGAGTCAAAGCTTTTTGGTGGTTTTGTTATTGGGTTTTGGATAGTATGCATGATCGGCATGGTGCTCACCGCAGTAATGGGTACGGTTGGTCTTGGCGCTAAACGTTGGCTTTTTTTAGGACCAATCAGCATTCAGCCGGCTGAGTTTATGAAAATTTCGCTTGTTCTTGTGGCTGTTTCTCTGGGAACCAAGTATACAAATGGGGAACTGCAAGGGCGTGAATTTGGAGTTCAATTTGCTTTCTATATTGTCCTGCCTCTTTTTATGATTTTGGTCTTCCAATCCGATATGGGCTCAACGGCAATTTGCGCCGTTGCAGTTCTTGCTGTGATGTGGCTAATTGGGGTCGATAATAAGACCATGCTTATAGCTATAGGTATTCTTGTTGTTGGAGCTATTTTGGCTATTTCGCTTAAAAGCTATCGTTCTGATCGCATGATCTTTTTAGATCCCTGGTCAGACCCTAACGGAAGCGGCTATCAGCTTATTCACTCCTTTTTAGCGCTTGGTGCAGGAGGATTGTTTGGTACTGGCATTGGTAACTCATTTGAGAAAATGGATTATCTCCCTGAAGCAGAAACCGATTTTATCTTTGCTATTATCGGCGAAGAAATGGGTCTCGTGGGTACCGTTGGCGTCATTATTTTGTTCCTTATTTTTCTGTATGGTTCATTGATGATTGCCATGAATGCTCAGACAAAGCAAGGCACTATTACTGCTGCCACACTTGCTATTATGCTGGTGTTTCAAGCATTTTTGAACATGGCGTGTGTGACAGGCATTATGCCTTTAACGGGCAAGCCGCTGCCCTTTATTTCATCGGGTGGCTCATCAATGATTTCCTCTTGTCTTATGGTTGGGATAATATTGTCAATTGCGTTAAGTTCGCAGAAGAAGAATAATTCGCAAGAGCGTCGTGATAGGCTTCATGTAGTATCGCACGTATCGGGTGCTGATACTACACGTCGGGCAACTTCGGGAGTGGCTCCCACGCGCGGAATGCCGCGCCAAGGAAGTTACCAAGGAGGACGTAGGGTGCAGATTGAGGTAACCCCATCGGCACCGTTAAACAGATCCAATCCTCATCAACGGCGATGGTGATATAAGGGTAAGGAGAGACGTATGCGCATAATTTTATCAGGGGGAGGAACGGCAGGTCACATTAATCCTGCTCTTGCTCTTGCAGAAGAATTAACCAATCGTGGTCATGAGGTTGTATTTGCAGGAACGCCTGATGGTATTGAATCTCGTTTAGTACCAGAAGCTGGATACCCGTATAAAGGATTTGAAGCTGAAGGGTTTGATCGCGCCAAAATTACGTCACTCATTAAGTCGACGCGCAAGATTATGCGTTCTACGGCAGAAGTAACCAAGTGGTTGATGCAAGTAAGGCCATATGGGGTTGTTGCCTTTGGAGGCTATGTTTGTTTACCTGTTGCACGTGCGGCAAAGGCATCAAACGTTCCGGTGATTGTGCATGAACAAAATTCAGTCATGGGTATGGCAAACAAATATCTATCAAATCAAGTACAGGCAGTTGCGCTTACCTATCCTGAGGCAGGCGCTGATATGAAATGCCAAGATGCTATTACCATTACTGGTAATCCGGTGCGTAGTGATTTCTTTAAGGCTACGCGCGAAGAAGGACGCGCCCTGTTGGGTATTCCTGATGATGCTATTATGGTGCTCGTGTTTGGCGGATCGCTCGGAGCACGCCACTTGAATGAAGCTGTTGTCGCCCTTAAAGATGAGATTTTAGATCTCCCTAATGTTTATATCGTCCATATCACGGGGCCTAAAGAATATGATTCTGTCGTTGAAGCACTCAATCTAACTGAGGAAGAGGCTAAGCGCTGGATTGTGATGGGCTACCAAAACAAGATGGCAGAAACGATGGCAGCTGCCGATGCGGTGGTTTCACGTGCGGGAGCCACTTCTCTTGCTGAGATTTCAGCACGTCGTGTTCCTGCATTGCTGGTACCATATCCGCATGCAACGGCTGATCATCAAACCCGTAATGCTCAGGCATATGTTGATCGCGGCGCTGCGTATATGGTTGATGATGACATGCTTGATACAAATGAGTTTAAACTACGCTTCTTCTCACTCATTGTTGAGCCTGAAGTGCGTGAGCGCATGCGTGAGGCCGCGGCAACGTTTGAAACAGAAAACGCAGCTGCCAAACTTGCTGATTTGGTTATCGATATTATTAAAGAGACGCGTCTTGAAATTACGGAGGAGGAACTCTATCCACTCAAGTATGCAGCTCTCGAAGAGGAAGATGTGCCGGGCGATGAGCCAGCCGCGCTTGAAGCATCTGATCAGACATCCAAAGAAGAACCTAAAGAAACGACATCCCGTCAAGAGGAGCCGCGTGCATGAGTGAGCTAACCCAAACTCCTAAGCGTATTCACTTTATTGGTGTAGGTGGTGTTGGCATGTCTGGCATCGCTCGCGTAGCTGCTGAGCAAGGTGCGCAGGTTAGTGGATCAGACCTGCGTGAGAGTCGCTATACGCAGCAGCTTGTTGATGCAGGCGTTACCGTCTACATTGGGCAAGATGCAAACCACATTACTGATGATATAGATGTCGTGGTTGTTTCAACGGCAATTCTTGACACCAACCCTGAGCTTGCTGAAGCAAAACGCAAGAAGCTTCCTATTTGGCATCGTGCCAAGATGTTAGCTGCACTTGGCGTAGGTAAAAAGACGCTTGCCGTGGCTGGCACGCATGGTAAAACCACGTCATCATCCATGGTGGCATCCACGCTTGATGCGCTTGGTTATGATCCTACGTTTTTGATCGGCGGTATTGTGCGTGCTTATGGCTCTAACGCACATTCTGGTCAGGGTGAATATTACGTTGTTGAGGCTGATGAGTCAGATAAGTCTTTTACCTACCTTGATCCGGCTTCTGTCATGATTACGAATATTGAAGCAGATCATCTAGACCACTATGCTGATTTAACTGAAATCTATTCGCTCTTTTTTGACTTCATGTCTTCTGTTCCTGATGACGGCTATTGTGTCGTATGTGGAGATGATAAGCCCCTTGTTGAGCTTGCACGTAAAACAGGCAAAGAGGTGTTAACTTACGGCGTAGGTGAGGAGTGCGATACACGCGTCGAGCATTATCGTACCGAAGGCATCACGTCATATTTTTTTGTTACCTTGCCTGATGGAGAAAACCTAGCATGTTCGCTTCCACAAAATCCAGGTATTCATAACGCGCTTAATGCAGCGGGTGTTTTGACGCTGTTGTGGACTCAAGGGGTAGACATGCAAAAAGCAGCAGAAGCATTAACCACTTTTGCTGGTGTTCGTCGTCGCTTTGATAAGGTAGGAGAAGTGCAGGGCATCACGATAGTTGATGATTATGCGCACCATCCAACTGAGATCGCAGCAACGATCAAGGCTGCTAAGGCACTTGATTTTAATCGCGTACACGTTTTGTTCCAACCCCATCGCTATTCGCGTATTGGTTTGTTTACTCATGTGCTTCGTGATGAGTTTTCGAAAGCTTTTAATGACGCTGATGCCGTTACTTTTATGGATGTGTATTCAGCTGGTGAGACTCCGGTGCCTGGCGTGACAGGGGCAACGTTTATGGAGCCAGTGCGCGAGGGCTATCCCAACAGGGGATCACTCTCTTATATTCCTCGCCGTCTTGAAGTGGTGCCTACGCTCACCGAAGAGCTTCAACCTGGAGATCTTTTGATCACGATGGGTGCAGGTGACGTTACTACAATTGGTGCTGAATTAGTAGCTGCATTGATTGAGAAATACGAGGCCTAATACATCTATGTGCGCTCTTCATGCTTCAGATTTTGAGCTTCTGGCTCTTGATGAAACATTTGACGGAGAAATCCGTTTTAATGAACCTATGCGTCGTCATTGCACTTATCGCATAGGCGGTCCTGCCCATATTTGGTGTGAGGTCTGTTCTGTCGCTGCGCTAGGTCAGGCTATAAAGGCAATTCAAAGCGATGCTATTCCGTGGATTGCGCTTGGTAAAGGCTCAAATATCCTTGTTGCCGATGAGGGTTATCCGGGTGCGATTATTACGCTTTCGGGAGAGTTTCGGCAGTGGAGTTTTGAAGAAGAAACGGATCGTGTTATTGTCGGCGCTGGTACAACACTTGCGCGTTTGGTGCAAGAAGCGTTTCACCGGGGCTATTCGGGTATGGAATTTGCGGTAGGTACCCCAGGAAGTGTGGGCGGTGCCTTATATATGAACGCGGGCACTAAAGACGATTGGATTGGATCTCGTGTGGTAAGTGTAACCACGTTTTCTCCTGAAGCTGGCCTCGTGCGCCATAAGGGAAGTGATATAACATGGGAATATCGCCATACCTCTTTTGATGCGAATGAGATTATTGTCGAATGTGAACTTCAGTTGGAAAAAGCAATATCAGGCAATATTCACGATAAAATGAATAAGCTTCTTACCCGCCGTAAAGAAATGCAACCTCTGAATTATCCTTCATGCGGTTCTGTGTTTCGCAATCCTGAAGGAAAGTCGGCTGGTGCTCTTATTGATAAGGTGGGACTTAAAGGAGCAAGGTGCGGCGGCGCTCAAATATCAGAAAAGCACGCCAACTTTATTATTAACAAGACCGGAGAAGCGAGTGCGCAAGATGTTGTGACATTGATTGAGCGTGCTCAGGAGAAAGTGAGGGAGGCATATGGCATACAACTCACGACAGAGGTCAAATTCATCGGCTTCCCCGCATAAACGCACCAACACACATCGTGAGCATTCTTCAGCGCCGCGCTCTTCTTCACGAGGCAGAAATAACTATAACACCCCGTCGTTTTCTCATGCCCAACAACCAAAAGGGCGTCCAAGTAGGGGTGGTTCTATTAGAAGAAGTACACCATCATCAAGCAAACGCTCTTCTGCTCAAGGATACTCAAGCGTTGCTTCAGCGGGTAGTGCACGTGTGCAAGGGACCTCCTCAAGAACCGTGCCTACAAATGCACAGGCTCCTTTGCGTTCAACCAGTGTTTCGCAAGTAAACCAGCAACGTAGTCGCGCTGTGCGTAAAACAAAGCGCGCACAATCAGGGCGTCGCCGCCTTGTAATAGGAATATGTGCGCTAGTTCTTGTCTTACTAGGTGTTGCAGGATTTGTGCTCTATCAATCCAATACGTTTGCTGTTGAAAAAGTAACCGTTTCAGGAGTGCAACATCTTACGAGTGAAGAAATGACTGAATTAGCCCAGATTTCTCGTGATACAACGCTTCTGCGTCTTGATGCAGCAGGTATTGAAAGTAGACTTGCTTCTAATCCTTGGGTATTGGAGGCTCATGTTGAACGCAATTTTCCCAATACGGTAAATCTCAACATCACTGAGCGCACTATTGCCGCTATTGTTGATATGAAAGTTGATGATTCAGCCACATCAGAGACCTGGGCACTTTCTTCTGACGGGATGTGGCTTATGAAAATCCCTGATCAAAATTCAGAAGAAGGCAAAGCGCTTGCTCAAACCATCTATGATGATGCTGCGCGCGCCTTGCGTATTACTGATGTTCCGTATGGCTCAAAACCTGAAGCGGGAACGCTCTGCGATAATGCCAATATTGAAAATGCGCTGACTATTATCTCGGGTATGAGCACTGATTTGGCGGGAAGAGTTAAAAACGTTGCAGCATCGGATGCCCAATCGACAACACTTACCCTTGATAATGGTATTGAAGTAGCTTTTGGTAATGCTGAAAACATACGAGATAAAGAACGCGTCATTCTTCAGTTAATGGAAGAATACCCCAATAAGATTGTCTATATTAACGTTCGCACGGTAAGCAATCCCATTTGGCGAACAGTTTAAGGTAATTATCGCTTGTGTGTAATTGAAATCACCCTTTATCCGTGTACAATAGAAAAGATATTGAAGCTACTCAAGTTAATGTGGCATCAGTATAAATGTGACACATACGAAAGCAGGTACTCATGCAACAGATTCTTGGCTCTGACAACCTCGCTGTCATTAAGGTTGTTGGCGTTGGTGGTGGCGGCACAAACGCAGTTAACCGTATGGTTGAAGCAGGCATCAAGGGTGTAGAGTTCATAGCGGTTAATACCGATCATCAAGCGCTCCTTCTCTCTGATGCAGATCGCACAATTCATATCGGTGAAGAAATTACGCGCGGTTTAGGTGCCGGCGCAAATCCCGAAGTTGGCTGCCAGGCAGCTGAAGAATCTCGTGCAGAAATTCGTGAAGCACTTGCTGATGCAGATATGGTGTTTGTTACCGCTGGTGAAGGTGGCGGAACCGGTACGGGCGCAGCTCCTGTTGTAGCAGAGATTGCCCGTGAAGAAATTGGTGCTTTAACTGTTGGTATTGTCACCAAACCTTTCTCTTTTGAAGGTCGCCTTCGTCGCAATCAAGCTGAACAGGGTATTGATTTCTTATCGCAGAAAGTTGATACCTTAATTGTTATTCCTAATGACCGTTTGTTAGAGGTTGTTGAGAAGAAGACAAGCATGTTAGATGCTTTCCGTATTTGTGATGATACGTTGCGTCAAGGTATTCAAGGTGTTACTGACCTTATCACTATTCCTGGTTTGATTAACCTTGACTTTGCTGACATCCGTACCGTTATGAAGGATGCAGGTACAGCAATGATGGGTATTGGTATTGCTGAGGGCGAGAATCGCGCGCTTGACGCTGCAACGCAAGCAATCAACTCTAACTTGCTTGAAACCTCTATTGCTGGTGCATCACGCATTTTGTTCTCCATTGCAGGTGGCCCTGATCTTGCCTTGACTGAGGTAGATGAGGCGGCACGTGTTGTTGAGGCAGTTGCTGATGAGAACGCCAACATTATTTATGGTCAGATTGTTGATCCTGATATGGGCGCTGCTATTCGCATCACTGTTATTGCAACGGGTTTTAAGCTCAACAATAATCAGGCAACTATGGACTTCTCCCGTCGAGATGCGGTTTTTGGTTCAAACCAACAAGCTTATGCAGCTCCTGCTTCGCAGCCTGCTCATACCCAGAGCTATTCATCACAGCCACGCTTTGCTGACGAGGATTATATTCCTGATTTCTTAAAGCGTCAGTAATAGTATTTTTTGTATGCGAGAATTGATCGAGCTACTATGACGACCCTCACCCTGCCGTATCCTACGCTTGTTGAGGGTCGTAGTGTGTCTGTTCCGTTTTATACTGATGAAAAGCTTTTTAATGCTACCGGTGTACGTGTTGCTTTTACTACTCGCCATGGTGGCATCAGTGCAGCTCCCTTTGATACTCTCAATGTAGGAATTCATGTTTCGGATGAGGCGAGTGCGGTACAAGAAAACAGACATCGCATACTGCAAGAACTAAAGGGAAGCACTTCTCAACTCATTGTTCCTAAGCAAGTTCATGGTGATACGCTCGTTTCTCTCGATCATCTTGATGATCTTGATGTGCGTGTGCGTGAAGCTGAGCAAGGTGCCGATGGGGTAATTGTAGAAGTCGAAGGTGTGGCAGCACTCCTTGCATTTGCAGACTGTGTTCCGGTGGTTATCGTTGGTCCTAATGCTTCTTTTGCAGTTGTTCATGCGGGGTGGCGTGGCGTGGATAATCGTATAGCAGTTAAAGCCTTGCGCATGCTTGCTGGACGCGCAGCACTCCGCAGTGATTGCTCGCTTGAAGAGTATTATGCTCAAACAAATATCTATATCGGCCCTTATATTCACGCAGAATGTTTCGAAGTATCAGCGGAACTTGCCGCTCATTTTGCTGACGAGTTTGGTTTATCTTGTCTGCTAGATGAACGTCATGTTGATTTAGGTGCCGCACTGCGAGATCAGCTTATGCAAATTGGCGTTGATCCAGCACGCGTTGCTGATCTTGATTGTTGTACGGTTTGCAATCATGACTTGTTTTATTCTTATCGTGCTAATGGAGGGCAAACAGGCCGTCATGCGGCAGTCGCCCTGCGCTTACCTTCATAAAGAGAAGAGATGATAGCTACTATGTCAGTAGGAAGTCGTTATAAACGTGTTGCTCAAGAGGTAGCAGCTCAATGCCAAGCTTGTGATCGTGATGCGAGCGAGGTAACAGTGCTTGCTGTTTCTAAAACAGTTGGTCTCGAAGAGGTTCAAGAAGCAATTGATGCGGGGGCATGTGCTTTTGGGGAGAATCGCCCTGATGAACTTATGCGCAAAGCGCAAGCGTTTCCTGATGTCACGTGGCACTTTATTGGTAATATCCAATCGCGCCGTATCAAAGATATTGTTGCTTATGCTGATCTGATCCACTCGGTATACAAGCCAGAGCATCTAGCCAAAATAGATGCAGCAGCGGCAGAGCATAATACCTGTCAGTCAATTTTACTTGAGGTTAATGTTTCAGGTGAGGAATCTAAATCAGGCTTAGCTCCTAAAGATGTTTTTTCTGTACTGAAGGCATCATTTGCCTATTCGCATCTTTGTGTAGTCGGACTTATGACTATGGCTCCGCGCAATGGGGCAGAGGTTATTGATGAGACGTTTTCGGGATTGCGTAGTTTGCAGCAAACTCTGCAAGTGGCCTGTCTTGATGAGGGGATCGACCATCCTCTTCCGGTGTTGTCTATGGGAATGACCGAAGATTGGCCGGAGGCAATTGCGGAAGGCTCAACAATTGTTCGTATTGGGCGCGCTATTTTTGATGATGCATTTGAGTAGAGTTAGCGCATATTTGGCATTGGGTACGTATGCAATGGTAGTATATCAACCTGTCCGTTTCTAGCATGCTTTTGCAAGTATGCTAGGGACTAACGATAAGGAGAATGAAGATCTATGAATATTCCTGGTTCCGGTCGTGCCTCTGAGCTACTTGGTGGGCTTAAAGATCGCATCACAAATTCCGTGCATCGTGATCAAGACCAAGAAATTTTCTATGATGATGCGTATGCAGAATATGGCGATGAGGCCTATAGCGCACACGGTGATCGGGGATTTCAAGATTCGTATCAATCGGTGTATGATGATGCGTATTATGATGAGGAGTATGAGCGCTATGCGCCTACGCCTTCTGATATTGAAAGTGAGCGCCTTGGCGTAACCACTGCTCCACTCGTAACGAGTGATGATATCCGTTATGGTTCTTATGCAACAGGTACGGCGACCTCATCGCAGCCAGTTACCCAATCAGCACTTGGCAGGGATTTATATAATGCTCGTGATGAGTTGCGCTCAACAAGTGGTACAACAACGGCAAATGCTGCAGTGGGTAATGCGTCAAGTGCAAGAGAGGCAACCGCTCCCTTGACTGGGCGTGAGTTTGTTTCTAACTATGATGATTTTGTGTCACCGTATCAAGAAAAACGTGAATCACGCGAGCAACGAACTCCTTTGCAAGAGCCTGCAACGTCGACTAGATCACGGGGGCTTGATAACCTTTTTTCTTCTACTGATGCGACATCATCGTCTCAAGGGGCTCCTTCAGCAGGTACGGCAGTCCCATCGTCAGCACAATTAGGGGCTTCTAAGGGAGGGCGCGAAGTACACGTTGTTCGTCCTTTGCGTTATAACGATGTTGAACAGGTCGCTCCGCTTCTCAAGCAAGGGGCTATCGTTGTGCTTGTTTTAAAGGGTACTGATGCGGATTTAGCAAAGCGTATTTTGGACTTTTCGTTTGGTGTGGCAAGCGCACTTGATGCTCGTGTGTCATGCCCGGCAGATAAAACGTTTATTATCTCTTCAGGAGCGGATTTGAGCCTTGAAGAAAATCATCGCTTGCGTCAAATGGGTCTTGTGTAAAAACAGGGCACGATATAAAAACGAAAGAGGAGCGTAGATGATCTCATCAATTTTGATCGCGCTAGCAGATACGTATTCATTAGTGATCTTTATTTACGTCATGATGTCATGGATTCCTATGAGCAGTGGCGTTATTGCTGATATTTATAGTGCTCTCGGAAAGATTTGTGATCCCTTTTTGGATCTTTTCAAACGACTTATCCCTCCCATCGGCGGAATGATCGATATCACGCCCATCATTGCTTTACTTGTATTACAATTCGGAGTACGGTTCCTGGTCATGTTATTCTAGGAATCAAGGCTTTATGAGCGCACAAGCAATCTTAAAGCCGCTATAATAGCAGTTATATTAAGTCGCGCAACGTGCGCACGTCTAAGATGCCAGATAACGCACTATAAAAGGGGAGAATTATGGCAATTACGTCAACTGATATCCAAGAACAGAGCTTTAAGATTGAACGTCGTGGGTATGACGTTGATGAGGTAGATGTTTTCTTAGAACACGTTGCTTCTGAAATTGACCAATTAAACAACGAAATTGCTTCCCTGCGTACTCAGTTGGCTGAGGCAAAGCAAGCAGTCAAAAATCAGGCTGCTGCTCCCGTTGCTCCAGCTGCTTCTAAAGAAGCACCTGTTAAAAAGGGTGAAGAAAGCGCTGCCTTGGCTCAAAAGGATGCACGTATTGCTGAGCTGGAAGCACGTGTTCGTGAGCGCAAGAATGAAGATGCTGCTATTGCACAGGCTTTGATTGTTGCTCAGCGCACCGGTGATGAGCTTGTATCTAAGGCAAAGGCAGATGCTGAGCAAACGCGCCAGAATGCAGAGGAAGAGGCTCGTCGTATTCTCGATAAGGCTAATGCAGAAAAGCAGCGCATCATTGATAATATCAATGAGCTTAATGAGGCACGCGCAGACGTTCGTATTCAGTATCAAGACTTGCTCAAAGAATTTATTGCTTCAGCAACTAAGCGCTTAACCGAAATTGGTGGCGATGCTAATTCATCTCCTCTGTTTGTGTCTGCTGAAGTTGCTGATGAGACAACCCCAACGGCAACCTATATTCCTTCAACCCCAACGGCTACCTACACGACACCAACCGTTTCTTCAGTTGTTTCTAACCCTGCAACTCCTAAGTCAAGCGTTGCATCAAAAGACCTCTCTGGTTTTGGTGATGCTGATGATACGTTTGCTTTCGATGAGATTGACTAAAACTGTATCGGCATGGTTACCAATCTTGCAGTACATGTCACGCCCCGCTCGGGGCGTGACGCTATTTTGGGGCTCAAAACAGACGATGCTGGCAAAACGGAAGTGCATATTTGCGTAACGGCTCCTCCTGATGGCGGAAAAGCTACCAAAGCGGTAGTTGTACTTATTGCCAAGGCTCTTTCTTGCCCCAAGTCTAAAGTTGAGGTAGTGCGTGGTATGACCTCTCGCCATAAGTTGCTTGCCGTTCCGCTTGATGCTTCTGTTGTGGAATCTTGGCTTGCAGGACTCAAGCGACTCTAAGGTTTTGGATAGCCCCATCGCGATAGATGCTCGGTCAGCCCACACTTTTTTCTCGAGGTGTGAACGCAGGACGAGCCAGGTGAAAACCAGGTTGGAGAACCCTTTTGACTGCTCGTACACTTCGTTTTTTTGCGTTTTTAGCGCTTCGTGTGACAAGATAAGACTTTTAGTGAGCCTTACACCTGGCTGAGTTCTTCTGAGGTGAATCATGTATTCCTCACGTGTCTAATAACGTGACAAAACAGGTGCTTTGAGTGAGGATTTCAGCTACTTTTCATGTCAGCAATGGGGTGTTTTAAGATAGTACCCTCACTAAAAGTCGAATCTCGTCAAAAAGCCTTCAAAAATTAAAAAAAGTAAGAAAAAAGAGCGAGTCTATAAGCCGGGTTCTGTGATCGGCAATCATTTATCTCGATTCTGCATCGCTGCAAAACTCTAGCACGCAACCCGAACACGCGGAAAGGCAACCGCTTTGTGTTCCTATTTGCGCTTGCTTCAGATGGGGTTTACCAAGCAGCCTTGTTGCCAAGACACTGGTGCGCTCTTACCGCACCGTTTCAGCTTTTCTCTTTCTGTTACCAGAAAGGGAGTTTTCTTTTCTGTGGCACTAATCCGTCGGATCGCTCCGCCCAGCTGTTAGCTGGCATCTTGCCTTTTGAAGCCCGGACTTTCCTCACGTGATTCACGCGCGATTGCCCGACTCGCTCCTGTGGTATTCTAGCAAATTAAGAGCATTTGCGCTCGGTGTATATTGAAATGAAGAAGGCTTGTGCGTATGACGTGTTGTTTGATTGTTGGAGCGGCTCCTTCTGCTCATCAAGGGCTTGCTTATGTGCTTGCGCACGTTGCCTTTGATTGCGTGATTGCTGTTGATGGGGGCTATGCTGCGCTTACTGAGCGTGGGATTGTTCCTCATGTAATTGCGGGGGATTTTGATTCACTTGGATTTGTGCCCAAGGGTGCGCAACCTCCTTTTGATACTCATAAGGATTTTACAGATTTAGATTGGGCGCTTCACTATGCTCATGATCACGGGTTTGATGATGTGGTTCTAGCAGATGCTCTTTCAGGTCGACTTGATCATTCATTGGGCAATCTTGATCTTATGGTGCGTTCTGCGCGTGAAGGGATACGCGTATGGGGTATTACGGATGAAGAAATAGTACTTGCTTTAGCTGCGCCAGGTGAATACTCCTGCGTGAACTTTGCTGAAGGAGGTGTGGGTGTGGTGTCAGTGATGCCTCATTCTGACAAGCAGTATGGCGTAACGGAGACTGGATTTGAATACGGGCTTACGGAAGCATCAAAAGATAATGTGAGTTTATGGGGAATCTCCAATGAGCTTATCGGTAAAAAAGCAGAGATAGCACTTCAATCGGGTAGTGTTTGGGTGTTTGCACCGCTTAATATGCTTGATCGTATTCGTTACGGAGGCAAAGGGAGTATGCTTCCTTTGAAATAACATGAGGTTGTAATCTAAAAAAATGATCCGAGGCGCTACACTAAGAACAATCTACATACTGGGGAGCAAAAAACGCTGAGAGGAAGCACGTACATATAAGTGCGTATAAGTGCTTCGACCCATAGAACCTGTCTGGATAATGCCAACGAAGGAAGTGAGTCATATATGACTATGACACAAATTGATGCTGCGCGCGCAGGAATTATTACGCCACAGATGGAGTGTGTTGCTCAAAAAGAACAGCGTGATGCTGAATGGGTTCGCGCACGAGTGGCAACCGGAGAAATTGCTATTCCAGCCAATATCAATCATGGATCATTAAGCCCCGAAGGCGTAGGTACGGGGCTGCGTACCAAAGTGAATGTAAATTTAGGTATCTCAGGAGATTTGATTGACCCTGAGGTTGAGTACGAAAAGGTTCGCATTGCGCTTGAGCTGGGCGCTGAAGGCATCATGGATCTTTCTAATCATGGAAAAACGCGTGAGTTTAGGCAAAATCTCATCGCCATGAGTTCCGCCATGATTGGTACAGTTCCTATGTATGATGCAATCGGGTATTTAGAAAAGCCGCTTATTACTATTACAAAAGATGATTTTTTGGATGTCGTGCGTGCTCATGCAGAAGATGGCGTTGATTTTGTGACCATTCATGCGGGCATGAATCGCAAAACAATTGATTCATTTAAAGAGACGGGACGCTTGACTAATATTGTGTCCCGTGGCGGATCGCTTATTTTTGCTTGGATGGAAGCAACGGGCAATGAGAACCCCTTCTTTGAATATTACGATGAGGTTCTTGAGATCCTACATGAGTTTGATGTCACCATCTCATTGGGTGATGCTATGCGTCCTGGTTCTACCTACGATGCAACGGATGCAGCGCAGATCACTGAGCTTGTTGAGTTGGGTAAGCTTACTAAGCGTGCCTGGGACGCCGGTGTTCAAGTTATGGTTGAAGGGCCCGGACACATGGCTCTTGATGAAATTGCGGCCAATATGAAATTCCAAAAACGTCTCTGTCACAATGCGCCATTTTATGTGTTAGGTCCGCTCGTGACTGATATTGCTCCAGGATACGATCATATTACGGCTGCTATTGGTGGCACGGTTGCAGCAGCAAGTGGGGCAGACTTCTTATGTTACGTAACGCCTGCTGAACATTTGCGCCTGCCTGATGCGCAAGACGTGCGTGAGGGTCTCGTAGCTACTAAAATTGCTGCCCATGCTGCGGATATGGTTAAAGGAATACCGGGTGCGCGTGAGAGAGATAATCGCATGAGCGATGCGCGTCGTCGTGTTGATTGGGAAGAGATGTTTGCCCTTTCTCTTGATCCAGCAAAAGCGCGTGAATACTTTGAGTCAGCGCCTCCTTCCAACGAAGGTACTTGCACTATGTGTGGAAAAATGTGCGCCGTGCGAACCGTTAATACCATCATGGATGGTTTGACGATTGATCTTGGCGATGAGTACTAAACACAAGGAAGGATGTTACCCAGTATGACAATGTCTGATATAACACAACTGGCAACTGTACTTTCATCCATACGAGAAAAAACACCCCTTGTGCATTGCATGACAAATTATGTGACGGTGAACGATTGCGCCAACGTAGTGCTTGGGGTAGGTGCAAGTCCTATTATGAGCGATGAGGTTGAAGAGGTTGCAGAAATCACATCACTTTGTAATGCGCTTGTTCTCAATATTGGAACTTTGCATAAAGCAAGTATCGCTGCTGATAAGGTTGCCCTTGAGCAGGCTGCTGAACTTTCTCATCCTGTTGTGCTTGATCCTGTGGGCGCGGGTGCTTCGGTGCTGCGCACTCAAACTGCGCTTGAACTTCTTGAGATGGGTGGCATCACCCTTATTCGTGGCAATATGTCAGAAATTAAAACGCTTGCGGGAAAGTCTGCTCATACGCGCGGTGTTGACGTTGATCCTTCAGATCAAACAACCCAGGAAAACCTTGCAATACAAGCAGCCTTTGCGTGTGATTGTGCTGCATCATTTGGTGCGGTGGTTGCTATTACGGGTGCAATTGACGTGATATCTGATGGGGTACATACGTATGCTGTTCATAATGGCTGTGCCGAGATGGGCACTATTACCGGAACAGGCTGCATGTTGTCTGCTTTTTTGGGAGCTTGTGCAGCAGTAGCAACGCCTCTTGAAGCAGCGCTTGCTGGAGTGGCGGTCATGGGCATAGCAGGAGAGATTGCTTCAGAGCGCACGCAAGGAGCGGGAAACGGTACCTTTAGGATGTATTTGCTTGATGCTTTATCAACTATGACGCTCGAAACGTTTGTCGAACGCGCTCGTATCGAGCAACTTTCTTAAAAGGAATGTAAAAAAGGAGTTTCTTATGACCGCTCGAACTGATCTTGCTCAAGCAATGCGTCTCTATGCGATCACAGATCGTACCTATGATGCTTTACGTCCGCTACCCCTTGCTGTTAAACAAGCCATTCAAGGTGGCGCAACGTGTATTCAGCTGCGTGATAAGCATGCGTTGCCTACGACAGAATCTGATGCGCGGGCGATTGCGGACTTGTGCCGCTATGCAGGAATTCCTTTTATTGTTAATGATGATGTGGCATTGGCGTGTCGTGTGGATGCTGATGGAGTGCATGTTGGTCAAGATGACACATCCTGTGCTGAAGCACGTGCTGCGCTCGGTTCCGACAAAATTATAGGTGTGTCGGTTCATACCGTTGAAGAAGCCAAGCAAGCAGAAGCGCAAGGGGCTGACTATGTTGGGGTGGGCGCGCTTTTTGCTACCCCAACCAAGCCTGATGCTCATGTCGTTGCACCTGAAGAGCTGAAAGCGATTACTGAAACGCTTTCTATTCCTGTTGTTGCCATTGGTGGCTTAAATCTTGATACGCTTGATACTCTTGAATATTCGGGTGTCGATGGGGCGGCTGTGGTTTCTGCGGTTTTTGGCGCTGACGATGTAGCAGATGCAACCGTGCGGCTTCGTCGTAAGGTTGAGCAGGTGCTTGGGAGGCGCCCTTCAGTTGTTACTATTGCTGGATCAGACTCTTCGGGCGGTGCTGGCATTCAAGCGGATCTCAAAACCATGGAAGCAAACAGCGTTTTTGGGCAATCTGCGCTTGCGGCGCTTACGGCACAAAATACGCTTGGTGTTACCGATGTATTTAACGTTCCTCCTGAGTTTGTGACTGCGCAGGTGCGCGCAATTTTTGCTGACATTGTTCCTGATGCAGTAAAAATTGGCATGCTCTCTGACGCTAGGGTGGTTCGTGCGGTCGCGCAAACTCTTCAGGAGGTGCAAGCGCGCAATATTGTGCTTGATCCTGTCATGGTTGCAACGAGTGGAGCTGAACTTTCAACAACTGCTGCAGTGCAAGCCATGGTAGAAACGCTTTTTCCCTTGGCAGTGGTTATCACGCCTAATCTTTCTGAAGCGTGTGTTTTGGCTGGATGTGTTATTGATACGAAAAGCGACATGGAGCATGCGGCACGCCTTATTCTTGATAAGGGGGTGCGAGCTGTCCTTATCAAAGGCGGCCATCTCAAAGGGTGTGCTGATGATCTGCTTATGACTAAGGCGGGGGAAACCTACTGGTTTGAAGGTGAGATCATTGAAACCAAAGACACGCATGGTACAGGTTGTAGTCTTTCTTCTGCAATTGCGAGCTATCTTGCTAAAGGCTATGCTCTTCCTTTTGCTGTTGAGCAAGCAAAAGCTTATGTCGCAGGAGCTCTTTGCCACGACATCCATTTGGGTAAGGGGTCAGGGCCGCTTAATCATTCTTGGCGATGGGATTAAAGCAACCTGAAAGAAGACCTGAAAGAAGACGTATCAGGGGTGATTGGCACTTGCAATAAGGAGTGCTGCGTAAGAGCGTAGAGCATGAGGTTCATTAGCTATCTTTTCTTCAGCGACTGCCATAAAAAGATCTTCTAAGATATCTCCCACCAAAGGACCAGGCGTGAGTCCCAGCTCTAATAACACGTTGCCGTCAATGGCAAGATCACTAACACATAGTGCTTCACGCGTTTGCTTCATATGAATAAAGAGCGCTTCAAGTTCATCAATACTGATGGTGCGTGCATGATATTCGGGAGCATGAGCGAGCGCATCAGCGCGCATTAGATTACACATAACGGGAAAGAGTTCATCTTTAAACTCCAACATGGCGTAGAGCTTACGCACGTTTTTGCGACTCACCGTTGGTCTAAAGTCATGATGGCGAACAAGAAGCTTTAAATTGTGCGTCATTTTAGCAGGGAAGCGCAGCCGATATGCTGCCTTTGAAAGATGACCAACACTCGCTGTTTCATGACCGTACATGTGACCAACGCCCGCTTCGTCAACGAAGAAAGTTTCAGGCTTTCCCATGTCATGAAACAATGCCGCCCATCGTCCTAATACATCTGATTGAGGAACGTATTCAATAACGTATGCCGTATGTTCTAATACGTCATAACAGTGATAGCGTGTACGCTGATCGAGCCCCTTCATCTCTGAGAGTTCGGGTAAAATCACCGCCAAGACATCTGAATACGCCATGAGCGTCTTGCGTACATGAGAACCACAGAGAAATTTCTGAAGTTCGGCGCTCAAGCGTTCACCTGCTACCAGATCAAGGTCTTGCTTGCGTTCAAAGACCGCTGTTTTGGTTTCAGGGCTTAACTCAAAACCAAGCTGGGAGGCAAACCGCAAAGCGCGCATAATACGCAAGGCATCCTCAGTAAGGCGCAAAAGCGGATCACCAACGGCGCGAATAATATGGTTTTTGAGATCATGGGTGCCCCCAAAAGGATCAACTAATCCACGGCGAGGGTGAAAGGCAAGTGCATTAATAGTGAAGTCGCGGCGCGCAAGATCTTCAACAATGGTTTCCACGTGTGTAACACCATGAGGATGGCGGTGGTCGTAGTAGCTCCCATCGACACGATAGGTCGTCACTTCAATGACGTGATAATCAATAATAACTGACACGGTGCCATGTTGAGTTCCGGTTTCGTGGACTGCATACCCGCATGCCTCACACGCCGCTTTGGTATCCTGCCAAGAAGCAGAAGTAGCAATATCAACATCCGAGACGGGGCGCCGCAAAAGGGAGTCACGTACAAAACCGCCCACGAGCCATGCTTCATGACCTGCTTGCTCAAGTGCGTCGATGCATTTGAGGGCATAGGCGGGAACCGCATCAGCAAGATTGTGAAGTGATGCGGCATCCATAACGATAGCCGTGCGATTAGGTTCCATACTGTGCCACGCTCTTTACAAAACGGGAGTTAACGAATTTAGGTGAGGTTTTAAGTATAGAGTATAAATAAGAATTGAGACATGAGTCGTTTATGTAAGACAGAGATAAGACATTTTTTTGACTTCTCGTATACAATCAAACCAAGACACCAATACCTTTCTCGCTGCTCTCAAATGTTGTTGAAAAGTACGTGAGCGTTCGAGAGGGTTTTTAAGAAAGATATGCAATGATTGATGAAATTCATATCAAAAATGTTGCGCTCATAAAAAACGCAACGTGTGAACCATCTCCCCATTTCACGGTGATAACCGGCGAGACAGGTGCGGGCAAAACGGCGCTTTTGACGGCTTGTAAGCTGCTTATGGGTGGCCGCGCCGATGCGTCGCTTGTGCGCCAGGGCGCTTCTGAGCTTGCGGTCGAAGGGCGTTTTTTCTTTGACGATGGGGATGTTGGAGTTGACCTAGACGCGGCAGATGCAGATATGGTGGGCGCGGATATAGATGAAGACGGACTTGTGGTGGCTCGTCGTGTAACAGAGCAGGGGCGCTCACGCGTGACGGTGCAAGGTATGCTTTCCACCGTAGGCGCTTTGCAAGAACGCATTGGCTCTCAAATTGATCTCTGTTCGCAACACGAACACCAACGTTTACTTGATAGTTCTACCCAACGTGCTCTCCTAGATGCCTGGGGAGGACAAGAGCTTGCGGCAAGTCTTTGTGCTTATCAAGATGCTTTTGCTGATGTTGTAGCGCTTGCTAAAGAACTTGAGCGTCTCGCATTATTAGAGACTCAAGGTCAAGAAGCGCTTGATCGAGCGCGGTATGCTCTCGAACAAATTGAGCGTGTTAATCCGACTGAGATGGAATACGATGAACTCCTCTCAGAGCTTCCCCGCTATGAGCATGCTGAGGCATTAATGCGTTCAACCCATGAGGCGCGCAATGCACTTTTGGGTGCTGATGAAATTCTCGGTGCGCTTGATTGTCTTGAGACGGCGATGTCGTCATTGGATGCAATAGCTTCTATCGACACTGAAATGAAACCCAGCGCTGATGCGGCACGTGAAGCTTTCTATATGCTTGATGATGTCGCACGTACTCTTGCTCATTATGAAGATACCATCGATTTCTCTCCCACTGAATTAGAAGAAAAACAGACGCGTTTGGCAGATCTACAATTGTTGATGCGTGGGTTTGGTCCACAGATGGAAGATGTTTTTACTACCTGGCGTGAAGCGCAGGCGGCTATTAATGAATACGCAGGGCGCGATGAGCTCATCGCCCAAACTGAAGCTCGTCTTGCTCAAGCAGAAGAAGTGCTTGTGCAGGCTGCTCATGAACTTGCCGCCTTGCGCGCCGCCCTGCTGCCGCGTTTCTTAGAGGCTATCAATACCGAACTTGCCCGTCTCGATATGGGCAGTGCACAGATGAGTGCTGAGGTGCGCACGCTTGAGCGAGACCAATGGACAAAGTATGGCTCGCAAACAGTGACGCTTTTGTTTGCGCCTGGCAAAGAGCTCGCTCCGCAACCCTTATCGCGTATTGCTTCTGGTGGCGAGTTATCGCGTGTAATGCTTGCCATTAAAGTGGTGCTTGGTGCGGTAGATAAGGTAGAAACACTTATTTTCGATGAGATTGATGCAGGTGTTGGGGGACAAACTGCGCTCTCGCTAGGATCGGTGTTGGCAGATCTTGCAACTACTCATCAGGTAATTGTTGTGACCCATTTAGCGCAAGTGGCGGTTCGTGCAGACAAGCATTATGTCGTGCGTAAGTCTGAAGGCGATGATCCCGAAACAACGCTTAGTGAGGTAGAAGGGGAGAGTCGCGTTGATGAAATTGCGCGCATGCTGTCAGGTTCGGTTGATGAACAATCACGTGCGTATGCCGTAACGCTTTTGTCTCAAAACAGCCCTTTGTAGCCACTGGGTTCTCTTTAATTTTGTATGTATCAGTCTATTTATCAATCGTGCAAGGAATCCTTATGACTCAGTCAACACCAATGCTTTGTATGGGTGCTCATTTATCTTCCGCGCAAGGATATGAAGCGCTTGCAAAAACCGCGCATTCTATTGACGCAAACACCTTTGCCTTTTTCACGCGCAACCCACGTGGCGGAAAAGCTAAAGAGATAGATTCTGCTGATCTTGCTGCTTTTGAGAGAGCATGTGATGATTTTGGTATTGAACAGTTTGTGGCACATGCCTCCTACACCATCAATCCTGCTTCCGCTAAGCCAGAAGTACGTGAGTTTGCTCGTCTTGCGCTTGCTGATGATCTTGCGCGCATGGAACGCACCCCCAATCAACTCTTTAACATGCATCCTGGTTCTCACACGGGACAAGGTGTTGAGCGCGGCATTGAACTTATTGCAGCGTGTCTCAATGAGGTGATTGTGCCTGATCAAACGACTACGATTCTGCTTGAGACGATGGCTGGAAAGGGAACGGAACTTGGGCGCACGTTTGAAGAGTTGCGCGCTATTATTGATCAGGTAAATCACGATGAGAAAATTGGCGTCTGTCTTGATACCTGCCATGTATGGGATGGGGGATATGATATCGTTTCTGATCTTGATGGTGTGTTAGAGGAATTTGATCGCGTGATTGGTCTCGATCGCTTGCGCGCTCTTCATATTAACGATTCCAAAAACCCGTTAGGTGCGCATAAGGATAGACATGAAAAGATTGGCGATGGGCAGATTGGTGCTGAGGCATTATTACAGGTGGTGTATCACCCCAAGCTGTTAGGGTTGCCTTGCATACTTGAAACGCCTAACGAACTTGACGGTTGGGCTAAAGAAATTGCGTTTTTTGTTGCGAATAATGAGTAATTTAGCTACGATAGGTTCATCTTTTTATTTCCCTACTTCACAACACAGCATTCCCAGGTAGTTCCTCTTAAGGGATTTTTATGTGCGGAGAAGCTTGATTTGTGATGAAGGTAGTAGTCTTTAAGGAGGACTCGGTGAAATTCTTTTTGGATACCGCAGATTTAGCGGAGATCGAAGAGGCAAATAGTTGGGGCGCCATTGCTGGTGTTACCACTAATCCAACGTTATATTCTCGTGTAGGTGGTAAGCTTGATGATTTTCATGACCACATTAAGCGTATCTGTGACATTGTAGATGGCCCCGTTTCTGCTGAATCGGTTGCTATGACGCGTGACGAGATCGTTGCTGATGGCAAAAAGCTTGCTCAAATTGCTCCTAACGTAGTTGTTAAAATCCCAACTATGGTGGAGGGCTTAGCTGCTACTAAGATTCTTGCTGCAGAGGGCATCCCAGTAAATATGACTTTGTGTTTCACCGTTCCTCAAGCTATATTGGCAGCACGTTCTGGTGCACGCTATATCTCACCGTTTGTAGGTCGTTTTGATGACATTTCCGAAGATGGCCTCTCACAACTTGCAGATGTAGTAGCAGCAGTTAACAACTATGATTTTGGTCATGAAGTTGAAATTATTGCAGCATCCATTCGCAGTGCAAACCATGTAACGCAATCAGCATTAATGGGTGCTGACATTGCAACAGTACCCTTTGGCGTTCTTAAGAAATGTGTTGAGCATCCACTTACTGATCGTGGTCTTGCTTCATTTCTTAAGGACTGGGAGAAAGTTCAAAACGCATGAGTGAAGAAACTCAAGAAATTGTAGGAGCAGAAGCTGGCGAGCAAGCTGCTCCTAAAAAGCCTCCGCGTACGACGCGTGCGCGTAAAACAAAAGCCGCTGATGAAACTCAGGAAAATACTCCTTCGACATCAGAGGCAGTCGCGTCAGACAAAAATAAAGATAAGCCTGCACCAAAAAAACGTACTACTCGCAAAAAGACAGAAGTGTCTTCAGAAGAAGGGGCTCCTTCTTCTGATTCTGCATCGGTTGTGCCTGCAGAAGAAAAACCTAAGCGTACCACACGCAAACGTGCAGCGGCTAAAACAGATGAAACGGTTCAATCACCTGAAAACACACCAGCAGAACAGCCTTCAACTCCTGTAGCAGATGATGAGTCTGCGGTGGCAGGTGAAACACATAAAGCAGAAAAGACTGAAGCTGAAAAACTCGATAAATCCGAGAAGACTGAAAAGTCTGAGAAAGCCGAAAAGGATGAGAAGACTGAAAAGACTGAAGAAAGAGAGTCTAGGGAGTCTTCTCGTCCTCGTCAAAATCAAAATCGTTCTTCTCATAATAAGCACGAACGCCGCGATAAGCGCGATAAGCGCAACCAGCGCAATAATCGTCGTGACCCTATTGTTCCGCAGACAACGCGTGAAGATTTAGAGAAGCTTAAAGTAACGGAGTTACGTGCTAAAGCTGATGAGCTTGGTGTTGAGCATAAAGGATTGCTGAAGGCAGCTCTTATTGATGCAGTTCTTGAAGCAGCAGTTAAAGCAGAGGGTTTTATTTCCGTTGAGGGCGTTCTTGATGTTCTCGCTGATGGATATGGCTTTTTGCGTACGCGCGGTTATTTGCCCAGTGAAGATGATGTGTATGTAGGTGCTGCTTTAATTCGCCGCAACGGATTACGCAAAGGTGATATAATTGCGGGCTCTACACGTCCTTCTCGCTCCAATGAGAAGTATTCAGCGTTGCAAAAAATTGACTCAGTCAATGGAGTGCCCTTAGAGGAATTGGGGCGTCGTCCTCGTTTTGCGGATATGACCCCTATTTTTCCTGACCAGCCCCTTATTATGGAGCATGGTGCGCAAACCATTACCGCACGTGTTATTGACTTATGTGCGCCTATCGGAAAAGGTCAGCGTGGCTTGATCGTGTCTCCACCAAAAGCCGGTAAGACTACCATTTTGAAAGATATTGCTGCCTCTATTGCTGCCAATAATCCTGAAGTGCATTTGATGTGTCTTCTTGTAGATGAGCGTCCTGAAGAAGTTACGGATATGGAGCGTTCTATTAAAGGTGAAGTAATGGCTTCGACTTTTGATATGCCTTCAGAAAATCACGTACAACTTGCAGAAATGGTTATTGAGCGTGCTAAACGCTTGGTTGAGAATGGGGAAGATGTTGTCATCTTGCTTGATTCTATTACGCGTCTTGCTCGTGCATATAACTTAGTGCAACCTGCATCGGGTCGTATTCTTTCCGGTGGCGTTGATTCGACAGCGCTTTATCCGCCTAAGAAGTTCTTAGGCGCTGCTCGCAATATTGAAAACGGCGGCAGCTTAACTATCTTGGCCTCTGCTTTGATTGAGACTGGCTCCAAGATGGATGAAGTTATCTTTGAGGAATTCAAGGGTACGGGCAATATGGAAGTTAAGCTTGATCGTCAGTTGGCTGATCGTCGCATATTCCCTGCAATTGATCCGGTTGCTTCTGGCACGCGTCGTGAAGACTTGTTGATTAATGAGCAGGAGGCACCGCTTATTTGGGCGGTACGTCGTGTGCTTGCTAATCGCAATAACACTGAGCGTGCGATGGAAATGTTGATTCGCTCATTGCGTCAAACCCATGATAATCAAGAATTCTTGATGCGTGCTGCAAAGAAGATGCAGGGTCGTCAGGCTGATGAGCAGATCGAGCTGTAATCTAGGGATCTAAGGTCAAAAAGTATGACTACACCAGACAAAGGCTACCCGTCTTCTTCTTACGATAGTGTTCCGCCTTATGGCTATGGGGCTCCTGTACCAGCGGGCGCTCCATATTCTGCAACGTCACCTAATGCGCGTCCAAATGCAAAGCGCAACAAGATCATTGTTATTGTGACGATTGTGGTGGCAGTTTTGATTGCACTTGGGGTAATAGGGTCGGCGGTATATAAAGCGCTTAGTGCTCCAGCAAGTACACTTGGAGTAATTACGCTGGATGGAACTATAGGTTCCGATGGAGGAGCCAATACCCCTGAAGGCTTGCGCTCGCTTTTACAGCAAGCCGAACATGATCCTTCTATTGATGCGGTGGTATTGCGCGTTGATTCAGGAGGAGGGGCTGCAGCGGCTGGAGAAGAAATGGCAACCTATGTCAAAGATTTCTCTAAGCCCATTGTGGTATCGACCGGTTCCACCAACGCTTCTGCTGCCTATTTAATCTCATCGCAAACTGATTGGATTGTTGCTAACCAGGCATCAAGCGTGGGCGCTATTGGAACGGTCATGCAGCTTATTGATTACTCAGGTCTTTTGACAACGTTAGGTGTAGAGGTAACCAATATTGCAAGTGCAGAATCAAAAGATTCAAGCTATGGTACTCGCCCGTTGACCCCAGAAGAGATTGCATACTATCAGGATTTGGTCAATCAGATTAATGAGACATTTATCACCTCGGTTTCTGAAGGGCGCGATATGCCTGTAGAAGAGGTGCGCAAACTGGCTACGGGTATGCCTTTTACTGGTCTTGATGGATTAGAAAACGGTCTTGTTGATGAGATTGGAACCTTTGAAGATGCTTGCAATAAAGCTGCTTCATTAGTTGGAGCCTCATCGTATTCTATACAATCATTATCCAACTCCAATGACTGGAGCATACTTGATTTATTTGCTAAAACTGATTCGTCAGTTGGGGCGTTAACTAAGAATGGAGGAACGCCATATGCCACACAATCCATCGCTCAGTAAAAGTGCACCAGCGCCTTGGCCAAAGCGTGCCGTTGTAACGGCTGGCATGCCTTACGGAAACAAGAATTTGCACTTTGGTCATGTTGGTGGTGTTTTTGTTCCTGCTGATTGCTTTGCACGTTTTTTGCGTGATCGTATTGGTAAAGATAATGTCATTTTTGTTTCCGGTACTGACTGTTATGGCTCTCCGATTGAGGAGGGGTACCGCAAAGAAGTCGAGGCGGGAACATTCGAAGGCACTATTGAAGAATATGTTGAGCGTAATCACAACCGTCAAGCAGAAACGCTTGAGGCTTACGATATTTCACTTGACTTGTTTGCGGGTTCTGGCTTTGGCCATGCTGGTGAAGTGCATCAAGTTGTTTCGCAGCGCATCGTTGAACATTTATACAAAAAAGGCTATCTCCATTTGGAATCAACCCTGCAGTTCTATGACCCTGAAGCTGAGATGTTTTTGAATGGCCGTCAGGTTGTGGGGCGTTGTCCTGTTCAAGGTTGCAAGGGTGAGAAGGGGTATGCTGATGAATGTGATATGGGTCATCAGTATGAGCCGGAGGATCTGATTAACCCTATTTCGAGCATCACTGGTGTTAAGCCGGAAATGCGCAAGGTGAGCAACTGGTATTTTGATCTTCCTGACCTGTCATATATTGTTTCTGACTACGAAAAAGCTCAAGAAAAAGATCCTCAAGTTAGAGCATTGGTGCCTAAAACTATTGGGGAATTTCTTGTTCCTCCTATTATTTATATCAAACAGGATTTCTATGAGGCATACCTTAGTGTTGCTGATGCACTTCCTGCTCATGTCTATCGTGCGCCTGAAAAAGGTAAGCAGAGCTTTGAGATTGAATTTCCCTCCCTTGAAGAGCGTGATAAGGCGCGTTCTGTTTTGGGAGAAGCAGGTATTCAATTTAGAACAGGGAAAGCCCTTGTGCCATTTCGAATTTCAGGCAATGTGAGCTGGGGCGTTCCCGTTCCTGAGATTGATGGAGTTAAAGGGTTGACTTTTTGGTGCTGGCCTGAGAGCTTGTGGGCCCCCATCTCGTTTACGGTTGCCTGCAAAGATCTCCATGGTTGTCCTCGTGGGGAGTGGCGTAAATTCTGGTGCGATAAAGACGCAACTGTCTATCAGTTTATTGGTCAAGATAATCTTTACTTTTATGGTGTTGCGCAGCCAGCTTTATTTGCTGCTTTGCAAGACAAGCAACCCGTGGTTGAGGATGCTCCCAATGGATTTTTGCAGCAGACTAAACTGGTTGCTAATCATCACATTCTATTTGGGGATAAGAAAGCCTCATCGTCAGGTGCTGTAAAACCACCGAGTGCTGCTGAACTTTTAGATTATTACACGCCTGAGCAGTTGCGTGCTCATTTCTTGGCGTTGGCACTCGATCAGAAATCTGTTGGCTTTAAACCTAAAGTATTTGAGACTGATCCTGTAAAACGCGATGATCCGCGGGTGGCTGATCCAGCGCTCAAAGAAGGAACAATGCTCGCTAAAGTGTTCAATCGTATTCCGCGCAGCTGTTTGTATGCAGCGTATAAATACTTTGATGGATATATGCCACTCGGAAAAGTTACTGATGAGGTTCTCGAGATGACCGATCGGGTGCTCGCGCGGTATGACCATTTGATGTATAAAGTCGAGCTCCATTCTGTTATGACTCTCATGGATACCTTTATTCGTGATGTTAATAAATATTGGACCGACAATACGCGTATTGCTGAGCAAGATGATGATCAGGAAAAACGTCGCCAGACGCTGCTTGATACCTTCTTTATGCTGCGTATTGCTACGCTTTTAATGCATCCTATCGTGCCGGCAGCATGTGAGCGCATTTGTGATTATCTGAACTTTGATTTCGATGAGTTCTTTAGCTGGAATTATGACTTTACCTCGATGGATGAGTTGTGTAATGCTCATGAACTTTCCGAAGGACGTCATCGTGTACGTGAATTGCCGCCAAGGACAGACTTTTTCAAGCTCCATCCCACGCAGATCAAAGACAAGAAAAAGAAATAACATTTCCGCCTGCCGATGAGTAGAGCTTTTTCTGCATATCGGCAGCGGAACTACCCTAGGATAGATGGTGTTACGAATTTAAGGAAGATAACAATGCCATCTAACACAACTCCTTTTTCATCTGATACAACGTTAACAACTTTACTTGATCGTAGTTTTTGGGACAAAGCAGTTGCTTTTCATGGACACGAATGCCCCGGACTTGCTATTGGGTATAAAGCATGTGAGGCGGTCATTGCGGAGTTTGATCTTGATGCGCAAACGCTTCCGGCAATTGATGAAGAGCTTGTTTGTATCACCGAAAACGACGCCTGCTGTGTTGATGCTATTCAAAGTTTATTAGGCTGCACGTACGGGAAAGCTAACTTAATTCCGCGTTTGCGCGGCAAAATGGCATTTTCTTTCTATACGCGTGATACCGGCAAAGCAGTACGTCTTTACTTAAAACCTGATCTAGGACAAGGTATGACGCGCGATGAGTTTAAAGCCTATCTTGTAGAAACACCCTATACTGAACTTTTTGAGATCAAAGAACCTCGTTGGACTTTGCCTGAGCCAGCACGTCATTTTGCTTCAGAAATCTGTTCAGTTTGCGGTGAGTTAACGGCTGAATATGCGCTTCGCTTGCATGAGGGCAAACCAGTTTGTCTTGATTGCTATGACGCGTATGATCGTGAAGGATTTTAAGGTCGCGCTATGCACGCCGCAGATCACACGCTTCAAGGCCGAGCAAAAGCTATAACAGCGAGCCAAAAACACCTTGAACGTCGCAATATGGTACGCATCGGTGTACTCGTGCTGGTGTTGCTTGTGACCGCGGCAGTTGCGCTAGCCTGTGGTGCTTCTTCTCTTGATATCCCGACGAGTTTGGCAGCGCTTTTTGGGCAAGGTTCACCGAGCGATATAGCCGCTGTACAAGGAATTCGTCTGCCACGTGTGGTATGTGCGCTTATCTCAGGAGCGGGATTAGCGCTCGCAGGTGCGGTCTTGCAAAGCGTGCTTGAAAACCCGCTTGCTTCTTCTTCCACCGTAGGCATTTCACAAGGCGCTGGCTTTGGTGCTACCTTTGCCATCCTTATTATTATTCCCGCACTTACCGGAACAACGGCAACAGTCAATATGGGAATGACTGCTCTCTTTGCATTTGTTGGTGCCATGATTTCTAGCCTTGTTGTGCTCGCGTTTTCGCGCATGGGGCTTTTGCGTCCTGAGAGCATCATATTGGTTGGTGTGGCACTTTCTGCTCTTTGGGCGGGAGGGTCAACTATCATCCAATACTTTGCCGAAGACGTTGAGCTTGCCAAAGTTATGTTTTGGCAGTTCGGTGATCTTGGGCGTGCAACCTGGCCTCAAATGGGATTCATGTTTGTGGTGGGTTGTATTTGTGCGGTTTATTTTTTTGCAAACCGCTGGAATTATAATGCCCTTCAAAATGGTGGCCATGTAGCTGGCGGCTTAGGTGTTAGCGTTGACCGCGTGCGTGTGTTAGGTGTATTGTTTGCCTCTATTATGGCAGCGGCTATGGTGTCGTTTGTTGGTCTCATTAACTTTATTGGTTTGATTGCGCCACACATTGCTCGACGCATTGTTGGTAATGATTATCGCTATCTTTTGCCTGCATCTCTCGTGCTAGGATCAGTGATCATGCTTGCGAGCGACCTTATCGCCCGTATGATTATTTCTCCCATTATTTTACCTATCGGTGCTATCACGTCATTTTTGGGCGCTCCACTGTTTTTGTATCTGCTCTATCGTGGGTATCGGAGGTAGCGTATGTCCGAACCATTTACGCACGCGCATGTACACGAGCATGCCGATGGGACAATCCATAGCCACTACCACACCCATGTTGGTGGAGAAGTAGCGCATGAGCATTCAGAATCGCTCGCCGACGAGATTGTGTTTGATCCGCATGTGGAGAGTCATGCTGCTGATGCTATCCCTGAGCATTCGCATGAGACGCTCGCCAAGGTCGATCCGCCGCTACGCGCCCAAGAGCTAACCTATACCTATCCCAAACAAACAAAGCCTGTATTTGAAAAGCTTTCTCTTGAGGCATACCCGGGGTCGATGCTTGCTATTTTGGGTAACAATGGTGCGGGAAAATCAACGCTTCTTGATTTGCTCGCGGGGATTACCGAGCCTGAGGTAGGCACGGTATATATTGATGGGCAAAATATGGGTGAGCTGAATCGCAAGCAAGTGGCTAAGCGCATTGCCTATGTTGCCCAACAGCAACGCGTGCCGCATTTGAGTGTGTACGATGAAGTGCTCTTAGGCCGCAAGCCACACATTTCTTGGACGTTGCGTCCCATTGATAGGGAAGTAGTCAGTCAAGCCTTGCTTGACTTGGAGCTTGAAGCCTTTAGTGAGCGGTTTTGTGATGAGCTTTCCGGAGGCGAGCGTCAAAAGGTCTTTATTGCTCGAGCCCTTGCGCAAGAACCGCACATTCTTATTCTTGATGAACCAACGAGCGCTCTTGATCCTAAAAACCAACTTGAAGTATTGAGGGTAATTCGCCGCATCACGCACCTTAGTGGTTTGGCCACCGTGCTCGTGCTTCACGACATCAATCTAGCTTTGCGTTTTTGTGATCGCTTTATACTGATGTCAGGCGGCGATGTTGTGGCATCAGGCGACAAAACGGTCGTAACAGACAAGGCGCTTTCGCAAACATATGGGACACCATTTAAGATCATCGAGATTGACGGGGTGCCCATTGCTGTTCCTGACATATCTGTATAGGCATGTTTAGGCATTCTTTAGGCAGGCTTTGCAAGAAGTTTTAAAAAGTTTGCAGGGAGTTCCTCAATGGATGAACAAGATATTATAAGGCGATGGGGTACATCAAAAAACGGCTTTTCTCAAGTTGAGGTGTGGGATGAAGCTGCTGCAGGTTACGCAGAGCAACCAATCCCTTTGTTTGAGCAGGATCCATTCCTTCAGTTTATGGATGCTGAGGTGGGGCTTCTTGCGGGAAACGCTGTTCAGATGACTGTGCTTGATATTGGATGTGGTGCGGGTGGTTATAGTATTGCGCTTGCGCCCTACGTCAAACGGGTAGTGGGATGTGACCTATCGCCCAAAATGATTGAAGCGGCGTGTGCTCGTGCCGAGGCTGAACAGGTAGAGAATGTTTCGTTTATCTGCGACGACTTTACTACATGTACCTTTGATGACGTTGCTGATGGACCATTTGATATTGTGTTTGCTCACTTTACGCCAGCACTGAGTAGCGGTGCAGCTTTCCAGAAAATGATGAAGCTTGCTAATACATGGTGCTACGTTGCTATCCCCGCGCGCCGTAATGATTTTGTCTTGCAAGAATTGCGGCATCGCCTTGGCATTACCTCTACGCGTGATAAACGTGACGAGAATTGTCTCTACACCTTTGCGCTTGCCTGGCTATCTGGAAAGACGCCACGTGTTGAACACTACGATGATGTATGGATTGATAAGCGCACGCTTGCTGATGCAAAAGAAATCTATTCCAATCACTTGGTAGCAACAGATCTCACGTCTAAGCAAAAGGCATGGGTTAATGATTACCTTACCTTACTTGCGGAGGACGATGTGGTGTATGAGCGTATTGAGACCACTGTTGTTATGATGGGTTGGCACATGTAACTGCTTATCCATTAGGTAAGCAGTTACACCTCGATATCAAGCATCTATCAAGTATCAAAAAAACTATGCCATCGTGGCAATATCAAGTTGAGTAAATTCATAGCCGTGCGCAGCCAGCTCATCTGAAAGCTTGGCGCCTAAGAAAAATTCACTAATCTCGTTGAGCTTATCAGTGGGGTTTGCATCAGTAAATGTATCGGGGTAGACCGTTGCGCCAACCTGATAGCAGTCAGCTAGGGCAAGCTCCACGTTGGTGGAATAGAAGCGGTAGGGGATAAGCGAATAGGTGTTTCCTGCTTTAACGGCATCAAGGGCATTAAAGTAGCTTGGATTATTATGATAATCTTCGGCGATGAGGCTCAAATTACTGCAATCCATAAAGATGTAGTCAGGTTGAGCGTTCGAAACGGATTCAAGATCAATAGTGTAAGCGCCCGTGGATCCTTTGTCGTTAGCAATGTTGGTAACATCACATGCGGTAAAGGGCTGGAAGTTGGCTTCAGTACCATCAAAGCCATGACCACCACGAAAACTAATGCCAGCAGCATAGGCAGTAACGGTATTGGCTTTTTCAGAAGCAGCACTTTTGTCCATTAAATCCTGCTCAATATTTTTGATGTAGGTGATAACGTCACTGGCGCGCTCTTCTTTTTTAAGGACGTTGCCCAAAAATTCAAGGTTATCGTAATACTTCATATCAAACATGGTTTCTGGTTGGTCAAGACATACAAAGGGAATACCTGTCTTTTGCTGAAGGTTGTCTGCCTCATCAGCAGAAAGACTATCGCAAATAACAAGATCAGGCTCAACTTTCATGAGCGCCTCTTCGTTAACGCTTACGCCACTTGACCCTCCATCGCCAATAACAGGAAGATTGGCAAACAAGTCATGATTAACATGACGATAGGCGCATGCGATATTGTCTTCTTTTTCAGATGCTTCTATGCCAACTACCTCATCGGCTGCTTGTAGATAACAAACCGGTCGGAGTGCACATCCAATAGCAACCAGGCGGTCAGGATTAGCGGGAATGTCTACACTGCGGCCACGCATATCAGTTACCGTACGTGTCTCTTCGTCTGCTTGAGAGGTATTATTTTGGTTTGAGCAACCAGTGAGACCAGCGAGAGCCACCATGCTCAATGCGAGTGCACAAAGTGCTATAAGTAGATGGATGTATGGTTTGGGAAAGGATTTAGTAGACACGTTTTTCTCCTCATAGACATTGGGCTGCTCATTTTCTGTTGTCAGCTAATGAGCTTTGTTATAAGTAATGTTACCAATAAATAAAACGTAACACCACTGCAAGAGAGGATTTATCTTGTGAGGAAAAAGCCTACGGTAAACGGTTGGATGCCGTAGGGGGATTAGCGCGGTGCTCTGTGGACGAATTACGGAGAAAAGTGAACCGCGAACCAGATTGTTTTTGTGAGTTCGAAACAGTGTGATACACTAGCAAGGCTAATCTTGCTTTTGGTCGGAAACCAAGAGTGTTTAAGGAGACCCATATTATGAAAAAAGATATCCATCCAGATTATGTTGACTGTACGGTAACCTGCACCTGCGGCAACACCTTCCAGACTCGTTCTACTAAGCCTGAGATTCGTGTCGACATCTGCAGTGCATGCCATCCATTCTTTACCGGCACCCAGAAGTTGATCGACTCTGGCGGACGTGTACAGCGTTTTGCTGATAAGTTCGGTGCTGCACGTGAGACGGTTGCTGCTCGTGAAGCTGCTAAGAAGGCAGAGCGTGCTGCTGAGGTAGAGGCAAAAGAAGCTGCTAAGAAGGCAGAGCGTGAAGCAAAGGCTGCGGCTAAAGCACAGCGTGCTGCTGAGTATGCTAAGAAGGCAGAAGAGGAAGCTGCTAAGGCTACTGATGAAGCTGTTGCTGGCGAAACTGCTGAGAGCGACCTTGCTGCTGAGATGGCTGCTGAGGAAACCACTAATGAAGCAGTAGAGGCAATCCAGGATGCTGAAGCTGCAGAGGCTGCTGAATAATCAACGTATTATATATAAGCTCTTACATTCATATACGGAGTTTCACAACTGTCCGTTTACAATAGGTAGACGGACAGTTTTCTTTTGCCACGATATCGTATGATAATCGGCAATAACACAAAGTGGAGCAATGCGGTGGTTATGTATGTGACTACTCAAGATAGCCAGAAGGAGAGACCATGGTTGATAAAAAAGCATTTCGAAATTTGTCGTATGGCTTGTACCTTGTTACCAGTACAAAGGATGGTAAGCCGGTAGGTTGTGTCGTTAACACGTTTGCACAAGTAACGAGTGAGCCACCGCAAGTAAGTATTGCTATCAATAAAGATAACTATACGACTCAAGGTATTTTAGAAACCAAGCGTTTTGAAGTGAGCGTTTTGCATGAAAACGCCAGCATGGAATTGATTGGAATGTTTGGATTCCATACTTCAAAGGATACTGACAAGTTTGCAAATTTTAACCATACTAAATCAGGCCAAGGGCTTCCTTATATTACCGAACAGGTCTGTGCTCATTTTTCTGTAGCGGTAAACCAATCGCTTGATTTGGGTACTCATATGTTTTTCGTGGGAGACGTTGTTGAGGCAGAGGTTGTTTCTCAAGATGATCCTATGACGTATGCTTACTATCATCAGGTTAAAGGTGGCCGAACCCCTAAAAATGCTTCAAGTTTCTCAACAGATACGCTTGAACAGGAAGCTAAAGTGCAAGAAGCCGCTGAAGCTAATTCGCCTATCCATCCCGAGGAGAGCAAAAAGACTAAGTATGCATGGCGTTGTACGTTATGTGGATACACTGAGTATGTCGATGAGCTTCCTGATGACTATACGTGCCCTATTTGTGGTGCAACTAAAGAGTTCTTTGAGCGCATTGAGGTTGAGGACTAAATACCCTTCGGAGAGTTTTTAGGGTAGTTTTTGTAGGCAATCTTTGTGCGGATACACTTCGTGGTATCTTGTATACTTCAAGGTCAACAGTTTGACATATCCCATAACGTATACAAGATTCGATACGCTTTCAAACGTGTCCAATTACAACGGAGTGATGCTACGTGAACGTTGAACTTCTCTACCATACGCCAGATCCAGAGCGTGCAGTCGCTACGGCTGCACGCCTTTGTTATGCTCCGGTAGGCGCAAAAGAGCTGCTCGAAACCATGCCCGAAGAGCGTATGAGAAGCGTGCTTACCACTATTTTGGAATCAGGACACTATTCTACGTTGGAGCATGCTTCCTATACTTTTGCGGTTGATGGGGTTAGTCGTGCTCTTACCCATCAGCTCGTGCGTCATCGCATTGCTAGCTTCAATCAGCAGTCTCAGCGCTACGTGAAATTCACCAAAGATGTTCCCGTGGTAAAGCCAGAGACTATTGCTTCAGACCCTGAGAAATCAAAGATTTTTGATGAAGCAATTGAGAATGCGGTTAAAAGCTATCAAGCCTTACTTGAGGCAGGGGTTCCTGCGGAAGACGCTCGCTATCTTTTACCCAATGCGGCGGAAACCAAGATTGTTATCACTATGAACATTCGCTCGCTCCTGCATTTCTTTGAATTGCGTTGCTGTAATAGAGCCCAATGGGAAATCAGGGAGCTTGCTCATAAGATGCTTGAGCTTGTTAAGCCTACTGCACCGTTTATCTTTGCTGACGCAGGTGCGCCTTGTGTGCATGGGGCGTGCCCTGAAGGCAAGATGACTTGTGGAAACCCTTATCCTAAGGTTGATCGTTCAATTTTGTAAGATTGCAGATATGCAGCGTGGATGCACCTGTCTAGGGGCAATAGGGATCAATAAAGTGAAGCCAGGGAGCACAACAGCAAGTGAGGCAAAACGTGCCTGTCTTGAAGACGGAGCGTTCAAAACTCATATTGGCGGACAGGCGCTTATCGAAGGTGTTATGATGCGTGGGCACCATGCGTGGGCACTTGCGGTGCGAAAGCCTGATGGCACGCTGTACGAAGAAGTCTTCCCGCTCGATGCTACCAAACGACAAGGGTGGAAAAGCTGGCCGTTAGTGCGGGGTTGTTTTGCCCTTATTGATTCACTCCTTTTAGGATTTAAGGCACTAGAGCTTGCAGCTAATCAAGCATTTTCTGAAACAGGGGATAAAGAAACAGGGGAGGCATCAACAGGGAAAGCAGCAAGTGATAAAAGTGCGCAGGCGCAAGAAGAGGGGTTCACGCATGGTGAGATGATTCTCTCTCTTGTACTTGGACTCGTGCTTGCTATTGCGCTTTTTGTCGTAATCCCTGCGGCAATCTCACAACTGATTGTGGGTGATTATGCGCAAGCAACCATTGCCTGGAATTGTGTTGATGCGGTTGCGCGTGTGGTGTGCTTTATAGGATATGTGTGGCTCATCGGCAGAATAAAAGACATTAAACGCCTCTTTGCCTATCACGGCGCCGAGCATAAAACAATTCATTGTTTTGAGCATGGATTGCCTCTCACGCCTGAGAATGCACGTCAATTTCCTTGCTTGCATGTGCGCTGCGGAACAGCGTTTCTTATTATGACCATTGTGATTGCTATTGTGGTCTACACACTCATTCCATTTAATCTTGCAATTGAGGCGCTTGGGATAACTAATCCGGTTGCTTCATTTGGCGCGTTGGTGGGTATGCGGATTGTGTTGCTGCCGTTAATCGCGGGGATTTCGTATGAAATAACGGTCAAGTGGGCGGGCAATCATGCTGACTCAAAGCTTGTGCAGCTTGTGCTTTGGCCAGGTCTTCAGATGCAACGCCTCACCACTCATGAGCCCGATGACGAGCAACTGATGTGTGCTATTCGAGCCATGCAACAGGTGCTTGTTCATGAAGAGGGGACACGCGTATAAAAACATCGCGTAAAAAAATTTTTGCACACCATCTTTTAAAATCGTGTATCCTTGACGGCGTTATTTATTTGTGGTCAGGAGCACTGACGTGAAACTTGTTGTTACAGAAAAAAATGATGCAGCGCAAAAGATTGCTGACCTCTTAGGTGCGTCTAAACCAAAGGCGGACAAGGTATATTCGACACCAATCTATCGCTTTACGCTCAATGATGAAGAATGGGTGACCATTGGTTTGCGTGGACACATCTTGGAGCCCGATTTTGCGCAACAACTTATATATAAGAAGCGCGGTGGCTGGCGCGGCGTAGGTATTGATGGGGAAGCGCTTGATGCTGATATTCCTGATACGTTACCCAAGCCCCCGTTTAAGAAGAAAAAGCCTTTTACCGTCGATGGGGTGGAGCTTAAAGGCTGGAAGATGGAGGCACTGCCGTATTTGGTGTATGCCCCTATTGAGAAGCTCCCTAAAGAAAAAGATATTATTCGCTCATTGAAGAATTTGGCAAAAAAAGCCGATGAGATTATTATCGCTACTGACTTTGATCGTGAGGGAGAGCTTATTGGCGCTGATGCTCTATCGTGCTGTCGTGAGGTTAATGAGACAGCGCCGGTGTATCGTGCCCGTTATTCAGCATTTACTAAACCTGAGATTACCCATGCTTTTGACAATTTAGTGCAGATGGATGATTGCCTTGCGCAAGCAGGCGCATCACGTCAAGATATTGATCTTATTTGGGGCGCTGTGTTGACGCGCTACTTGACCTTGGTCAAGTTTGCAGGTTATGGCAATGTGCGTTCATCTGGTCGTGTGCAAACACCAACGTTAGCGCTTATTGTGGCGCGTGAGCGTGATCGTTTGGCGTTTGTGCCGGAGGATTATTGGGTAATCAAAGGATCCTTTGACGCAGGCGCTCAGGATGCGTCTGCTCTTGATGCTGAGATTGATCCCTTTGACGCTCCTCATCAAGTTGCTCGTTTCAAAAAGGAAGATGAAGCAACACAGGTTATGGAGCACGTTGAAGGCGCTACGAGTGCGCGTGTTTCTTCTATTGAGAAAAAGAAGCGTACGGTATCAGCTCCTGTTCCGTTTAATACTACTTCTTTGATGGCAGCGGCTTCAGCGGAAGGATTGTCTCCTGCGCGCACGATGCGTCTTGCCGAGAGTCTGTATATGGATGGCTACATTTCCTATCCTCGTGTTGATAATACGGTTTATCCCGCTTCGCTTGATTTACGCGAAGTGGTACGCGCAATTTCAGGAAATCCTGCGTATAGTTCTTACTGTCGTGATTTGTTGGCCAAGGGGAAATTGCATGCAACGCGCGGCAAGAAAGAAACAACCGACCATCCGCCCATTTATCCCACTGCTTTGGCTACTCCTGACATGATGCCGGCACCCGAGTACAAGCTCTATAACCTCATCGCTCGTCGTTTCTTAGCAACGCTTTCAGAGGCAGCGCAGGTCGAAGGCACAAAGGTGACTTTAGATGTTAACGGTGAGTTGTTTGTTGCCAAGGGTGATGTGTTAGTAAAGCCAGGCTTTAGAGCAATCTATCCTTATGGCCTCAAGAAAGACGAGCAGCTGCCGACGCTTGAAGAGGGTCAGCTCGTCGCATTTACGGGTGCGACATGTACTAAAAAGCAGACGGAGCCACCAGCGCGCTATTCGCAAGGTAAGTTGATCCAGGAAATGGAGAAGCTAGGACTTGGCACTAAGTCTACGCGACATGCTATTATTGAGCGCCTCTATACGGTTAAATACATTCAAAATGATCCCATTGAGCCTTCGCAGCTTGGCATGGCAGTAGTTGATGCGCTTGATAACTTTGCGCCTCATATTACCCATCCTGAGATGACCGCCGAGTTGGAAGCTGAGATGGATGATATTGCTGCTGGTTCAACCACGCGAGAAACAGTGGTGAATAATTCACGTGCGTTGCTTTCTGGAGAGCTTGCCAATTTGTTACCTCATTCAGAAGAGGTTAAAGAAGCACTTGCCGATGCGGTTGCCGCAGATGCCTACGTTGGCCCTTGTCCCAAATGTGGAAAGGATCTCCAGTTGCGCACCTCTGCCAAAACGCGTTCAATGTTTATTGGTTGCGCAGGATGGCCAGATTGTGATGTGACCTATCCCTTGCCAAAGGGTAAGATTGAAGCACTTGATACCACCTGTCCTGAATGTGGTATGCCTCAGATTAAAGTTACAGCCTTTAGATCAAAGCCACGCATTGTGTGCATTGATCCTGAGTGTCCTACTAATAAGGAGCCTGATCTGGTAGTGGGCATGTGTCCAACATGCGCGGCTATGGGCAAGGAATCGCGTCTGATTGCGCATAAGAATCCTAAAACGTTAAAGCGTTTTATTCGCTGTGAAAACCATGAGGAATGTGAAACATCGTATCCCCTTCCTCAGTACGGTAAACTTACGGCGACAGAAGAAGTATGTGAAGAGTGTGGCGCCCCGCTTGTTATTGTCTTTACTGCACGAGGTCCTTGGAAGCTGTGTCCTAACTTTAATTGTCCTGGCAAGGATAAAGAGAAAAAATCAGCAAAGGGTAAAGGTTCCAAAAAGAAGACAACAGCCAAAAAGAGTGCGTCAAAAAAGGCATAATCCAAACAATCAAGCTTTTCTTTTCGAAGAGCCTCATCGCCAACCTTTAACTATGCCCGTTTAAGAAACTATCTTGGAAAATTTCATATGAGCGCTTCTTGACTACTACAATAAGGGATAATGAAACGATACGCTTTTAATACGTATAGTGACCTATTTCAGGAGGAAAGATGAGCAAAGTAACAATTGTTGGTGCTGGCAACGTAGGTGCAACCGCGGCACATATTATCGCTTCTAAGAATTTAGCTGATGTGGTTTTGGTTGATGTTGCTGACGGACTTCCTCAAGGAAAAGCGCTTGACATGATGCATATGCGCTCTGTTGAGGGATTTACTGTTTCTGTTACTGGCACTAATAATTACGAGCCAACCGCTGATTCTGATGTTGTGGTTATTACGGCAGGCATTGCCCGCAAACCAGGTATGACACGCGAGGATTTACTCGGTGTAAACTCAGGCATCATGTCTGCAGTTATCGAAGAGGCTATCGCTTATTCTCCAAATGCTATTTACATTTGCGTTACTAATCCACTTGACGTTATGACCTATCTTGCTTACAAGAAATCAGGCTTGCCAGCTGAGCGTCTTGTCGGTATGGGTGGCGTTTTAGATTCTGCTCGTCTTTCTTTTGCTGTTTGTGATAAAACCGGTGCTGATCCTAACGATGTAACTGCTTGGGCTTTGGGTGCTCATGGTGAGGGTATGGTTTGTTGGCCACGCTACACCACCGTTAAGGGTCAACCTATTACTGAGATATTGTCTGAAGAAGAGATTGAAGAAGTCGTTAAGCGCTGCACTAAGGGTGGCGCTGAAGTTGTTGGCTATTTAAAGACGGGCTCTGCTTATTATGCTCCTGGCGCTTCCATCGCCAAGATGGTTGAAGCAATTCTGACTGATTCCCATGAAGTGATGAGTGTTTGCTCCTATATTGATGGGCAGTATGGCTTGCATGATCTCTACATGAACATTCCTACTCGTCTGGGTAAAAATGGCGTAGAAGAGATTGTTGAGTTTGACTTAACTGATGAAGAGATGGCTGCTTTACATGAGTCCGCTGCAAGCGTTAAAAAGGGTTTAGAGAACTTGCCTGAATAAGACAGGAACACAATGAAATTTCTTGATTCAAATAATGTTGCTGAGGCGATAGCTTTTGCTATCCCGCAACTTGCTGCTAAGCTTCCTGCTGACGTTAGGCAAGCTATGGCACATGCGCGTGATGAAGAACGTGGAGAGCGTGCTCGCATCGTGCTTGATCAGCTGTGTGACAACTGCATGATTGCTGGTCAAAATATGCTTCCTATCTGTCAAGATACGGGTACGGTGTGGGTGTGTTTGGAAATTGGTCCCGATGTCAATATTCATGGAGATATCTTTTCAGAAGTAAACGATGTGGTTGCTCGCGCCTATACACAAAATGCGCTTCGTAAATCGGTGGTGCGTGATGCGTTATTTGATCGTACGAATACGCAAGATAATACGCCAGCGTTTTGTGAGTTGCGTTTTGTTGATGAGCCAGGAGCAGCACATTTGCATGTGATGCTCAAAGGTGGCGGATCAGATAATGCATCTTGCGTTACCATGCTTACTCCCTCGGCGGGCAAACAGGGTGTCATCGATACCGTAATTGCGCGCGTAAAAGAAAAAGCTTCGTGTGCATGTCCTCCCTTGGTGGTTGGTGTTGGTGTGGGCGCTACGTTTGATAAGGTCGCTGGCTTATCGAAACTTGCGCTTATGCGCCCTTTAGGCATTTCCAATCCTGACCCTGAGGCTGATGCATTTGAACAAGAACTTCTGGCTGCCATTAACGAAACAGGGATTGGTGCCGGTGCACTTGGTGGTAAAACCACTGCTCTTGCTGTACGGGTGAAAACAGCGCCGTGCCATATTGCGGCGCTTCCTGTTGCTGTTAATATGGGTTGTTCTGCGTTAAGGAGGATGACCATTGAGTTATAAAGAAATCCAGCTTCCTCTCACTCCTGAACTTTGCAAAGAGCTTCAGGTTGGTGATGCTCTATTGCTGACGGGTGATATGTATACGCTTCGTGATGCGGGACACATGAGACTATTGGAAGAGCTCGACAATAATGGTGGCTTGCCTTATGGGCTTGAAGGTCAAATTATTTTTTATGCTGGTCCAACTCCTGCTAAAAATGGCCAACCTTTTGGAGCCATTGGTCCAACAACCGCATCGCGTATGGATTTTGCTGCACCTATTCTTTATGAACGAGGGTTGCTTGCTACTATTGGAAAAGGTGATAGAAGCCAAGCGGTTAAGGATGCTTGCAAGAATAACGGTGCGTTGTATTTAGTTGCCACGGGAGGAGCTGCAGCATTGTTGGCTCAGTGCGTGCTTAGTGATGAGGTACTTGCCTACGATGAGCTTGGTACTGAAGCTTTGCGCCGCATTACGGTAAAAGATTTTCCGGTTTTTGTGGGAATTGACTCAACGGGTGCAGATATCTACGATTTCTAATTGCTAGGATGATAGTGTGAGTGAAAATACGACACATACTCAAGACATTGGACCGGGCGTATTCATCACCTTTGAGGGGGGAGAAGGCGCTGGTAAAACCACGCATATTACCTTTTTGGCGACGTGTTTACGGGCGATGGGGTATGAGGTGCTTTGCTTGCGTGAACCGGGCGGTACCGCAATTGGAGAGAGTTTGCGTGATTTGGTCTTAGATCCTGCTAATTCAGATATGTGTGATGAGACTGAGCTTTTGATTTATGAAGCAGCACGCGCACAGATCATGAAAGAGGTTATTATTCCTGCTCTTGCGCGGGGTGTTGTCGTACTGTTGGATCGTTTTTATGATTCAACAATTGCCTATCAAGTATATGGTCGAGGCTTGCCCGAGCCTTTTGTTCGCCAAGCGAACGCCTTTGCATGCCAGGGAATTCATCCCTGTAGAACTATTTTGCTTACAACGCAGGAAAGTGCTGAAGAGGGCCTAAAGCGTGCAACCAAGCACGGTAATGCGGATCGTCTTGAGCAGGCAGGTATTGATTTCCATACGCGCGTTAATACCGGTTTTATGCGTATCGCTCAAGATAATCCTGATCGTGTTCGTCTGATTTGCTCGTCAACCCCTAAAGATGTAACCGCGCGTGCTATCTTTACTGAGCTAAAAGATGTTTTTGGTTGGGCAGATGATTCTTCTCTTTGGAGCGATGAATTTTTTGCTGCAATTTTAGAGCGCTCTACTGATGCTAAGGCTCAAATTAGTCAGGGGCAATGATAGACGGTGCCTGATGTATTTGAGTCAATTCTAGGTCAGCCTGACGTCAGAGCATTTCTGCGTTCTACGGTGGCTCACAATAAGGTGAGCCATGCTTACCTTTTTACCGGTCCATCAGGTTCGAATAAAACGAGTGCGGCGTATGCTTTTGCAAAGGCGCTCATATGCGAACAGAGTGGATGTCAGTCATGTGCCGCTTGTCGGTCTATCGACAGGAAAACACATCCTGATGTGCACTATATTGCACCTGAAGGATCACGTGGTTATCTTGTGAGTCAAATTCGCGACATTGTAGCTGATACCGCTCTTGCTCCTATTCAGGCTAAACACAAAGTCTATATTTTAGATCGCGTTGATTTACTAGGTATTGAGGCGGCCAATGCGTTTTTGAAGACACTTGAAGAGCCAGGTGAAAACATTACCTTTATTTTGCTTGGACGCACCCGCCAAGCGGTGCTTCCCACTATTGTGTCTCGTTGTCAAGTGGTGCCGTTTAGGCATATTCCCAGCAAAGAGGCAGCGGGAATTCTTTCTCAAAATACGGGCGTTTCACAAGAATTGGCGCGTGTAGCTATTGAGGCATGTGGTGGGTCACTTACAAAAGCTATTGGCTTTGCTAAATCAAATGAACGGTTAGCCTTTAGACAGCGTGTTCTTACCGTTTTGCGTTCTCTTGATGTAGCCGATGATCTTGACGTGCTTCATTATGCCAAAGAACTCATCGACCTTGCTAAAGCGCCGCTTGATCTTGTGATGAGTGCTCAAGAAGAAGAGCTAAATGAATCGCGCGAGTTTCTCTCAAAAGCGGCGCTTCGTCAAATTGAAGAACGCAACAAACGCGCACTTTCAGCAGCTTCGCTTGCTTCACTTCGCCAAATGACTGCCATAATGCGTTCATGGTTGCGTGATATTTTGATGGTCGCAAGCAATACGCCTGAGCTTATTATCAATGTAGACGTGCGTGATGATATCATGCGCGTGGCGCAAGGGACTAACATTGATGCGCTTTTAGAGGCTATGCGGCAAGCGGAAAAAACTGATGAGGCAATCGCGTATAATGTTTCTCCTGAGACGTGCATTGATGTGCTTCTCTTTACGATAAGAAAGGTGGTCCGATGTATTCGGTAGCACCCATTAAGTTGCAGGTAGGACCCAAGGTTTTGTGGTTTGATCCCAATGGGTTGGATATCCATGAAGGGGACTCCGTTATAGTGACCACAAAGCGTGGTCGTGAATTTGGTATTGCAACTTCAGATATTTTAGAAGTAAGTGATGAGTTGATTGAAGAACTCAACTCTCCCTTGCAGCCAGTTGAGCGTCTTGCAACGCCTGAGGATGAAGCGCGCGTAGCTGATCTTGAGATTCAGGGTAATGAGGCGCTGGTTGTTTTTAAAGAGATGGTCGAAGAGACTGATATTGACATGCATCCCGTCATGGTTGAGTTCCTCTTTGATGGAGACAAGGCTGTTTTTTATTTTGAGTCTGAAGAGCGTGTTGATTTTAGGGAACTTGTTCGCAAGCTTGCTGCTCATTTTCATGTGCGTGTTGATATGCGACAAATTGGTGTACGCGATGGGGCTGCCATTATTGGTGGCTTGGGTCACTGCGGTCAAGAACTATGCTGTAAGCGTCTTGGAGGAGAATTTTCTCCGGTCACCATTCGTATGGCAAAAGAGCAAAATCTTTCTCTGAATCCGCAAAAGATTTCTGGTGCTTGCGGTCGTTTGATGTGTTGTTTGCGCTATGAATTTGAAGCTTACAAAGAGTTTAATGCGCGCGCGCCAAAACTTAACGCTAAAGTCGAAACACCCGAAGGGGCTATGCGTGTCTCAGAAGTCAATGTGCCTTCTGAGATGATCACCTTGACTGACGAAGAAGGAAAAACCTATCGCATCCCTCTTGCAGAGTTCGATGAGCCTGAAGAAGGAAGAAGACCGCATAAGGTTGGAAAGGCCGCCTTTGAGCGCCATGCCAATATTTCAGTATTGTCGTCTCTTGAAACAAGCACACCCAGTGCTGTTGAGACGGTTGAATTTGCCGAAGATGTTGCTTTGGCACAACGTGGTAAGCGTTCTCGTAAAACGGATGGTACGACGCTTGAGCAAGCAACGGCTGGACGTGATGAGAATCGCGAGCCATCTCGCAAGCGTCGTCGTCGTAAGACTAATGCTGTAATTGCGGCTGACAACTCCACAAAAGATTTAGCTAAAGTACCGCCTCATGAGCTTTCTCGTCGTCGGGTGCGTCCTGGTCAAAAAGCATCAGGGTTAGCGGGTAATAATGACAACGTTGAGACAATACGCGAGCGTGATGAAAAACAAAAAGAGCGTTCTACAAGATCTCATCGTAAAGTACGTACGCGTAGCACTGAACGCGTCGAGCGTACTGATAATACCGAGCGCAAAACAGATAAGCGCTCATCGCGGGGGGCTCAAACACAACCGTCCGTGCGCAGAAAGTCTGATCGCGCAAAGCAGCGTGCACCGCAAAAAAGCTCATCGCCACGTCAATCACAACGTCAGGCTCAGCAGTTAGCATCGCAGCAACCTTTGCAAAAAAGCACCGCGGGCACACAAACGCCTAAACCCGTTGGTGACATTCATAGAAAATCGCGTCGTCGAACACATACGACGGGAACGGGAAAGGCAAGTCATGCAGACGAGTGAAGCCACTGATTATCCTCTTTTGACCGATCTTTACCAGCTCACCATGGCGCAAGGTTATTGGCGCAGTGGCAAGATTGATGAAGAGGCGTGCTTTCATGCATTTTTTAGAGAAAATCCCTTTAAGGGTGGATATGCTATTGCTTGCGGTATGGCAAATATTGCTTTGCTTGTCGAGGGATTTCATTTCTCTGAAAAAGATATAGCATATCTTGCTTCAATTCCAGCACCTGGAGGGGGTGCCCTTTTTGATCCTGAGTTTTTGAGCTACCTCCACGAATTGCGTCTTACGCTCGATATTGATGCGGTACTTGAAGGCACGGTCGTATTTCCCAACGATCCCTTGGTGCGTGTTACTGGTCCAATTTTGCAGTGCCAATTAATTGAAACAGCACTTCTAAACTGCATCAACTTTGAAACGTTAATTGCCACTAAAGCAGCACGTATTTGTCTTGAGGCCAAAACGCCGGTGGCGGAGTTTGGTTTACGTCGTGCGCAGGGTGAAAATGGCGGTGTTGCAGCATCGCGCGCAGCAGTGGTTGGAGGGTGTGCTTCAACTTCTAATGTGCTCGCGGGTCAATTGTTTGGCATTCCTGTTTCGGGTACGCACGCTCATTCTTGGGTAATGGCATTTGATTCTGAGCTTGAAGCATTTAGGGCTTATGCTGATATATTTCCAACCAATTGCGTGCTTCTCGTAGACACTTATGACATTCAACAAGGTATTCAAAATGCCATTATCGTTGGACATGAGATGGAGGCACGAGGAGAACGTCTTACTGCCATTCGTATTGACTCTGGTGACTTGGCTTGGGAAGCAAAGCGTGCTCGCGCGATGCTTGATGCAGCAGGTCTTCCTCAAGTTGGTATTGTTTTATCTAATGATCTTGATGAATATACCATCAAATCCATTCGGGATGCTGGAGCTCCGGTAAACTCGTGGGGTGTTGGAACTAAGTTAGCCACTGCCTATGATCAGCCCGCATTGGGTTGCGTGTATAAACTTGCTGCAAAAAAGCTTCCCGGGCAAGAGTGGTGTGATTGCGTTAAAGTTTCAGGTAATGCCTCAAAACTTACCGTTCCTGGCATTCTTGATGTGCGTCGATATTTCCACGCATCTGGATTGCTCGCAGGTGACATGGTCTTTGATACCAAGTGTGGCGTTGATAGAGAAATTATTGTCGACCCGGCAGATTCTTTGCGACAAAAGAATCTATCTGGCAAAGAATGGATTACACTCTTGCAACCGCTCGCCCAAAAAGGGCAGGTTGTGTTAGCGTCTGATCATTGTGATGCATTGGTGGCTCAGGTGCGTTGCGCTGAGCAACTGAGCTTGCTTGATGAGAGCCAGAAACGTATTTTGAATCCTCATTCTTATCCTGTAGGACTTGAATACGGGCTTTTCCAACGACGCAAAGAGCTTGTTTCTTCACTTTTGCATCTAGCGTAAAAAACGGTATAGGAGCATGTCATGATGGTAAGGGGTAAGGAGCGCTTATGGTTCGCATCGTAACTGATTCAGTAGCTTCGATTCCTGTTGATTTGCAAAAGCGCTATCACATAGATGTGTTAACGCTGCACGTAAACTACAACGACGTTGAGTATAAAGATGCGGAAATGGATCTTGATGCTTTTTATCAAGATATCTATCATATGGCAGATAATCCGCCTGTTTCAAGTCAACCATCGCAACATGAGCTAGAACAATATTTCGAAGCGAGAGCTCAAGCAGGAGATGAGGTCTTAGGTGTTTGGATTTCTTCTCGCATGTCTGGCACCTACGAAGGTTCTATTCGCGCAGCGCGTGCGGTAAAAGAGCGCTATCCTGACTTCAAGTATGCCATGATTGATTCTGCCTCAACTGGACTTGATGAAGGAATGCCTGTACTTGATGGCGGGCAGGCAATAGAAAAAGGCTCTGATCTTAAACAGGCTATTCAAGCGGTTCTTGATGGTATTGTGCGTACCCGTTTTCTTTTTGTGCCAGAGTCTCTTACCTTTTTGCAAAAAGGAGGGCGTATTGGCGGAGCAGCAGCTCTTATTGGTAATCTTATAAAACTGGTTCCGATTCTGACGGTAAGAAATGGGGAAGCGACCAGCATAAGCAAAGCACGCACGATGAAAAAGGCACTTACAAAAGTCCTTGATATTGTGCAAGAAGATGCCAAGCAGCATGGTGGTTTAGCGCGATTGGCTGTGCAATACATTGGCAGTAAGGCGCCAGCGCTTACCTGGGCACGTGAACAGGTTGAACCCTTGGTTGATGATGAGGTATGCGTTGTTCCTGTAAGCCCCGTTTTGGGTGTTCATGTTGGACCAGCCATTGGTGTTGTGTATGAATGCCGGAATAATCTTGAAGGAAAATACACGCAAAATCTTGCTGACCTCGTTTGTGTTGGTTAGCAAGAAACGTTTAATTGCAAAGGCGCACGTATTGTAAAAAGCACACAAAGCATGCAAGGTGCCCTGCGAAAGGATTAAAGTGGAACCACAATGCAATTTGATCATTGATTCATGTTGTGATTTACTCTCTGATGTAGTTGCACGCGATGGGGTATATCTTCTCGAGTTTCCCTATTTTGACAGTCAAGGCGAACACAGCGATGATCTGTTTGTGACTTCTTCTGCCAAAGATTTCTTCGATGGTATGCGCAAAGGCGAGGAACCTCATACCGCACAACTTTCTATGTCAGCACTCACGCAAGCATTCAAGTGGGCGCGCGAACAAGGAAAGCCAGCAGTTTATTTTTGCTTCTCCTCCGGTCTTTCAGGTACGTATGACACTGCTTGTATGGTACTCGAACAGTTAAAAGAAGAGGATCCTGAATTAGATGTTACTGTTGTTGATACGCGTTTGGCCTCTACTGCAGAAGCGCTTTTTGTTTACGAGGCATTGCGTCAGCGTGAGCGCGGCTTGACGGCAGAAGAGTTGGCTGATTGGGCGCGTGAATCCAGAAATTATATTCGTTGCGAATTTATGGTAGAAGATCTCGAGGCGCTTCGTCGTGGTGGACGCATTCCTGCAACGGTTGCCTTTGCTGGTGCTAAGCTTGACGTTAAGCCTATTTTGACTATTGAAAATGATGGAACTCTTGGCTTAGTTGGTATTGCTCGTGGTCGAAAAAAGGGTATGAAGACTATGATCGAGTTTTACGAAAAAACGCGCGTTGATCAACATCCCAATATCGTGGTCACAGGCAATGCTGACTGCGAAAAAGATGCCAAGCGTTTTGCTGATATGATTCGTGACAATGATGAATCAGCCATGATTCTTGAAACATCAATCGGTCCTGTTATTGGTTCTCATGTCGGTCCAGATATGCTTTCTATTGTGTTTTGGGGTAAAGACCAACGTGAAGAGATTTCTATGGCAGATCGTATTGCTAATAAAATTAAAAGAAAGTAGTTTTTATGACAACCTTTGCATTTTTGGGCGATGAGGTTATCTCATCTGCTTTGACTCCGCTTTTGTGTGATGCAGGTTACACCAAATCAAACGCATCCTCAGCTGAAGTGATTTTTACCTATGACGCTTCTCTTTCTGGCCTTGAAGAGCTTTATTTTGGTGACGATGGGATAGTCATGAATGCCCGAGAAAAGGCAGTGTTTGTTGACTTATCGCCAGCAATTCCTTCCTTTGCTGAGGAGCTCTATCAGCTGGCAAGCGTTAATGGTGCCACTTTGGTAGCTGCTCCTTTACTGGTAAAAAACCCTGTTGCTCACAATGCTTTTGCATCTGATAATCTTGTGATTGTTGTTGGTGCAGAACATGACGCTTATGAGCAAGTGCGTGATATGTTACAGGTGCTTGCCACACGTGTTTTGCTGGTTGGAACGGTGTCGGATGCACAAGCCTATAAGATGTCACATACCATTGCAACCGCTTCAGGCATGGTGAGTTTAGTTGAGGCATTTGCGTCATTGCGTATGACCGATGTTCCTTGTGATCCAGAAGATCTTGTCGATATTCTTATGACAAGTGTTGGTCTTGGCTCTGCTCAGGACAGTTTTGTGCAAGCCGTAATTGAGTCTGATTTTGAGGGCACCTACACTATTGGCATAGTAATGGCAGAACTTGCTGCTGCTCTTTCTTGGCTTGAAGAAACTGACACGCTTATGCCTCAGGCAGACGCATCGTTTCATTTTTATGAGTTACTCGCACTTGTAGGTGGCGCGACGTATAATCCTGCTGCATTGTCGTTATTGTTTGCTCCTGAAGAAGAGACAAAAGCCTTCAATTTGAATTGGGCTGCCGTAGAGGGTGAATACAATTCTGACTCTGCAGATGGGTTTGAGTTTGAAGATTATGAAGCAGAATGCGATAGCGACGGGTGCACCTGCGGTCATGATCATCATCGCCATCATGATCATGGGGACCATGAAGAACCTCATGACTATGGCTTTAGTGCAAACTAACAACTCCTTTGTTGATGGGCAGTAAGGTAGCGTATGACTTGCAATCTTTGTCCTCGTGGCTGCAAGGTGGATCGCCGTGTCGCAGTAGGCGTATGTGGTGCGTCCAATACGCTGCGTATTGGACGAGCTGCGCTTCATTGGTGGGAAGAGCCTCCCTTGGTTGGTGATCAGGGATCGGGTGCAATCTTTTTCTCCTATTGCCCACTGCACTGCGTTTATTGTCAAAACAAAGAATTAGCAGCAGGCGCCGGAATAGAGGTGAGTGCTGCAGAATTTCGTCAGATTGTATTACGTCTCCAAAATGAGGAGCATGCTGCCAATATTAATTTAGTGACGCCAACCCATTATGTTAACCTCATTGCCCCTATCTTGCGGGACTTAAAAGAATGTGGTGCGCTTTCTATTCCTGTGGTATACAACACTTCGGGATATGAAAGCGCTGCTAGTCTTGCTGCCATGGATGGTGTAGTGGATATTTATTTGACTGACTATAAATACGCGGATGCCGATGTGGCGCGCATTCTCTCATCAGCTGCTGACTATCCGCGTGTTGCTCTTGATGCCCTTGAGGCAATGTATGCACAGGTAGGTAAGCCTATCTTTAACGAGGCGGGACTTATGACCAAAGGCGTCATTGTGCGCCATCTTGTTCTTCCAGGATACGTAAAAAATTCGTATGCTGCTTTGGATACGCTCTCTTCTTATGCTGATGGACGTGTGCTTTTCTCAATTATGAATCAATTTACCTCATTATTGGCACCTGATAAGCTTGAGCATTTTGGTCTTGAAGCACAAGTTACTGAGAATGATTATGAGGCATTGCTTAATTATGCTGATGAGCTTGGTTTTGGCGAGTATTTTTGGCAAGAGGGGGGAGCGTGTGAAGAGAGCTTTATCCCTTGCTTTGATGGTACGGGCGTAAAACCAACGACTTAAACCAACGGGCGTAAAACCAACTCCTAAAAGTAAAGATTGATCTTGTAAACGATCGACTCTGTTGTATAATAGACAAGCCTTGCCGGCGTGGCGCAACGGTAGCGCAACTGATTTGTAATCAGTGGGTTGAGGGTTCGATTCCTTTCGCCGGCACCACTAAAACACCAGGTCAGAGGTCAGAAATGACTTCTGACCTTCTTTTTTTGATTGTGTTTCAAGAATCCTTTTATCCGAATTGCAAACAGGCCTATAAGACTAAGTGCAATAGCAAAGCTCTTATAGGCCTGTTTCATTACAGTGAAATGGCGGAGATGCATGCGAATCGAACACATCCGAGACGTTCTGCGCGCCTCACAACGGCTTTGAAGGCCGCGGAAACCACCAGGTTTCATCCATCTCCAATTTCAGTATAGAGTATATTTTATGGTGCCAGTACGGGTCATGCATTGGTTGGGATATGTGGTTCATATCGTTCGGTGAACCTGTCCAATCCCTGGTCAGAAGCAAGTTTTGGGGAGAGAATCGGTTTTTTGGCGGTGAGCGGTATTGTTCTAATGGGCTGAATTGTATAAAAAGCGCAAGTCACCCTCTCTTTTAGTAAGACGAATCTCATCAAAATATTCCAGAAGAGGCATTGCGTATTTCCGTGAAGTATGTAGGGCTTCTTTGAGTTGTGCTGCGGTGGCTGAAGTGTTCTCTGTAAGGTAGGAGCGTATGGTAAGCGCAAATTCATCAAGGGTGGTTTGTGCGTAGTAGGTATCGTGCGCTACTTTGACAACGGCTCCTTCTTTGATGAGCGCACTGAGCGCCTTGCCAATTTCTGGCGAGGAGGCTTTGATTTTTTCAGAGAGGCCATCAGGAGAAAGTGGTAGGGGTGCTGCCTGTATCAATACGTTCATAATATCGTGTTGTAATTTTTTTTCTGCCATGCGTGCTCCCGCGCTTGCTTGAGGATGGGAAACTTCACCATCTGCACTGGTTGCTTTGTTTTGGCGCATGGCTTCAACGAGGATGGCGTCAAATTCATCAGGAGTAAATGCTGCATTGACCTTATGTCGTAAAGCTTCTTTGGAAATACCTGTTGCTAGAGGGTGCTCATGATGAAACGAAAGAAGTGTTGACTCAAGTGCGCTCACGGTCTTTTGGACAAGTGGAATATGGACATAATAGGACTGTTTTGCTGAACATCTAACAATGCGTCGTTGTTGTAGGGCTTCATCAAGCAAGTTATCAAGCGTTGATTCAGGTAAACTGAGGTCATGAATAAGCTGTTCTTTTGTAATAAAGCGATAGGCACCTTGGAAATAGGCTTGCAAGGCGGTTTTAGTGTCACCTTGGATGAGTGCATCAAGCAAAGATGTCTCATCGGCCTTTAAAGTGGTGCGACGGCGGGGGTGTGGTGCTAGTACTATACCCCCGCCAATGACAGACACGGGAGAATAAGAGCGAATAATAAAGCGATCCTCAAAAGATAAGGGAAGTGGTTGCTCGAGACGAATTTGCGCAAGTGCTGTTTCGCCGGGATTAAGATGCTCAGCCCCGTTCATAAGGAGAACACGACCAAGTGTTTCTTTTGTTCCATGAGCAACATGAACACGCACACCACTTTTAAGAGGCTTTCCACTTTGAAAAGGATCCGCGTAGGTAAGCTGTGCGTCAAAACGATCAGAAGGATTAATGCTGTTTGGCGTAGCAATAAAATCACCAGGCTTGATTTGATCAAGAGTGATACCCCGCAAATTGAGTGCGACGCGATTGCCTGCGGAAGCTGTTTTTGTGTCGTGATTATGCATTTGGATAGAACGCACGCTTGTAGTAAGTTGTGATGGATATAGCTCAAGTTCATCGTCAATTTGGATTTTGCCCGACCAGAGAGTTCCTGTTACCACAGTGCCTATTCCTTTGAGGGTAAAGACGCGATCAAGAGGCATACGCGCGAGTGAATTCGTTTGGGGACGTGTAATGGTCTTGGCAACCTCATCGATGCATTGTTTAAGTTCATCAATCCCATTGCCGGTAACTGAAGAAACTGCGACAGTAGGCCAGGCGCTTCCGAAATGAGCTGTGGTAAAGGTATCGATCTCATCTTTCATGAAGGCGAGCCATTCTTCATCAACGAGATCTGCTTTAGTGAGCGCAACAATTCCTTTTGATATATGGAGAAGCTCAAGAACGGCAGCGTGTTCAATAGTCTGAGGCATAATGCCATCATCGGCAGCAATAACCAAGAGAGCTAGGTCAATGCCGGTTGTTCCAGAAACCATCTGCCGCACAAAACGTTCATGACCTGGTACATCAACAATACTAATACTCTTGCCACTTGGTAGTTCAAGATTGGCAAAACCAAGTTCAATGGTAATGCCGCGAAGTTTTTCTTCTGCTAATCTATCAGGATCCGTGTGAGTGAGCGCTTTGACAAGAGTTGATTTGCCGTGATCAATATGTCCTGCAGTTCCTAAAACGAGTGAAGTAGAGGGCATCTGAGAACCTCCTTACAGGCTGGCAAAATACTGCGCAATGCCTTGAGCAATTTCAAGCATTTCGTCTTTCGAGAGAATAGTACGGGCATCAAGAAGGAGACATTCGCGTTTGATGCGCGCGATAATGGGATTAGGGGTTTGTTGAACAAGGAAACGCTCGCAGTCGAGTGCTGTTCCGCAGTTGAATGAAAGGGCAACTGCCCAGGAGGTAAGTTCGCAACCGGGAAGTGACCCACCGCCAGCATAGCCAACTTCTTCAACAAGAGAAAGCTCTGTGTAATGGCTTACATCTTTCGATAGACTCTCAGCAAGCGTAGTAGTGAGGCAGGAATACATAAGCTTAGCTTGGTCGTGAATCTCTTCTGCTGGTGCGCATAGCATATGAAGCGTTGGGATTTCTGCAACCGCACGGTCAGGATCAAGATAAAGCCTCAAGGTTGTTTCCAGTGCAGCAAGGGTCATTTTGTCAAGACGCATTGCGCGAGCAAAAGGGTTTTTCTTAAGCCGATCAATGAGTTTTTTGAGCCAACAATGATGCCTGCTTGGGCAGAGCCAAGAAGCTTATCGCCTGAAAATGAAACCAAATCACATCCTTGTGCAAGCGCTTCTTTAACAGTTGGTTCGTGAGGCAAACCATAGCGGGACAGATCAATCAAACAACCACTGCCAAGGTCTTCGTATACCAAAATTTCAGGGAGATTGTTTGCACGACGAGCTTCATTAAATGAGTTTGCAACACGCGTGATCTCTCGCGCTGAGACAGATTCCGTAAAGCCGACAATTTGATAGTTTGATGTATGCACTTTAAGATACAACGCCGTTTCATCAGTGGTGGCGCGTTCATAATCATAACGATGGGTTTTATTGGTGGTGCCAACTCCAATCATGGTGGCTCCTGATAAATCCATGATGTCAGGAATGCGGAATGCTCCTCCGATTTCAATCAGTTCTCCGCGAGACACAACAGCCTCTTTGTTGCGGGCGAATTCTGAAAGTACCATAAGTACAGCAGCAGCATTGTTATTAACCGCAATAGCTGCCTCAGCGCCTGTAAGCACACAGAGGAGGCGCTCACAATGGTCATGACGAGATCCGCGGGCGAGAGCATCTACATTGTATTCAAGAGTAGAGTAGCCTTGTGCAACTGAAGCAACTGCGTCGGCCGCTTGTTTAGGAAGAACACTTCTTCCTAAATTGGTGTGCAAGATGATGCCGGTGGCGTTAATGACGCGACGCAAGGAGGGGCGCGATTGGAGAATTGCTCGTAAAAAAGCTTGTCCTGCAATTTCGTCAAGCGTAGTTATGCGTTCTGAGTTTTCAAGAAGCAGGATACGCATGTCCGCAATAGATTGTCTAATAGCATCAACAATGACAGGACGCGCAATTGAAGCTTCAAGTTGTGCTACGAGGGTATGTCGCAGGACTTCTTCAACTTGTGGAAGACTTCTCAGATTTGATGTAGGGGTTAAATCAGCTGGATGTTTGCTCATGGGAGCTCCTTACCAGTCGGGGCTTGTATCCTCACTTTATAGGAACAATTACCGGTTAGAAGATTGTTTTGGTTACGCGGTTAAACCTTGTGTGGTTGCGTACAAAAATAGGTGTAGGAAGAGTGATTTTTGAAGAAGGAGAACAATGTTGGGGCCTTTGAGTTTCCTATTATTCTCAGTTGAGAATAATAGGAAAGAGCATCTGAACAGGACAAATAGCATTAACGATGAATGGAGCGAATAATGCTACGAACGGGATTTTGTGAATATAGTGTGTCGTTTCACAGGTTTTTATTAACCTGAGACATACGAAATGTAGTTTTTAGGTCAAATTGGATAAAACCTCTGTATAGTGGCGGATATAGAAGTTTCACAATCGGTGCAATACTGAATCTTGCATAGAATTCAAATCCTCTTATGTCCGTCAAATCACGTTCTTTCATGGTTTGACTATTCCTTTTGACAGTTCTTCATGCATAAGGGATTGAAGTCTATGAAGGGAAAGTCCTTGTTCTGAGAAGTGAGATGAGAAATGGTGGCAACGTTAGTAGAAAGGAGTGTGTATGGAGCTTTCACGTCGTAGTTTTTTCAAGACGCTTGGTGCAGCAGCCGCTGCTGGTATGGCTTTTGAATTAACAACCCCGGCGCCTGCTATGGCAGTAGAGTATTCTCCTGACTGGAAATTGGTCAATACGGAAGAATACACTAATATTTGCTGTTATTGCGCAGGTGGATGCGGATCTTTGTGTTCAGTGCGTGATGGAGAATTGATTAATCTTGAAGGCGACCCCGATCATCCCATTAATCAGGGCGGTCTTTGTCCAAAAGGTCAAGCAATGTTCCAGCTACGTAATATCATTGATCCAAAATCGGGTGAAGTTATCAAGAATCCCGACCGTAAGACCAAGCCTATGGTTCGTCGTCCTGGGGCAAGTGATTGGGAAGAGATTTCCTGGGAAGATGCCATTAAAGAGATTGCACGTAAAGTTAAAGACACGCGCGATGCAACCTTTGTCGAAACTGCTGAAGATGGGATGACCGTTAACTACACCCCTGCCATTGCAAGTTTAGGTGGCTCTCAGCAGAATTCAGAAGAGGAGTACTTAATCCTCAAGTTGATGCGATCACTTGGTGTGGTTGCAATAGATAACCAGGCGCGTGTTTGACACTCGCCTACAGTCGCCGGTCTGGCGGCCTCATTTGGTAGAGGTTCAATGACCTCTCATTGGATTGATTTCCAAAACACTGATGTTATTTTGCACTGTGGTTCTAACAGTGTTGAAAATCATCCTCTTAGTTCACGTTGGCTCAATAAAGCACACGAAAATGGTGCTAAATGGATTGTCGTAGATCCTCGCTATACGCGTACTGCCGAAATGGCTGATATTTATTGCCCTATTCGTTCAGGTACGGATATTGCGTTCTATGGCGGTATGTATAACTACATTATTGAGCACGACTTATGGCAGCATGAATATGTGTTGAACTACACAAACGCATCGTACTTGCTTGATCCGGCTTATGAGTTTGATCCTGAAACGGGCTTTTTCTCTGGCTGGGATCCAGAAGCACGCAAATATTCAGCTGCAACATGGCATTATCAAATCGAATCAGAAACCCCTTGGGACACTGAGCCTAATGGAGATTATGCATGGGTCAAAAAGCCTGGTACGCCTATCTTTACACCACCTGAGCATGAAGTAGTAAAGAAGGATCTTACGCTTCAAGATCCCATGTGCGTATGGAACAAGTTTAAAGAGCATTATTCTCGCTATGATCTTGATACGGTTAGTTCAATTTGTGGCATGGATAAAGAAACGCTCGAACTTGTTTACAAGACGTATGGTTCTACCGGTCAACCCGGTAAAGCGGGTACGATTTTGTATGCATTAGGTCAAACTCAGCATACTTATGGCGCACAGAATACGCGTGCCATGTCTGTGTTGCAACTTTTGTTGGGTAATGTTGGTATCCCTGGTGGTGGCGTTAATGCGTTGCGCGGTGAGCCTAACGTACAGGGTGCTACCGACATGGGCATGATGGTTAATGAGCATCCTGCTTATTTAAAGTGGGCAAATACTACGGATCGCTCAAGTTTGCGTAAGTGGCTTGAATCACAAACGTATTCCAATGGCTATTACACCAACAAGCCAAAGTTCCTAATATCTTCACTTAAAGAATGGTTTGGCGAGAATGCAACCTTTGAAAACGACTATGGTTATGATTGGTGGCCTAAGGTGCCTGCAAGCCCTGATTACACCATGATGTCTACTTTTGAGTTGATGAGCCAAGAGTCTATCAAGGGCTATTTCAACTGGGGTATGAACCCAGCAGCCTCGGCTCCTAACGCTAAGTTTGCGCGCGAGGCAATGGCTAAGCTTGAGTGGTTAGTTGCGGTTGATCAGGTTCATACTGAATCTGCAACGTTCTGGAAAGCACCAGATATGAATCCAAAAGAGATTCAAACTGAGGTGTATTACTTACCGTGTGCTCTCATTTATGAGAAGCCGGGCACTATTCTTAATTCTGGTCGTTGGCTGCAGTGGCGCTATGAGGCAGTAAAGCCTTGGGATGAAGCAAAGCCTGATTATGAGATTTGTGATTTGCTCTACAAAGAACTCACTCGTCTTTACCAAGAAGAGGGCGGTGCAAATCCTGATCCTATCTTGAAGATGAAGTGGGATTACTACGTTGATGACAAGATGGATCCTCGTGCGGTATGTATGGCGCTCAATGGTTATCGTGTTGCTGGATCTTCTATCCCTGATGCTAAGGTTGATTTGTGTAAGGGTTATTCTGAATTGCAGGCTGATGGTTCTACAGCATGTGCTATGTGGATCTATTCAGGTTTCTGGAACAATAAAGAAGATATTTTAAATCCTGCAGCACAACCTATCGGTCGTCGTGATAACTATGATGCAAGTCATGTTGGCCTATTCTCTAATTGGGCTTACAGCTGGCCTGACAATCGTCGTATTCTGTACAATCGTGCATCTTCGGATCCACAAGGTAAGCCCTGGAATCCTGATAAGGTCTTGAATTATTGGGATGGCTCTAAGTGGGTATTGATCGATCGCCCTGACTTTGTTGCAGCCAAAAACGGTGAGCCTGTTCCTCCTAATAACAATGCATTCTTTATGTTGTGGGAGCAGAATGGCCGCCTTGAGTCCTACGGCATGGTTGATGGTCCGCTTCCTGAGCACTTTGAACCGTTTGAGACACCTATCGACAAGAACCCCTTAAATGGGCAACTCCAAAATCCCATGCTTGCTTTTGGTGATACGCCAAGTGTTAAGCGTGGTAGTGCGGAGGAATACCCGATCATTGCAACCACTTATTCAGTTACTGAATTGTGGCAAACTGGTTCTCAGTCACGTTCTTGTCCTGCACTGCTTGAAGCAATGCCAGATCAGTTTATCGAGATTTCTGAGGAGTTGGCAAAGGAAAAGGGCATCAAGAGCGGAGACATGGTTCGTGTCTGGAATAATCGTGGTTCTGCAACGGTTCCTGCAGTTGTCACTATTCGTATTAAGCCGCTATATGTTGAAGGTGAAAACCGTCACATTATTGGCATGACCCATCATTTTGGCTGGGCTGGTACGTTTGGTACAGGCGATGTGGTTAACGATTTGACTCCTAATGTTGGCGATCCAAACACCTTTGTACCTGAGTACAAGGCGTTCTTGGTTAACATTGCAAAGGCTTAAAGAGGAGGTAGTTGAGAATGTCAAAAGCAATATTTTTCGATACGTTCCTCTGTACTGCCTGCAAAGGATGCCAAGTTGCGTGTAAGACGTGGAATAACTTACCTTCTGATACAGGACTTAACCAAAACAAGTTTTCTGGTTCATATCAAAATCCCATGGAACTGTCACACCATACGCGTTTGTTGATGTCATTCAACGAGCAGTCTGGTGGTTCAAAGGGTGTTGAGTGGGCTTTCGGTCGACAGAGCTGCCAGCATTGTACTGATGCAGGTTGCGTTCAGATGTGCCCTACAGGCGCATTGTTCCACTCTGAGACTGGTATGGTTACCTACGATCCTGATGTCTGCATTGGCTGTCAGCGTTGTGCTGCCGGTTGTACGTTTGGTGTGCCTAAGTATTCTGAAATCACCGGTAAGATCAACAAGTGCACAGGCTGTGTTGATCGCATCGAGTATGGTATGGCACCTGCTTGTGTAACTGCTTGCCAGTCAGGTGCACTCAAGTTTGGTGAACGTGATGAGATGACCGCGCTTGCTGAAAAGCGCGTCGAAGAACTTAAAGAGCGCGGCTTTGATAAGGCATGCATTTATGGTATCGATGAGATGGACGGCCTTCATGTTATTCACGTACTCAAGTACGGTATTGAGGCGCATGAACAGGTTGTTAATCCTGAGCTTCCTGCTATGGTGGCTGCTACTGACATCATAAAACCTGTTACGGGCGTATTAGCTGGTGTAACAGGTCTTGGTTTGGCTGCTATGTTTGCGCTTGGCGTTGGCTATCATCGCGATGAGATGATTTACAACGTTGAGACAGAAGACACGATTGATGCAGAAACCGGTCAAGTTTTGAAACATGGCGACGGTCCTGACACAGAGAGTGTAAAAGAGCATATCTTGGGCAACTTGCCCATTGGCAAAAACAAGAAAGGAGGCCACGATGAGTAATGAAAGCGTTAAAGTAACTCCTGAAGAGGCGCTTAAAGACGAGGAGTTCTTAAAGAATCGTCCCGTTGTATACAAAAAGCGCTACATCAAACGTCATGGCATCCAAGCTCGTATCACTCATGACGTGACGGGTTTGTGTTGTGTTTGGCTCTGCATTTCAGGCCTCTTTGTATTTGTTCCACCATTGGCGCAATGGGCCGGTGCAGATACGGTATTTGCCCTTCGCATGTCCCATCGCGTAATTGGCGTAATTTTTGTGTTGGTCCCCCTTATTTCTGCGATTACGGCCCCTAAGGGCTTTATGCACATGATGAAAACCATGTTTGCAAAGTGGGATTCTGATGACAAGAAATGGATGATCCTCTTTTTGCCCTATTTGTTTATGGCTCGTTGGATCCATATGCCTGATCAAGGAGAAACAAAATCCGGTCAGAAGTTTGCTGACGGTATGATGGTTCTTTTGGGTGTCATTATGGCAATTTCTGGCGTGATCTTGTTAGTTGGCGAGATCTGGATTGCACTTCCTGCTGGTTTCCATGGTGTCATGCTTTTTATCCACGATCTTGGTTTTTTGGGCTTTGCTGTGTTTGCCTCTGCTCATATCTTCTTGGGTGCTGGTATTTTCCAGCCTTACCGAGGCACCATCAAACTCATGTTTGGTGACGGATATGTTAAAGAGTCTGATGCGTTGTATCACTGGGGTCATTGGGCTCGTAAAGAATTGAAAGATGGCAAGAACGTCATTGAGAAAGATCGCTAGAATACCTCAGTAGTAGATCTGAGTATCGACTACTTGAAAGATCGACGTGAATTTCTTGAGAGTTTTCTGGGGCGGGTATGCTTGATCAGCGTTTGCTGATGGGGTGTACCCGCCTAGGATAAACCGTTAAAAGCGCCAATTGCCATCCGTTGATGAGATTGAGCCATGTATCGATGATAGGAATAGCTCACTAGGCACAATAGCTGCGTAAAGGATGTTTTTATGAACACTGATTATATTGCGTTTTGCAGTAAGCATTATGAGTCGACCTTAGATGAAGCTGATAAGGTGCGCCTTCACTTCTTTGAAGGCTTATGGGCTGTGATGGAGAAATGTCAGAAAGACTACACGGAAGTTGAATATGATATTCCAGATCATGAACAACTAATCACCTGTTACGTCAATCAAACGCCATTGTTTGATATTGCTTTGCCTCTTGTTGATATGGATGCATTCGTGCAGACAGCGCAAGCGATTACGGCCTATCTGAGCGAGTCTGGAGTCTATGAAGACGCAGATAAAAAAATATTGAACGACATCGACTGGAAAAATCTCATCGTTCAACACTCTCCTAATACATACGAGGGAAAACCAAAAGATTGGATACTTATCTGTGGCGAGGCGCTCTATGAGCAACAAGAGGTACCTATGTCTATGACGCGTGTTGCTATGCAGGTATTAACGCTCGCACTTTTTACCTTTTATGAGCCTTATGCGGCAGCTTTGATGGAAGAAATTGGCGAGGACGAAGTTATTAGTGTACATCCTCTTCAATGCCCCGTTTGTGGATCTGATCCAGCGCTTGCCAGTGTTGGTGATCAGACGTCATCAGATGGACGAGGGCGCAAGTTGTATTGTTCGACATGTGGAACCGCGTGGGAGTTTAATCGCGTCCGATGTGCGCGGTGCGGCACAACAGATCAGACAAAGCTGCATTTCTTTAATCTTGAAGGTGATGACACTCATCGCATAGCAACGTGTGATGAGTGTGGCGAATATATTCGTACTACTTTTTTGGAGAACAAGCTTGTGCCTCTTTCGTATCTTGTGGAAGACGTGGTTATGGCTCGTTTGGATGCGCTTGCGCAAGACTCACGCTTTAGAACATTAAGTGTTGAATCGCTGGAGAAAAACCAGTAGCCTATCAGGCTGCGCAATGGTTGAAAGATGCGTGTTGAATACATTGACATAACTACCCATCAGGTAGGACGTGAACAGGCTATTCGATTGTATACTAATGACAATTTGATAGCAGTGACACAAGGTACTCCTGATAATCTTGATGAACTGGCGATTGGATATTTGGTTGCTGAAGGTTGCGTGACGCGCAAAGCTGATATTGTATCTATCGATGTTGATCCGCTTCTCAAACAAGTGCACGTTGTATTGGCGCCGGCCTGTATGACTACCGATAACGTGCAGTATCGCGTAAGCTCAGCAAGTGTAGTTCCGCAGGTGGTTAAGCCGTTTGTTCCGTATCAAGCAGGTGATAAGCCGCTTGATGACTTTCGAATTAAAGCCAATGATATTGCTTGTCATATGCAAGAGTTATTACTCGCTTCTCCAAAGCGCAATGATGGCGAATGCGTGCATGGTGCAGGGCTTGGTGGGCGGAGAGAGCAAGGATTGCTTGTAGTGCGCGAAGACATTGGAAGGCATAATGCTCTTGACAAGGTAGTTGGTTGGGCTTGGCTCAACGATGTCTCTTTGATTGATAAAGCATTGTTTATTACCGGACGCATTAGCGCTGAAATGGTAATAAAAACCTATCAAAGTGGCGCGCGGATTTTGGTATCTCACAAATCACCTACTGAAGAAGCACTTTGGCGTGCACAGGAAATGGGCGTGACGTTGGTTGCGCGCTGTCGGGAAGAAAGCATGCAAGTCTTTACGCATGCGTATCGAATTTGTGCTGAATGAGATTCTGTTCCTTAGAACCGTTATCCTAAAATAGAACCATAAGGTATGTTTGTTAAAGCGAGGCTTATTTGAGAGCCTTGTTTTGTTACGGAGCCGACTAGGGAATTAGGTGGGAGTCGGAATGGATTTAGCACAAGAGTGGCGCAAATTAAGTATGCAACGCCGTCATCCTGACGATGCGCAGCACTGGAATGAACGAGCGGAAAGTTTTGGTGCAAAAGACGCCCCTTCAGATTATGTAGAGCAATGTATTGAAAAGATGGATCTTCAACTAGGAGATTCTGTTTTTGATATGGGATGTGGGTCAGGCAGTATTGCGATACCACTTGCTGAGCATTTTCATAAAGTGCTCGCAGCAGATTTTTCTCAAGGTATGCTTTCTGCTTTGGAAGCGCGTATTCCTCAAAATTGTGCAAAGCGTATTGAGACAAAGGAGCTTGCGTGGTCAGATGATTGGCTTCGTGCTGGCATTAAGCCAGGAAGTTATGACATTGCGCTCGCTTCGCGTTCTATTATTACGTCTGATATGGAAGATGCGCTCAAAAAACTTAATGAAGTAGCACAGAGACGTGTATGTATTACCGTAACTACTGGTATGTCACCTCGTCTTGATGGGCGTATGCTTACTGATATTGGTATTGTTCCACACAAACACAATGATGCGCTGTATGCTTTCGGCATTGCTTCAGAGCTTGGCTATTTTCCTCAAGTCTCTTACATCACCTCGTATAAAAATGAGGTATTTGACTCTGAAGAAACCGCACTAAAAAAATACCAAGATATGCTCGAAATTGCACAGGTTACCCTTACAAAAGAACAACGCAAACGCGCCGAGAAAGCTATTGCTGCCTGGGTTAAAAAACACCTCAAAAAAGTTGCAGAAGGTTGGGAACTTGATGAGCCAAGGAAGGTCATCTGGGCTTTTATCTTTTGGGATAAGCCAGATGCTGCATCAGCAGAATTTGTTCCTGACAGCCATGCATCTCACGGACACTCAGGTCACCATCATCATCACCATCATCACTAGGGGAAGAGAACGTATGAAAACATTTGACGAAGATCTTGAACGTGCCGTTTCCTTTCATGGCCATTTGTGTGGAGGTCAGATGACTGGCGTGCGTATGGCGCGCTATGCTTTGCGCTATTTTGACATTGACAATCCTGATACCTTTCGTGATTTGATTGTGTTTGTTGAGTGCGATCGCTGTCTTACTGATGCCATTATGGTGGTAACAAATTGTCACCCCGGTAAGCGGCGTATGAAATGTCTTGATTTTGGAAAACAGGCAGCGACGTTTTACAACATGCAAACAGGAGAAGCAATTCGTCTTACCAATATCAGCGAAAAGTGCCCCAAAGATGCAGACTTAAAAGCGTGGTTCGCTGCTAAATCTGATGAGGATCTTTTTAAGGTGCAGCGAGTTGAGGTTGATCTAACCGACCTTGATCTTCCGGGAAAGCCTAAGCAAGTTTGTCGGTGTGAACTTTGCGGTGAACAAGTTACCGATGGACGCGAAATAGTTACCGATGCAGGCATTACGCTTTGCCGTGGCTGCGCAGGCGCGAATTATTATCGCGTACTTGCACCAAGGGATTAAACGTCTCGTTACAGTGAAAAGGAATAATGAGCTATGCATGATATGGATATGGTTGATGTTGAGCAAGCGCGCGAAATTGTTCTTGCAACGATACAGCATCTCGAAATTGAAAAGGTGTTCTTGTTGGAGTCGGTAGGACGAGTGTGTGCTCGTGATGTTGCAACAGATATCGATATTTCTCCGTTTGCCCATGCAGCCATGGACGGATTTGCGCTTAAGAGCGCCGATATTGTGACTGCTTGTGCTGATAACCCAGTCATGCTGCGTGTTGTTGCGGAAGTTCCTGCAGGGTCAACTTATGAGGGAGCACTTTGCTCTGGTGAGTGTGTTCGCATTATGACAGGAGCCCCAGTTCCTGAGGATGCAGATACGGTCGTGAAATATGAAATTGTTTCATATGGTCAAGGGGACGGAAAAGAGGGGTCTTCTGTAGCCTTTAGTGCCCCATCGCCTGTAGGAGCAAACATTCGTGAAGCAGGTGAAGAGCTTAAAGCAGGCATGGTTGCGCTTCGTGAAGGAGAAGTAATCCATCCTGCTGGTGTGGGATTTTTAGCAAGTTGTGGTGTGATTGAAGTAGACGTCTATAGACGTCCTCGTGTTGCGGTGATCGCGCTTGGGGCAGAGTTGGTGCCGCCAACAGAGATACCCCATGCAGGGCATATTCGCGATGGGAATAGTTTTGCTATTGGTGCTTGCGTGCAAGCAGCGGGTGGTATTGCGCATCTTTATCCCATTTGTAAAGATGATAAAAGCGCTATTGCTGCTGTAGTGACTGAAGCAGTTGCCTCACATGATTTTGTTATTACTACGGGGGGCGCTTCAAATGGTGATTACGACTACATTAAAGATGTTGTTTCTGAAAACGGCGCATTGCTTATGACGCTCGTGAACATGCGTCCGGGCAAGGCGCAAACATTTGGTCTTATTAATGAAACACCAGTGTTTGGACTTCCCGGCAATCCTGCGGCTGCCTATTGTGGGTTTGAGATGCTTATTCGTCCCGCTCTTAGAAAGATACAGGGGTATCAGAGCTTTGAGCGACCACGGGTATGGGCGCGCTTGGTAAAGGATCAAAAGAAAAAAGATCCCCGTCGCATATATCTGCGAGCTTCAGTTGAGCGCGACGATGAAAGTAACCTCATCGTTATACCTGCCCAAAACCAAAGCTCAGGGCTATTTGGCGCTCTGCAGCAAGGGAGTTGCTTGGCCATTCTTCCTGAAGGAGTACCTGATGCCAAAAAGGTTGAATCAGGAACGCTCGTTGAGTGTGTGCTTCTTGATATTGAAGAGGGTGTGGTGATTTAAATGGATAAAGCAACAAGAATTGATCGACCACTCACGTTTGCGCTGATAACGTGCTCTGATACGCGTGATCTTATTCAAGATAGTGCGGGCGCTGCTCTGGCTTCTTTGATTGAGGATCGGGGATGGGTAGTTGCACGTCATGTGGTGGTAGTAGATGATCGCCTAGAAATTGCGCAAGCTATAACTGATGCAACCGATGAGCTTGGCGTTGATATTGTTCTTACCTGTGGCGGTACGGGAATGTCGTTGCGTGATGTTACACCGGAGGCAACGCGTGATGTTTGTGAACGTGAGGTGCCTGGACTTGCTGAAGGTATGCGTGCTTACAGTATGCAATTTACTCCGCGCGCTATGCTCTCACGCGGAGTTTGTATGCAACGAGGAAAGACGCTCGTGATTAATATTCCCGGAAGCGAAAAAGCTGCGCGAGAGAATTGGCGTGCTATCGTTGATGTGCTTGAGCATGCCATCCAGATGACAGCAGGGGTAGGGCATTAAACAGGGTGCTAAGCGCGCTGCCATACGCCTGATTTTCCACCTTCTTTATGTACGAGACGAATGGTATCAATCTCCATACCACGGTCAACCGCTTTGCACATATCGTATAAGGTTAGGCACGCTATGCTTACTGCGGTAAGCGCTTCCATCTCTACTCCCGTTTTTCCTGATAGTGCAGTTGTGGCTTGTACGTGAATGCCACAGTGCTGATCAAGTGTAGATGCTTGATCAAGGGTAGGGGGAAATACGGGTGTGAGTTCTACTTCAATCGAAGTTAACATGAGGGGATGACAAAGAGGGATAAGGTCGCTGGTTTTTTTGGCTGCCATAATACCTGCAATACGCGCAGTGGCTAGCACATCGCCTTTTTTAGCAGTTCCTGACACAATAAGATTAAGCGTTTCAGGATGCATATGGATGAAGCCTTCAGCAATTGCACGACGAGAGGTGATATCCTTGTAGTCCACATCGACCATATGTGCATCACCTGCTTCATTGATATGAGTAAGCTGGTTTGATGGTGTCTCCAGACAAGAAGATGATGAAGCAGGTGATGGGGGTTCTTGTGGTAGGGTGTGAGAGTCGGTCATGGATTTATCCTCCTACTTGGTTCATTTGGCGAGCTGTTCCAATCTTGTGGTTATGCGCTTGTGGTTTATGGGTAAATGCCTGCAATAGAAACTCTTCAAGTGACTCTTTGCATGATCTATTAGTTTGGTCACGCAAAATAATTTTGCTGTCATATTCCGTATCAGAGAAAAGACAAGGACGAATTTTGCCATCAGCGGTCAGTCTTAGTCTATTGCACTGTGCACAAAAATGTTGTGAGACCGATGATATGAAGCCTACGGTTGCTCGTGCATTAGGAAATCTCCAATAGGTGGCTGGCCCCCATCCGGTTGGCTTATTGAGGTCGTTTGTGTTTAACGGTTCAAGGAGTGACTGGTTGTATTTGCTTGCGGTAGTGTTAATTGTGTCGATCATCTCTGCAACGGGAATCACATCATCTTCAGTCCAGGTGCAAATAGCATTATGGGCTGTTGAACCCATAGGCATGTATTCAATAAAACGCACATGGAGGGGCCATCGTTTTGAGAGTTCAGCAAAAGCATAGAGATCTTGATTGAGTTCGCGGACAACAACGGTGTTAAGCTTAACAGGCTCAAAACCCGCCTCAAAAGCTGCTTCAATTCCTGCAAAAACATCATCAAGAGTACCGCGTCGGGTAATAGCGTGATATTGTTTGGGGTCAAGAGAGTCAAGTGAGATGTTAACGCGTGAGAGTCCCGCTTGTTTGAGATCATGTGCGTAAGCAGGGAGCAAAATTCCATTCGTCGTCAGAGATACGTCTTCAATTCCTGGTGTTTGGGCGATGTGTTCGACGAGCTCGACAACCCCCTTGCGAACAAGGGGTTCTCCACCGGTTAAACGAATGTGCTTAATGCCAAGATTTGCTGCTGCTGCAACGATTGTTTCAATTTCTTCAAGTCGCAAGATGTCATGATGAGAGAGTGAATGCACCCCTTCTTCAGGCATGCAGTATACGCAGCGTAAGTTACAGCGATCGGTTAATGAGATACGCAGATAATCTATCGTTCTGCCAAAACTATCTTGCATGATAATCCTTACGTACGTTGTTGGTCTTTTAATGAGCGTTAATGGGTGACGAGGTAGAGGGCATCAGGTGGGAAGTGGAGTGTAAGCTCGTCTCCTTCTTGAGGAAGAAGATAATCTGAAACCATATGCTTATCAACATTCCAGCGGACGTGGGTTTTAAAAAACCGCATTGATTCATCATTAACGTAGTCATTCCAGACCGACCCATCGTCATGATGCGCATCTAAGAAAGCAACCATGACAGCACGTTCAAAACGAGAGTCGGATACTCGATCACAACGCATGCGAAAAACATTATGATCAGGCTGTTTGTCGTCAGGGAAGAGACGTTTAATATAGTAGGCGCGTATGCCAAGCCAGGCGACATGAGGATCAACAATGTTTTGGCTGTAAAACGTGATACCCCACTGAGGGAGCCTGACGTGATGGTCATCAATATAGAGGGCTGGTGTTGTATTCTTGCAGCCAGAAAGCCTAATAGCAGCAAGACTTTGTGGGTTGGCGATAACGTCATGTTTGGGCGCAAGTTCATCAATGTGCCCATCGTTGACTACAGCAATACGATCGCAAAAGCGATAGGCCTCATCAATATCGTGAGAGATATAGAGAATAGTTCCCTCATATTGCTGGAAAAGCGAGATGAGATTTTGCTCTAGCTCGCTTTTAAGGTGAGCGTCAAGTGCGGAAAAAGGCTCGTCAAGCATTAAGATGCCAGGTTGAGCCGCAAGCATGCGGGCAAGTGCTACGCGTTGCTGTTGTCCTCCTGAAAGTTGTGCGGGGTAGCGCTGTTCGAGACCAATAAGACCGAATCGCTGCAGTTGAACGCGAACTGCATGATCAAGTTCAGTTTGGGGAATTCTAGGTGAAAGTCCGGCAGCAACATTGGCATATACATCAAGATTGGGAAAAAGTTGATAGTTTTGAAAAAGGAGTGCCGTTTTACGCTCTTGTGCGCTCAAATTAATGCGAGGTTTTTTGCCTGCTGCCTTGTCAAAAAACGTGGTGCCATTGACTACAATTTTTCCCTCATCAGGTGTATCAATACCAGCAATACAGCGCAACGTAAGTGATTTACCGCAGCCTGAGGCACCCAAAAATCCAAGCGTTTCATTACCTGCTTCAAAAGCAACATCAAGCGTAAAATCAGGCAGTTTTTTAATGATGTCAACGACGAGACTCATGAATTACTCTTTCGTATCGGCCTGCGTGTGGGGCAATCGATATTTTGTGGTGCGCCTTGACCAGACGTTAATAACAAAAATTGCTGCAAACGATACGATCATCACAACGACAGTCCAGAAGAGCGCTACATCAATATTGCCGCTCATCCATTCGAAATAGATAGCGATGGGGATTGTACGGGTGATCCCGACATAATTGCCTGCAACGAAAAGTGTTGCGCCAAATTCGCCTAAAGCACGAGCAAAGGCAAGCATTGTTCCCGCTGCAATTGAGGACCAGGCAAGCGGCAACATGAGTTTGACAAAGATTTTTCCTTCTCCCCAGCCTAACGTCCGTGCTGCGTCAAGCATATGAGGATCAAGGTTTTCAAAGGCGCCTCGTGCGGAGCGATACATGAGAGGAAAGGCTACGACAACGGCGGCAATAACGGTTGCTGGCCAGCTGAAAACAAGAGGAAATCCAATTTGGTCAAACCAATTTCCAAGGGGTGTGTTGCGTCCTAGGAGCAGGAGAAGTAAAAAGCCACACACGGTTGGAGGAAGCACCATGGGGATCGTAAGAATTGCATCAGCAATATCTTGTGCACGCGGAGATAAGCGCAGTGACCACCAAGCAGCTAGTAGTCCTAAGATGAAGATGATGACGAGGGCTGTTCCTGTTGTTTTGAGCGTCACCCACAAAGGAGAATAGTCAATTTTTGAGAAAAAAGCCCCAATGGCATCAAGGCCAGAAGGCTCTTTGGAAATAAATGCGCTTTGTGGAGGCTGGAGAGTTGCGTAATCTACGTGTCCAAGACGGGTGTAATAAGGATTGTTGGGATCTGTAATATCTGACCCATCGGCACCTTGAACTGAGGTATACCAATATCCCGGTTCGTATTCTTCCGAAAAGCTATAGGTTACGCCATTATGAGTAAATTGTTTGTCTGAGGTAAACAACCAAGGGATTTCTTTGCCAAGTTTTTTATTTCCCTGTGATGCATTGTCATCAAGTGCGGTCAAAAGAGTAATGAACTCTTTAAGGGTTTGTGCGTCATCTAAAGAGAGTGAGAGCTCATTTAAAAAGCTTGAGGGGATATAGACCACAATAGTGTTGGTTGTGGCAATGAGGGTGAGTGAGTCTTTGGGTTCATCCATAAGATAGGTATATCCATGATAGATCCCATCAAAAGGGCGGTTTGACCCTTTTTCAATACGCGAAAAATCTGCCACATCAAATGAAAAATCAGGTGCGGTGGCGTTAGTTCCTTCTGCTGAGATTTCGAAAGATGTATCAAGTGAATCGTTTGCAATGGATAGTTGCATAGATGCTTGAGGTGTTGTTTGTACATCTGCTTCGTCAGCATAGGCATAGGTGCTCTGAATGAGGGGGGGTACCGCAAGGTAGATCCCCCCTATAAACACAAGAGCAAGAGTTATTGTGCGCAGTAAATAGGTAAAATGATGTGCTGCAGAGCCTCCTGTAAGAGGAGCACTCAATAAATGATGAGTATGCTTAATTAAAGCACCCATTATTACGCAAGTTCAAAGCCCCATTTTTGCCAAATTTGTGATGCAGTTTTATCGGTACGGCACCACTCGAGGAAGTCTTGAGCTTCTTTGTCATGTTCAGAAACTAAGGTAACAGCAGCAGGATAGGCGATGGTGTCATAAGCGCCGAGGGGTACTTCGCATACAACTTTGACACCACCGTAGCGCATTACATCTGAGCTATAGACAAAGCCTAGGTCAACATCTCCTGATTCAGCATAAGCACACACAGAGCCTACTTTGTCAGCTTCTGTTACTTTGCCAACAATAGGGCCGGTAATCTCGCCGTCAGAGCCTGTGTTTGACGTGTAACAACCAACGTGTGAAAGTGCTTGTTTAGCATAGGTGCCAGCTGGTACGTTGTCATCGCCAAGAGCGATGGTGTACTTGCCTGATGCTGCTTCTTCGAGAGTAATCTCATCGATATCTGAATTTTCGGCAGCGACAATTACGAGATCATTCTTAAAAAGATTAGAGGCAGCTTCGGGAGAGATGAAATCATCATCTTCAAGCAGGGTCATGTTTTTTTGGTTTGCAGAAATAAAGATGTCAGGTTTAGCGCCTGCAATGATTTTTTGAGCAAGAGTGCCGGAAGCCTCATACTGAGGATCTTTAAAAGTTACGTTAGGGTGTTGTTTGGTATATTCTGCTGTCGCTTCATCCATGGCGTTAGATAATGAATTGGCGGCAAAAAGTTCTAATTCAACTTTTTCTTCGTTGTCGCATCCTACTAAGCAAAAGCTTAAGGCCAAGGCAGCAATAAGAGCTACAAATAAGGGCAGCTTGCGTGTCTTACTCATCGGGCTTTCCTTCCTAACAGATTTGTGTCACTTAAGAATAATTCTATTATTCTCACTTAAGAATAATAGAATAAGTTAAGGAAAATGAAAGTGACAGTTTGGTACTATGTGTACTGACCTCGTGCGATTGGCGCAT
>UQML01000001.1 GCA_900542265.1 uncultured Eggerthella sp. | reverse complement strand
GTTATAAGCGCACCATTATAGGTATTATAAAAACCCGTAATGGTATAGGTTACCGATTGGGTATTTACTAATTTTTCTTGCAAACCGAGAGCAGCATAGTCAATGATAGGATCAGTCGAACTCAAATAATCGCCGACTGCATAAGAAGGATCACCTTTATCAGGCAGCGGCATCTCAGAATCAACAAGGACCTCTGCCACCTGACGCTCTCCAACAGTGAGGGTAAGGGTATCACCTATTGAAAGCCCTTTAGTGGTTTTCCATATCTGCGGAAGCATTATTTCTGTTTCGGTTGTAGGCAGGACTCCTTCAGACGGAGCAATACCGCAGGTAACTTGGTAGTCCCCTTCGACCGTTTTTAGACATAAGTCATGCCCATAACCACTCGTTCCTTCAGGGTCTTGAGCGAATCCAGCATCCGTAGTTAACGCCCAGCTTTGCACTTCAGCAGAATCTCGCGCTGTCTGGATAGCTTCTTCTGTCGAGGGTTCGCCTGCTCCACCCGTAGTAATTTGAGCAGTCCAGGTGCCCGAAGTGGCTTTCTCTTCTTCAGTTAAGTAGTTGGTTAATGACGAAAACGAGGTCATCACCGCAGTAAGGAGTGCTGCGGCAAGTGCCACCCCTAAAATAGTTACAACGGTACGAACTTTATTTTGAGATAACGAGCGCACCGTAAAACGGCTCATAGCGCCCATTATCTAATCCTTTCATCTCGAACAATTCGACCATCTTCGATAGCAATGATGCGATTGGCAGCAAGCGCGATGTCTTCATCATGAGTGATGACGACTAACGTTTGTTCATATTCTTGATTCGACTCACGCAAAAGCTCCATAATTTCTCGTGAATTAACGCTGTCGAGATTTCCAGTTGGTTCATCGGCTAATACAACCGCAGGTGCATTCATTAACGCACGGCCAATAGCAACACGCTGTTGCTGACCTCCTGAGAGTTGATTAGGAAGTGCTTGTTCTTTCCCACACAAACCAAGTTTTTTAATAAGCGTACGAAGACGCTCTTTATTAATCTCTCTACCGTCAAGAGCAACAGGAAGCGTGATATTTTCAACCGCAGTAAGCACCGGAACAAGATTGTAGAACTGATATACAAGACCTACTTCTCTGCGCCTGAATACGGCAAGTTCCTCTTCGCTGCGTGAATACACATCAATCCCATTGAGCAACACACGACCCGACGTAGGCTTGTCGACGCCTCCCATGAGGTGCAATAACGTGGATTTTCCTGATCCACTCGACCCGACAATAGCAACAAACTCGCCCTCATCAATACTAAATGACACATCCTGCAGGGCATGCGTAGCATTAGGTTCTTTTCCATAGATCTTGCTCAAATGATCTATTTCAATCATAGCCATCGCTACATCCTCTCACTCGTGAGTACCTAAAGGTAGCAAGCCACCTTTAATCCTTACAGGTTTAGTCTGATATGCCAAGATTATTGCAACATTGGAGCTAGCTTACAGATGTGTAATGTTGGCTTTACTCCTTCATTCACGCGGCCCCTTATATAACCGCACCGCGCGATGTCATCTATACGACAAATTTGGGGTATGCAATTTCAAATCGAGCACCACGCGTACCATTTGCCGCCTGCAGACTTGCTCCCTGAGCTCCAACAAGAGCATGCGCAAGCGCAAGACCTACTCCAAAACCTTGAGGGTTATGGAACTCTTGAGCCTCTTCTTGTATGCCTCCTCGATAAAAACGGTCAAAAATATGAGGCAGATCTTCGGGTGCAATGCCCGGACCACTATCTTCAATTACAATGCGCGTAGCTATCGCATCAGTGGTCGCTTGCAGCGTTATAGAGCCTCCAACAGGAGTATGCTCTATACAATTTTTAATAATATTTTCAACAGCTTCAGCACTCCAAAGCTCATCGCCTTCAAATTGCGCATGAGCATCAAGTTCGGTATGAAGCGTAATGTCATGAAGATCAAGATTAATAGTAAGCGGAGCAAGCGCACGCTCAAGCATATCAGTTACCAGTACGGTATTGCGCTCAATCGGCATAGCCCCCGCACCAACTTTGGCTAATTTTAAAAGCGTCGAGACAAGCCAAAAAACACGATCTAACATGCTTTCAAGTTCACGAATCAGCCGTTTGCGTTCTAACTCTTCTTGTGCCCGCTCGATTAAAGGAAGCATAAGTCCAATTGATGTTAAGGGGGTTCTTATCTGATGTGATATATCTGCTAACGCATCCGCAAGAGCATTTTTCTCCTGTATAACCAACGAACGAGTACGCGATAGACGCGCCACCATCTTAGAAAGCTCGTTTTCCAAGATAGCTACATCTCCTTCTTTACAATGACTAAAGGCTACCTGACGCGAGCCATGCAACACTTCATCAATTTCTGCCGAGAGATGCAAGATGTCTTTGTGGCGCCTATAACTTACCGCAATAAAAAATATAAGCGCTGCGATGCTTGCACTTACCGCACTTATAAACGCATACTCACCCAGTGCTACGCCAAATGCCACGCACAATATTCCTTCAATAAGTACTAAGACTGCACCTTGTCTCTTTACGTGTGCTGCACTCCCCATGGCTAGTCACCCACTTTGTAGCCCAAGCCACGCACGGTAACAATAATGCGTGGCTGCGCAGGATCATCCTCGATTTTTTCGCGCAATCGTCTTATATACACATTGATAGCGTTATCAGATACATACTCACCTGCGCTATCCCATATTGCGTCACGCAAATTTTCGCGCGTAATCAGACGATCTTTGTTCTGAAATAAATAGAGCAGCAGTTTATATTCCAGCGCAGAAAGCGTGATTTCTTGCCCCGCCTTACGTACATACGCACTTGATGGATCAAGCACAAGCGATCCAATCGTTAAAACTTCTTCTACGTTTTTTGTACGGCGCAACGCTCCGCGCATGCGGCTCAGCAACTCGCGTGCACGGAATGGTTTAGCAATATAGTCAACCGCGCCCATATCAAGACCTGCAACCGTTGAATACTCATCGTCTGAAGCAGTGAGAAAAATGATGGGTAGCTCAGGGTGTATTTTGTGTGCTGCGCTACAGACCGCAAAGCCATTTCCTTGGCGCAAGGTGACATCCAAAAGCACCAAATCAAAACGCTCGCATTCCAAAAGAGCAATCGCCTCATTTTGCGTTGTTCGCGCCTCAACACTATATCCTTCTTGCAAAAGCAACTCTGTGAGCGTTGCAATAATGGCGGGATCATCTTCAACAAGCAATATACGCATACCCTGCACGCCTACACCCCTCTTCTGCCCCCAAAAGTTCTACCCTGTTTGCCTGTTTCCAAGTCTAACATGCACAAGCAGGTGTGCTTTCTTACAGAATTGTAAGATTGACCATCGAGCCTCCATCAAAGATACGCATAAACACGCTACACTAGGATGACTATGCAAACCACCGCAAACATACCAACACACAAGAACAAGGCCTTAGAGCTTTGGTATAAATTCATAGAAGCGCTTCCCTATCTGGTCTTTTTTGTCGGTCTCTTCTTTGTGATTTATCATTTTTTTGGTGTTGCCGATGCGTTGTTAGGCATCATATTTCTCTTCTTTTCTCGTACCATCATTGAAGAACCAGGACTGTCGTTTATGAATTATGCACGACGGTTGGGGTGGTTCATTGTTATGGCGCTCTGCGCTACACTTGCAGGCTTACAAGAGTTTCTTTTTGTGGGCGTCACGTTTTTTTATCTTTTCTTGATTACGCTCACACAATCGGATGATTATCTTCCTCGCAACTTTTATTGGCTCGGTATGGGATATCTGCTCCTCCTGATTTACCCTGTTTCGATTCCAGAAATCCCAACTCGTCTGCTTGCCACCCTCCTTTCTATCGCATGTACCACCCTCTTTATCTACAGCATGCGCGCAATTCTTACTAAAACAGGCAAACTCAATGTGTTTGCACGCGATCGCGAATACGTACGAAAAGCCTTCGAAGATATATCCAAACAACTTGTAGTGCTTGCTGAACTTGGTGCCGTATCTGTTGCCGAAGTGCAAAAGACCGAAGGGTTTACCGAAGTTGCAGACGCTCGTTTCACCCATATTGCCGATGCTGATTGTGTAGCAGATCTTCCTGACCCCTCAGTTCTCCAACGAAAAATTCGCCCCAAACAGACCTATCGCATCACCCAAGAATATGCTCAACTCGAATACGGAACCGTTTTTAGGCAGCGTGGTCTTCTTTCAGGACGCCAGTGCTATACGTTTGCGCTTCTTTTGTGCTGCGAGCAACTTGCAGACATGATTCACGCCACATCCAAAGACCCCCACGCCATTACCCCTGAAGATCAGCAATACTTTACCGATCTTGCTGATATTTTCGCTGACTACGCAACAGGTCGCATTACCAAAGTTTCTCAAATGGCAGCCACACTTGAAACGTTTATTGAGAGTCACTCGTTTGCCGATACCTGCCATCGCGAATCATGGAATGGCGTTTTGGAAGCTCTGCTGCGCACCTTACGCGACACGCGCCTTTCGCGCGACGAGTCAACCCCGTTTATCAAATCGGTAAAATATCGCATCATGTTCTTGCGTGATAACGCCAATCTTCAAAACACGCAAACCCGTTTTGCGCTTCAGCTTGCCACTATTGTTTCACTTGCGGCTCTTGTTGATGTTCTTCTCACGCATCTGGTTGATATGCCATACGGTATCTGGATACCTATTGTTGCGTTTACTATTCTCAATACCTATAACGATGAAACACTAAAATCTACAGCAAATAACGCTATTGGCACCCTTGTAGGTATCGCTTTATTTGCGCTCTTTGTTCACTTCATCCCGAGCTCTTTCCTTATGCCTGTGGTTATCACGGTAGGTTATCTGATTATTGTAATGAACATTGCACCCATCGCCTCTATTACAGCAGGCACCCAGATGGCACTCACTGCGCTCTATTCTGCTGATGCCGCACTCTCCACAACTCTTTTTGCACGTCTCGCACTTGTTATCATTGCGGCAATGTGTGTTGTTATGGTCATTTTTGTCTTTATGCAAACACAACGATCAGCCACGCTCCGCACTAAAATTTCAGAACTCGAACGCATTGACCGTAGACTTATCACGCAAATCCACTTTGGCCTAAAGCACGGACAGGTTAATTTATGGCGCACGGTTCAACTGCTCTACTACATGCACATGTCCTCAGGTTTTATGGAAGACCTTGCCGAGCACTTAGATACCAAAGAAGCAAAATGGGAATCACGTCCAGGCCGCTCTAAATCAGTTGAACAAATAAAAAGACTCAAACATGATGTCGATAGGGTGCTTGCACTCAATTACAAGTTTGCGATGGACGCAGAACATGCCGTTATGCTTCTTGACCCCCGCCGTCTTCATGACGATTCACTTTCAGATCCCCATCCAGAGACATGGGTTACACCCGATTCAACCGCACGCATTAAACATATCGATGCCACCAACGAACGTCTCGAAGAAAAACTTCATAAACTTGAAACTATACAGCATATTGAGAAAGACGACTGACGCCCCTCTAGCCCACAAACATTTTTACCCCAAAGTAACAAAGTACAATAAGACCAATAATGATGCGATAAACGCCAAATGCAGAAAAGTCATTCTTCTTGATATAGCCCATCAAAAAACGGATTGAAATCACGCTCATGACAAAAGCTGATACGATACCGACAACAAGCACAATGATCTCAGTCTGGGTCATTGCAAGACCCGCAGCTAAAAACTTGATCGCTTTAACAAAACCCCAGCCAAACATAATAGGAATCGCAAGAAAAAACGTATACTCTGCAGCAGCCGTACGAGAACACCCACAAAGCATACCGCCAATAATGGTAGCGCCTGATCGACTCGTGCCTGGAATAATAGCAAGCACTTGAAAGCAGCCAATTTTGAGCGCTGTCTTAGCATCAATCTCGTCAACCGCAGTAATTGAAAACATCTCATCTTCAATCTCTTGTGGCGAGATTTCCTGTCCTTGAGTACGGCGTACATGCTTACCCCCAACAGGCTTCATCTCAGCTACAATACGCTGCTCTTTTTTGCGATTGTGCCTCTCAAGCACAATAAAGATCACGCCGTAGACAATCAGCATAGCTGCAACCGTATAGGCATTATAAAAATGCTCATTCACCCAATCATCAAGAAGGATGCCTACGATTGCAGCAGGAATACACCCAATAACAACCATACCCCATAAGCGCCAGGTGCTCTTCTTTTCAGAGGCGCTCTTTTTTGATGAAAAAGGATTGAGCTTGTGAAAATAGAGCAGGATAACAGCAAGAATTGCCCCAATCTGAATAACCACTAAAAACAATGCCAAAAATTGGTCAGAAACATCAAGCTTGATAAATTCATCAACCAAAATCATATGACCCGTTGAAGAGATCGGAAGCCATTCCGTAATGCCTTCAACTACACCAATTACTAATGCCTTTAATGCTTCAAGCAGCATTCAGATTCATCCTTTTCTCTTGTTGTTATCACAAACGGCTCTAACTATACGACAACTTGCCCCCGCGTCAGTAAAAAGTCAGGTTTTAGTGAACTATAGCTATATAGATGGTGCAGAAAAAAACTGAACTTTTGCAATCCAAACTGATATAGTAGGAATTGAAATTTTCAATTAGCCCGGGATCGAGGAAGGAAGTCTTCATGGAGACTTTGCTCGATGATTGTAAATTCATTTTTGATCATTCTACGTTGCCGTTTGGCATTGCAGAAGTTACGGTAGATGAGAATAATCAGCCTGTTGATTGTATTTACCGCTATATCAATAAGCCCATGGAAGCCTATTGGACCACCCCTACCGAAAACCTCATCGGTAAGGGATTTTATGAAATCTGGCCCAATAGTGACTTTACCTGGCGCGACCATTTTTACCAAGCGGCTTTTCAGGGTATCGCAAGCGAATTCGATTCTGTTTCTGTTGCACTTGAGCAATTCTTCCATGCTATGGTATTTCCGCTTCAACCTCCCTATTGCGCCTTTTCTATTCAGGATGTCACGTCCTGGGTGTCTCAATCACACCTCTCTTTTGAAAATATTGAAGCGGGGCTTATTTTTTACGATTCGATAACCGACATCATGCTTCTTACCTCATCCGCACGTGATCTGTGCCGCCTTGATGAGCGCTATCTCTCCTTGCAAGACTTTAATAAATTATTTTTTGGCGATCAGGTTCTTGAGATCGAAAATTATAATGACTCTGAACAAAGTAACACCCTGCAGTATTCTAGTGGAAAGAAAAGCATTCTCTACGAACGCAAAGCGCGTGATGGACGATGGTTTCGCGTTAGTTTGGCTCACATTGGCCAAACACAACGCTTTACGTTTGGCCTCTTAGAAAACGTTACGAGAACTAAACAGGCAGAAGAAGAAAACAAGCGACGACTCGATATTATTGAGTCGCTTTCTCGCGAAAACTTTGCCCTCTATTTGGTTGATCTGGACGCTGATCATATTATTCCGTATCGTGTTGACTCAACAAAAGTCGACAACGAAAATCCCCACATGGGCATAGACGGCACCCGCTATTCAACCTTTATTGAATCATACTGTGCCACTTTCGTTGAGCCCGCTGATCGCACGCGCTTTCTCCACGAATCGTCTCGTGATGTATTAAATCAGCGTATTAAAGATGGCGCTGGTGACTACTCCATCACGTTTCGTCGCATGGTTCAAGAAGGAGAAGATTTTAGAGAGATGCGTATTTTGCGCATCCCCCATGACAACACCAATGTCTTAATTGCGGTGCGCAATACCACTAACGAGATTCTTGAACAAATGCGGCAGAAAGCTATTCTGCAAACCGCCCTTGAAGTTGCCGAGCATGCAAGCGAAGCCAAATCTACGTTTCTTACTAATATGAGCCACGATTTTCGCACACCCATGAATTCTATTACCGGGTTTGCCAATATTGCGCTTGATAATATCAATGACATAGATCGCGTTAAAGACTGCCTTCATAAAATCATTTTTTCATCCAACCATCTCCTTAACCTCGTCAACGACATCCTTGATGTGAGCCGCATTGAGTCAGGGAAAATCACGCTTAATGAAGAGCCTTTCTCGCTTGAAGAACTCAAACAAAGCATTGTACTGTTGTTTGAGGAGCAATCACGTAAAAAGACCATTACGTTTACGGTAGATACCGAGCGCCTTGTCCATACTAATGTGCATGCCGACAAACTACGCATTGAACAAATTCTCGTTAATATTATTGGCAACGCGCTCAAATTCACGAGTGCAGGAGGAACCGTTCAGGTTATTATGCGTGAGCGATCTTTTGCTCCTAAAGGGTACACCTCTTTTGTATGCGAAGTTATTGACACCGGATGCGGCATGAATCCTGATTTCCTCGACAAAATATTTGAACCTTTTGAGCGTGATGAACAAGCTTATCCTCAACGCATTGAAGGAACAGGCTTAGGCATGACCATTACTAAGTCGCTCGTTCATTTAATGGGTGGCACAATTGAAGTCGAGAGTGAACTTGGAAAAGGATCACATTTTACCGTCTCACTCCCCCTTGAACTCACCAACGAAGACCGCCTCATTAAAGCCCACGAACACAACGTGCACGCATATTCAAAAAAGCGGTCATTCAACGGATACCATGCGCTCGTCGTTGATGACGATACCCTTTCGCGTGAAATACTCAATGAGTACCTCCGCAATCAAGGCTTTACGTTTGATGAGGCCTCTGATGGCGATGAGGCAGTACGCACCGTCGCTCAGTCTACTCCCTACACCTACGATATCATTATTATGGATATGCGTATGCCTCATATGGATGGCGATGAGGCCGCGCGCGCCATAAGAGACCTTGATCGCAGCGACTCTTCAGAAATTCCCATTATTGCCGTTACCGCTGATGCATTTGAAGAGGGTCGTCGACGCGCCAAGCGTGCTGGCTTTACCGCACATACTACTAAGCCGCTGAATTTAGATAAACTCACTCAGCTTCTTGACCATTATTTGCCAGAAACTCCCCTTCGCCAGAACAAAGACTTAAATCATCGCTCTACACTACGTTCTTAAGAGGAGACCTCGTGGCGTTTCTTGATGCGCAAACGTACAATTTTGTACGTTTGCACCACGGCAGTCACAATACATATGCCCGCTGCAATAGCTGCTGCAAATTCAAGCGTGGTTACTGCATATTGAGCACATGATTCCCACTGCAGTGACACCGCCTCACTCATCGTAAAAAAAAGAACACGTCCCGGTATCATGGGAATAACAGAGATAAGAAAGAACACAGGAGTCGGTGCTTTGGTGCGCCATGCCAAAAGTTCAGCATACGAGGCTGCAAAAATAGATGCAATGAGACAGGGGACAAACGCCCCTCCTACGATTAAGACGCCAAGCTTATAGATAACCCATGTCATCACACCGCCTAATGATGCAGCCAGAATATGGGATCGATATACATTAAAAAAGAGCGCAAACCCCATCGACGCAATAAACGTGATCACTATTTGAAATATATCTTCAACAGGCATCCTACATCACGCTCCCGAGCCACAAAGCAACCATAAAGCCAAACGCAAGAGACGTTGCCCAAAGCAGTGACTCTACAAAACGCATGACACCAGAAATGGTATCCCCCGAAAGCATATCGCGCGTTGCATTAGTCATAGCAACACCAGGAATAAGCAGCATAATGTCGCCAATCATAACCATATCAGTATTGAGCGTGGGAATAATATGGGCGCTCAGCACGATAAGCAAGCCAATAGCAAACGATACTCCAAAATTAAAAATCATAGTGTTTGGAGTGAATGAGCGCAAATGCTTAAGTGCAAAGCAAATCAGTACCGCAAAAAAGGCACTTACCGCACCATCCAAAATGCTTCCGCCAAAAAAGATAGCAAAACCACCCGCAGATAATATGCCGCCACCATAGAGCGAGATATTGGAAATAGGCACACTCTTTATGCGCTTAAGCTCAGTTTCTAAATCCTTAGGACGCAAAGGCTCAATACAGCATCGATTACATAAGCGCGTTAAAGCCTCAAGCTGGTAAAAATTAGTTCCATCCTCACTCATAACACGACGCGAAAGCGTATATTCACTTCCATCAGGCAAGGTCATCGTTACCACAATAACCGAAGTAATAACAAGAACATTCATGGTTGTAGCACCGTACGCCTGACCCATACGGTCAAGTGTTTCTTCAACCGTATGAACATCAGCACCTGAATCAAGCATAGCTTCCCCAATATCTAAAAGATAGGGAAACGTTTTAAGGGCGATGCTTTTCTTTTTGTCCTGCGCCTGAACTCCATTTCCAATGGTGTTTTCAAAAATCTCTCCCGTGAGCGAAGGGGTAGCTGGACACTTAGTTAAATCAGCAAAAGAAGAAGGTTCGGGAGCATTGCCGGAAAAGGCCCCCGATACTCTCGTAGCAATAGTATGTTTCCGTCTGTCATTTCGCTGAAACGCCATCTGTTCTCAATAGCCTCCTCCATGGGTTTAATCGTATCATGACAAAGATATTGCATCTCCTATAATGCAATGAGCTGTAACGCAATAAACAAGTAAGATTAACTATATTGTTTACTTTTACCGCTCCTGCAAACAAAAGGATAAATCCATGAATACGCAGACGACTTTTCCAAAAAACTATTCAAGGTGTGATTTAAAAGATAATCTCCTTGAGCATCTCGGCCTTATCATCGACATTCCCGACTATCCTGTTGAAAGTGTCACCTTTAAAGACGTCACGCCCCTTATCGCTGACGCCAAAGCTTTTCAAGCTGCTATTGACACCATCGCAAAGCAATTTTTCGACAAAGGCATTACGAAAGTACTTGGCGCTGAAGCACGCGGGTTTATCATTGGTGCGCCTGTCGCCTATGTCCTTGGTGCCGGGTTTGTGCCGGCACGAAAGCCAGGAAAACTCCCTCGAGCAACCTACGACCAAAGCTACAACCTTGAATACGGACAGGCGACCATCCAAATTCACCAAGACGCCTTTTGCTCTCACGATCGCGTTCTTATTGTTGATGATCTTCTCGCCACTGGTGGAACCGCCCTTGCACAAGCTGAACTCGTTGCTCGCAGCGGCGCAACGTTAGTAGGTATGGGCTTTTTAATGGAACTTGCTTTTTTAAATCCTCGAGGAATCATTGCTTCTCACCTTGATACCGATATTTATTCGGCCATTATTGTCGAAGATTAAAAAAGCCAAGATTTATAAGAAAAATATGCTTTATGACAATACCTCATCGGGCAAAAGCATAACGATCGCAGTAAACAATTCGCGAGCATTAAGTGGCTTCGCGACATGAGCGTTCATGCCTGCCTCAAATGCTTTCTGTTTATCTTCTTCAAACGCATCAGCAGTAAGTGCAACAATCGGAATATTGGCACAAGCCTCATCATCAAGCTTGCGGATCATGCGCGCTGCATCATGTCCGCCCATTACCGGCATTTGTGCATCCATAAGAATCAGAGCGTATGTCGATGGATCAGCTGCCTTCATAGCATCAACGGCCGCTTTACCATCTTTAACCCAGGTAATCGAAAAGCCCTTATCTTCCAAAAGTCCTGTGACAATCATTGCATTTAGATCATTATCCTCAGCAAGTAAAAGCGGAATAGTAACACCGGGTGTCACTCGCTCATTTGTTAAAATCTTTCGTTTGATCTCGGATATCTCACCTAATGATTCACTGGATCGTTTGCTTATTTGCTCAGCAAGAGTCGATACATTATTTTCTTTCTGATCAGCGCAATCGGCAGAAGAAAGACTTTCAATAAGCTCTCCTGTTTCTGGCGAAATAAGTCCTTCAGCAGGTGTCATAAATTTCATAGGGATAGTCACCGTAAACGTTGTACCTTCTCCAAGCACGCTTGATACGCTAATAGTCCCCTGCATCATTTCTACCAAACGCTTAGTAATCGCAAGACCCAATCCGGTTCCTTGAATACGCGAGATCGTCGTGTTCCTTTCGCGACTAAATGCATCAAAAATTTCTGGGAGGTATTCCTCCTTCATGCCAATACCTGTATCGCGTACAATAAAGCGATAAGCTGCACCTTCTTTGTTTGATGAAGGAAGAATCTGATCTTCTCCAGCAAGAGATACGTCAGGAATCATATCGACGTCAAGCGAAAGTTCTTCAGCCGTAAAATAAATGCTTCCGCCTGGCTCCGTGTATTTAACCGCATTACCTACAATATTGAGTAGGATTTGATTGAGGCGCAAAGGATCAATCTCAACAAGTGCATGTTGCAAGCGAATTTGGGGCTCAAGCGTAAGACCCTTTTTCTCCGCCTGATCGCTAACCATAACGAGCAGCTCATCAAGAACAACCATAAGATTGCAATCGTAATAGCGAAGTTGGATTTTTCCATGCTCAATTTTAGACATATCTAAAATGTCATTAATAAGACTAAGCAAATGATTAGATGAAGATTCAATCTTGCCCAAGTAATCAGAAATCTGTTCTTTCTCATCGATATGATCACGGGCAAGAGCAGTAAAGCCAATAATCGCATTCATAGGGGTTCGAATATCATGACTCATGTTAGACAAAAACTCTGTCTTTGCCTTGCTTGCCTGCTCTGCCTTATCACGTGCTAATGCAAGCTTTTTGTTTGCCTCGCTTTGCTGTTGAATAATCTTTTCATCAGCCCGCGAACGAATAACAATCGACACTACATACCCCATGCAAGCTACGAGCAATACCGCAACAACCGTAAAGTAGCCCATAGTGCTCAGAAGGTAACTACCCTCGTTCTCACTCAGTACGTCAGTAGGAACAAAAAGCAAAAGGGAATCCTTTCCCACTCCCGTAATTGCTACGTAGTAATTTGTCCCATCGCCATTAATAAATTCCATGCAGTCAGTTTTTTGCTCAGCAATTGCCTCTTGCAAGGTTTGAGCATTACCACCTTTAACAAACCGATAATTTGCCAACGTAGTCATAATGTTAGTGTCAGGAATAAAACGTTGTCCAAACGTATGTTGATAAATGCGTTTATTTTCAGGAGAGACAATGTAGGTCATGCACTGTGTTCCAAAACCATCAACGCCCATCATGTCTTGGATCGTTTTCATATTGCTCGCAATCGCAATAGCTGCAATTTCTATTCCTGTCTGGCCAACAACGCAAGGACCATCCATATGATGCATCATAAGCATGTAGGTATTGATAGGATCATAAGGAAGAGAGGTTATCAGACACGTATCACGCTTTGTGTCAAGCACGCCTCCATCAAGAGTCCAGGCACCGCTGCGCCCATTTGAAGCGTAATAGTTTCCTTGCGTATCTAATACCAAGAATAGAGAGCCTTCCTGCTCAGCTGATTTTTGCAAAGAACTCAAACGACCAAAAAGAGCATCAAGATTTGGCAGGGTCGCTTCCTCAAGATACGCACTACCGATCGCTGCGCTTTCAAGACCTACATCCATAACGGTGTCAATCTGGTCAGCTACTTTGATGGTGATCTCGGTTAAATGCGCACTGCGTTCTGAAAAAAGTTCATCTTGGGTTGATTGGTAATAAATAAAAGACGCAAACACCACAAGCGCAAGCACAATAAGAGCAGCAATCAATGTTTCCGGTTCAAGAATAAGCTTACGTAGGGGTGTAGGTCGCTTTGGTGTTAGCTCGGGATAATTATTATCACGATCTAGGTTCGACGTATATGAATGCTCGTTGTTAGCCATACATACAAATCCGATTTTTCGCTCTTATCTTTTATTGCATTACACAAAAAGATAGACACGATTTACATAATTGCTTGTCTCATGAGTAAAGGAGCCAATACGCGCTCAAGTCCGTATTGGCTCTTATTAAATCATCATATAACAACCCAATCTGTAAAAGAATTGAACGCCAGTTGTTAATATTTTGTTACATTACCCTCACTTCCCAAGCGCTTGCACAAACCGCGCATTGAGTTCATCTTCTGCCTGTTTTGCAGCAACCTCAACTGCCACATCATCAATTACAATAGCTCTAAACATTTCCTCAATAACACCCGAGCTCGTAAGAATACCTGCTTGCAAATTGGCACCATGCTCAAACCCTGGAGCATTACCTGAAAGTACGGCGTTTTCAATTACTGTTTCTTCTTGGGCAAACTGCTTGCGCGTTTCGTTACTTTGAAACGCTTCGGTATTAGCAATATCTTTTATGGCCGGAATCATTCCTACTGGAACAGAATCAATAAAAGCAAGATAGTTTTCATCCTGATAGAGAAATTCAAGAAACGCCTCAGTTGCTTCTTTATTCTCCACCGATGCATACATTACTAAAGGAATTTGCGTTACCACACTCGTATTACCAGAGAAATCCTCATCTTTAAAAGGGAACTCAACACATGAGATAGAATCAAGTAAATCAGGACGGTTGTTCTTGATACCTGCAATATGAAATCCCGAATTAACATCAAATGCGGTCTCCCCATCGTAAAAATGCTTTGATCGCTCTTCAACCGTGTCGTCATAATACTCAGGAGCAGAACAACTCCGATAAATATCTGCCCAATATCTAATCCCTTCTAGCGCCGTATCAGAAGTAAGATTTGCCTTAAGATCATCAGTGAGCAGGCTATCCCCTTTACTTCTCATATACATATGAAGATCAATGGTGGCCAAATGATCACGCGGATTTAAAGCAGCTGCATAACCATAGATACCCTTATCGGGATCCGTAAGAGCTTTAGCGGCAGCAGCAAATTCTTCCCATGTTTGGGGGGAGATCGAGATGAGCCTCTTCTAACAAATCATTGCGATACCACAACACAAAAGCATGTGAGTAGTAAGGCAAACCATAAATATCGCAATCGTGAGAGAGCTCAGTTAGTACGTTATCAGCAAAACGCTGACGCCCAATACGATCAACCACCGTATTAACTGGCTGCAAGATGCCTGCATTAACAAGTTCTTCAACCTCGTAGATGTTACAAGCGGTACTAATGTCAGGCAAATTTCCCGTCTCAATACCACGGCGCCAACGGTCTTTAAAATCAGCCCAGGTAAGCACTTCGGTAGTAACCGCCACGTTAGGGTACGCCTGTTGAAACCGCTCTACTGTTTGATCAAGTGCATCAAGCCGAGCGCCTTGGGTAAAGCTATGCCAAAATGTAACGGTGCCTTGCACATCAGTATTCTTCGGCTGCACTTGTTCCTCGTTTATCGAGCAAGCCACAAGGACACAAGAAAGCAATAAGAGCGCAAGCGCCATGATAACTTTTTTCAAAGTTACCTCCTTCTCAAGCATTATGCATCGTAGCGCAAAAAAGACTATTAACCAGCGTAAATGCAATAAAGATCCCTCATTATTGAGAAGACCCATGAGTTGAGACCAATTTGTTTTGTGCGTCTTATCAATACTTGCTCCATAATAGATACTTACCCTTATGAGAGGATGATTATGAAAGTTCTTGTTGTGAATGCTGGCAGCTCTTCACTAAAATGCCAGCTCATTGAAACTGATGGCAAAATCTGCCAAATGAAAGCGCTCGCAGAAAAAATTGGCTCCGCCAGTGCGTATATGACTATCGAATTTCCGCCTCACAAAAAAGTACGCTATGACATCCCCAATGCCACAATCGAACAGGCTCTCATTACGCTTTTTGATGTCTTAATCCATGACTCCAACTCTCCTATTACTGCTCTAACTGATATTGACGCTATTGGTAATCGCATTGTGTCGGGTGGAGAGTACTTTACTCACTCAATTTTGATTGATGATGACGCACTCACTAAAATTGAGGCCTGCAATCCGCTCGCGCCACTCCACAACCCATCGGCAACAGCATGTATTTCATACATGAAAAAGCGACTTCCCCACGTACCTCAAACCGCTGTTTTCGATACTGCCTTTCATCAAACTATGCCTCCTAAGGCATTCATGTATCCGCTTCCTATGCGCTACTATACCGAGCATCGTATCCGTCGCTATGGCGCACATGGAACAAGCCACCGCTATGCCGCCCAACAAGCAGCCAATCTGCTTAATCGTCCGCTTGAGAACATGGGCATTATCACGTGCCACTTGGGAAACGGTGGTTCGATTACAGCGGTAAATCATGGCGAATCAATTGATACCACTATGGGTTTTACGCCTCTTGAAGGGCTCATGATGGGAACGCGCTCAGGCTCAATCGATCCTGCCATCATCACCTATATCATGCGCAATGAAGGCATTGGTTACGATGAGATGGATCGCGTTCTTAACAACGAATCAGGAATTCTGGGCGTCTCAGGCGTGGGAAGCGATATGCGCGAAGTGCTTGCCGCCGCCAAAGAGGGCAACAAACAGGCAGCTCTTGCAATTGACATGTATGTATATCGTGTACAGAAGGCTATCGGCCAATATTACGCTATCATGACCGTTACTGACGCGGTGGTTATGACCGCAGGCATTGGAGAAAACTCCGCTGAACTGCGCGAGCGTATATTCTCTGGTCTTGCTCATATGGGCATGATCTTGGATAAAGAAAAAAACGATTTTACCGGAGACTTAGGAACGGATCGTATTGTCTCTATTGACGATAGCCCCATTAAGATTTGCGTCATCACTACCGATGAAGAAGTCCGCATAGCACGCGAAACACATGCTTTAGTCACAGGAGAGGATATCCATTTCTAATGAACATCCCTGAATCTGATTCAATCTTTGTTGAAGAACAAGAGCACTTAACGCACACCTATACCAAACTTGAGGACATTGGCAAATCACTTCTGGTAAAGCTTGCCAAAATTGAAACTGATGCTGCCGACACAAAAAAAGCGATGGCCGATGAGCTCACCTCAAATTTTGCTACCTACGACGATACTATTGAAACCTATGCTGATATCGCAAGCATGAATCGCATTATTGATGGATATAACCTCGCTTATGAAAATGAGCTTGAAAAACTTAATCGTATTGAAACGCTGCTCCGTGAGCCCTATTTTGCCAAAATTGTTTTCACCTTGACAGATGCCTCTCGCCCAACACAAGAGCCTAAAGAGTTCTATATTGGCCAAGTTGGCATTTCTGACGAGAATTACAAACGCCTCATTGTCGACTGGCGCTCACCTCTTGCTGAGGTATATTACAACCAAGACACCGGTCCAACCTCATACGTTGCCAATGGACGCGTTATCCCTGTTGATCTTAAATTGCGCCGTCAGTTTGAGATCCAAGGCTCAACGTTGTTAGGCTACTTTGACACCACCATTGCTATTCAAGATTCGCTCCTTTTAGCTTCACTCAACAAACATCGCTCTGCTCACATGCAAGCAATCACCGCAACAATTCAGAAAGAGCAAAACCGCGCTGTACGCCACAAAGACGTTGACGCACTTCTTATCCAAGGCATTGCCGGAAGCGGCAAAACAAGCGTATTGCTCCAGCGCATCGCTTATCTTTTTTACCAAAACCGCGACACACTCAAGCCCGAAGAAATAGTATTACTCTCTCCAAACCCAGTATTTAGTCGCTACATTGCCCATGTTCTTCCTGATCTGGGAGAAAAAAATCCTCCCACACTGACTTGGAATGAGTTTGTCGCCAAACGAGTACCCACAGGAACTGTTCCTTTGAAAAAAGAAACGGCACTCAAAGACTTTGAAGCTATTGATAAAGCTCTTGGATCATTTATATTTTCCGTAAAAGATTTTCGCGAAATTAAAGCATGCGGAACACGCTTTTTTACTCCACAACAAATTGCAAGCATACAGGCAAAGTTCAAGCATATTACCTCAGCACCTCATCTCATTACCCTCATGCAAGAAGAACTCTTGGCTCGTTTTGAAAACCGACTCAAATCACTTGCCGCACAAGAAGATACTCAAGAAGAGATTCTCGCCCTTCCCACCGATGAGCAATTACGTCTCTTTAGAGAAACTATCACCACTGAAGACTCCAATGCACTCGCTTCCTACGCGCGTTCATACTTACAGGAAAAGTTCGCATCCGTCCATCACGACATCATGCAAAACAATTGGGTTCGCATTGAACGTATTGGAACGCGTATCACTCATGAAAAAGCATTAACAACCGAAGAATGGCTTTATTTTAAGATTATGCTCACCGGCCTTGTCGACCCATCGGTCAAGTATCTTATGATTGATGAAGCACAAGATTACACACAGGCGCAATTAACTATTCTTGCCCGTTATTACAAAAATGCACACCTAATGTTTTTAGGTGATCAAAATCAAGCAATCACCCCTTATAGTTCCACCTTTGCTGAAATTGCCGAGGTTGCCGAGAACGAACGAAAAGAAGTCGCTCACTGCAGCCTCATGACAAGTTATCGCTCTACCCCAGAAATTACGGCGCTCTTTGCCAAGCTTGCTGCCCCTGATGAGCAAATGCATATTACCTCAATTCAACGGGATGCCCCTAAACCCGAAATCATTGCTTGTCCCTCACCTGAGATATATAACGAAACACTCCTTAACACCGCACGTCTTCTTCAGGCCGAGTCAACTGACTCACTTTCCGCCATCATCACAAACACTCAAGCGCAAGCTCATGAACTTGCTACTTTGTTTGAAAAAGCATCTTCAAACTCGCCGTCTTTTCAAGATAACGAGTTAAGAACAATCGAAGTAGTTGATGAATCACGAGCACTTCCTGCAAACGGCGTTATTGTTTTGCCGCTCGATCTTGCTAAAGGCTTAGAGTTTGATCACGTGCTTATTGCTGATGCATCTGAAACTAATTTTGATTCTACTGATCTTGCGCGCAGGCGTTTATATACCGCTCTCTCCCGTGCAACACGCGATATTACTATCATGTCGCGAGGGCCTTTGAGTGCATTGCTTACACAGTAATCCTTAAAGCCTCCTTAAAACCCTTTTTGCAAGCGACGAATAGGTTTGAGATAGAGCCTGTCATCTTAAACCGAGCTGCGTTATCATGATGACGTCAATAACCCTCTAACAAAGGAAGCACCTATGGACGATTGCCTTTTTTGTAAAATTGTTTCGGGCGAAATCCCCTCAAAAATCGTATACGAAGATGACTATTGCATTGCTTTTGACGATATTGAGCCAGAAGCCCCCGTACATACTTTGATTGTTCCTAAAACGCACTATAACGATCTTCAGGATAACGTTCCGCAAGAATTGCTTGGTCATCTTTTCTCTATTGCTCCTGAGGTAGCAAAGATTAAAGGAGTGTATGAATCGGGATATCGTACCGTTATTAATACTGGTCCTGATTCCGCACAAACCGTCCCCCATCTGCATGTACATATGCTCGGTGGCATCAAAATGGGTCGGTTTACCTTTGAAAACTCTGCGCGAGTAGAAGACTCAGAATAACCAAGATAGCGTGCCAAGCTCAGTCCAATCGCACCTTTCTTTGGAGCACATACACTCATACCATCTTTAGGGGAAGAGCGGATCTTGGCACGCTCTACGAAAAATTAGAAATGCGCTGCACAAACTGCGCATGAACCTCTTTGCGACGCGCTTGGCTTACGGGAACGATATCACCTGATTTAAGATGAAGCCCCTCGTTATTAAGACGAACAGCATGAGCAAAATTTACGACAAACGATTTATGACACTGGCAAAATTCGCGTGGTAAAAGCGGAAGAAAATCACGCAAAGAAACATACAGTTCAACCGACCCTTCCGTAGTCGCGATATAGACCTTACGACGGCGTGATTCAATGTATTTAATATTGCGCGGTTCAAGACGAATTAAATTGCCGTTAACTTTAACACCAAGAGGCTCTGAGCGATAAGCTTCAACATGGTCAATAGCGCGAGAAAGCGCAAAAGCAAAATCCTCATCACGGTAAGGACGAACAAGATAAGAAACATGCTCAGTACGATAAACTGCCGTACAGTAATCAGCGGAGTTCGCAATATAAACAATGCGAGAAGCGTTAAGCGCATCAACCCCATCGTCAAAGAAGCGCTGAACCAGTTCAATGCCATTGTCTGAATCTTCGCCCAGTTCGATGCTTATAAAAACGATGTCAGGATCTCCGACCTCATCTAAGTATTGTCTGATACCCTCTTCCCCATTACACGTGCTAATAGAAAGCTGTCCGGCAAACGTGCTTGCTTCAAGCGCTTGCACAACCTGTGCAAGTGAGTCATGTTGATTATCTACAACAAGAACACTATACATACGTCTAGCAACCTCTCTACCCGTACCATGAGAAAAACGTAAAGCGCTAATAGTAATTTCTAGCACATTAGCTGCACTTTCACAAGATTTAAGCACTTTTCACGCTCGACGCGTTCATTTTTAGGCCTTATAAACCGCCTGCAACCAGCCGCTATACAGCACGTATGCATTGGGTAACGTCTTGTCAAGAATTGCTTATTTTATCGAATACGATCAGCAAAACGTTGCATTATAGCAAGCAATCATTATCTTTTTCTAGGTAAGGGAGAATGAATCATGAATAAAAAAGTTGCTTTAGTATTGGCCGATGGGTTTGAAATCATCGAAGTTATGGCACCCCTTGATGCGCTGCGCCGTGGCAATGTTGACGTGACGACAATTTCTATCATGGATGGCGATCAGGTTATCAGCAGTTCAAACGTTATGGTTTGCGCCGACAAGCAACTCAATGATGTCGATCTGCTTTCCTACGACATGCTGATTGTCCCCGGTGGCAGCTTAGGTGTTACCAATCTTTCAAACTGCAAACCCTTTATGGATGCACTTACAAGCTTTATGAATGAAGACAAACTCGTAGCGGCAATTTGCGCAGCCCCGACACTTCTTGCTGATCTTCATCTCTTAAAGGGGCGCACTGCGACTTGTTATCCTGGCGCACAAACAAACTTTCCTGAAGAAGTCTACCAAGCACCTCTTGGCGTATATGTAGATAAAAACCTCATTACTGCAAGCGGACCGGGTCAAGCACTCTCATTTGGTCTTACTATTCTTGAAACGCTTCAAGGTAAAAACATTGCTGAAGAAGTTGCTCGTGGGCTGTTGACCACTTATTGATTGGCTACACATTGTGCTTTGACTTTATATCTTAGTTTCTTTGCGTACTTTGCGTGTATAAAGCTCTAAAACAAGATCAGCTAAACCATTAATAAAGAGAAAGATCCCTAAGAAAAATACGAGCATAGCGGTTGTTTCAAATGGATTTACCAAAACTACCACACCGGCAAGTGCAATAACTACGCCAACAATAAGACCGACAATCCACGATTTCCCACCATTGCTATACTGGCGTAACTCTGCCGAACGCACCGCATTAACAACGCCACAGAGCACTAGGATGATTCCGAGCGCTACCGAAAAAAAGCTCGCAATTACTTGCGGAAACAGAAAAGCTAAAAGCGCTAAAATGAGATAGAACACACCAGCAGCCAATACGCTGGTTGGTCTATAAACATCTTCTTTTACCCGAAAATAATTCACCATAGAAGCAATGCCAGAAAGCAAGAATAAAGCACCAAAAAGATAAATGATTGTAATGATGGTTGCTCCTGGCCAAAATGCGATAAATAAACCAAGCGCAACAAAAAGAATAGCCTGCAACAGACTGTTTGATCTAATTATGTTAAACAACGATTCCATCACGTGCACCTCCCCTAATATGTTTCCTGAATTTATCGTATCGATATTTTTGCGCCAGCAATCCGCACTTATTTGTTTGTGAGATGAGTGTTTTTTGTTTGCAACGTATTGGTGATATTTACAGACTCAAAACAAAAAACAATACAAGGGGTAACCATATATGCTCTAGCTTCCCTTTCTCCCTATTAGGTCTTTAGGATGAGCATAACGTTAAAAGTACCTACATCGGAAAGGAGACTTCATGGCCCCGGAACTTAATGAATCAAATTTCGCACCCACCATTGAAAAAAAGCCTGCTATTTTAGTCGAGTTCTTTGCAACCTGGTGCCCTCATTGCCAACATATGCAATCACTTGTTGATCAGCTTGCTCATAGCGGTAAAATCCCGGTATATCAGGTTGATGTTGATCAATCGCCTGATTTGGCAAACGCATATGCACCACAAGGGTATCCAACCTTCGTTCTTTTCCTAAATGGCAAACCTCACGGTTCCCTTGTTGGTGAGCAAAGCCTTGAAGGGTTACAAAACTTTATTGCTGCGCGGTAAGCGCCCCTTCTTTTAAGGAGCTCCAAAAAGTTGCCTAAAGTTTGATTTTCCTAACAAAATCTCCATAAGGATGTTCGTTTATGGAGATTTTGTTATCTTTTTGTCAACTAACTGTGATAATCCTGACAAAACCTTGGCTTCTCTTTTCTAGTCTCGCTAGGCTTGAAAAGCATTTTGTAGTCGAGGTTAGGAAGTTTATTTGGTTTTAATAAGTAAAGTTAAGCCCTTACTTATTACGCTCACACTTTTTATTACGTTGGTTTTCGGTTTATCAGCAAACACGAATACTGCAAATGCAAGTGAAGGGACAGATGAGTCGGCTGCCCAAACATCAGAGACGCGCTCTTTGATATCCGACTCAAACGGGGCTTCAGTTTCAAATATTTTTGGAGGTATATCTCATCATATCTCTGAAGTAGCTGAACAAGCAGCACAAGATCAGATCTATCACGAGAAGATCGATACACTGCTTACTGAAGCAAAATCGCACCAAGGTACACCGTATCGGTTTGGTGGCAATACCCCTGCTGGCTTTGATTGTTCTGGATTTGTCCAGTACGTCTATAAAACCGCACTTGGTATTGATCTACCCCGCACTAGCTACCAACAAGGTGCCTATGGCACATCAGTGTCATTGAATGAACTTAAAGAAGGTGACTTACTTTTTTGGGGCTCATCCCCCACATCAAGCTACCATGTAGCTATTTATACGGGCAATGATACATATATCCATGCTCCTCACTCAGGTGATGTCGTGAGAGTCCAGTCAATGGATTATTACATGCCAAACTCTGCTAAACGTCTCATCGCTTCATAAAAGAAGTACCTGTACCCTCGGTGCAAGACGCATGCAGAATACATACTTTTTGAGCGTAACCCAACAAAGGTGCTTGGTCGTGCAACACAACCAAGCACCTTTGCCTTTTGTCTTTAATACAAGTCGTTGCGTACATGATCAAGAACAGGCATTGCTGCGCGCGCTTCCGCTACTTCCTCAAGATCGATCGTGGCAACAACCAGGTCCATAATAGGCCCCGTCTCTTCAATAACCTCACCAAAAGGATTAACGATAAGCGAGCGACCCAAATAGCCTGAATCGCAGCGAGAAAGGCCAACAACAAAAAATTCATTTTCGATAGCACGAGCCCTCAAAAGTGATTTCCAGTGATCAGCCTTACGCGGACCATCAAGCCAGGCTGCCGTATAAATCATCACATCGCATCCTTCTAGAGCAGCATTGCGAGCGAGTTCAGGAAAACGGAGATCGTAGCAGATACCAATTCCAATTTTGCCAAACGGTGTTGCAGTTGGTATGTGAAGATTCTCTCCAGGCGTAATGCGCTCGGATTCTTGAATAGTGTCCGTATCAAACAAATGCGTCTTTCGATACGTCGTTTGAATCTTGCCCTTATCATCAACAAGTACGGCCGTATTATAGGGTTGCTTATCTTCAGAAGCTTCTTCTAGCATGGTATAAAGAATCCATATTCCGTAGCGTTTAGCATACTCGGCAATCGCCTGGGAAAATGCTCCCCCTACCGGCTCTGCAATCGCACGATATTCTTCAGGTGTCTTTTCAAACGGCGTCATAAGCGCTTCGGGAAAAACCAACAAATCCACATCATACATGCGAGCTTGTTCGGCATAGCGTTTAACCACGCCCACTACATCACCATCTTTTGGGTGTACGGTTTGTGCTAGTCCAATTTCAAAACTCATATCACTCATTTCTCCCAACAATAAGACATACGCAACTCTCATCGTGCAGCAATGATACAATAGCGCGCGCACTTACCACGCACGGTATACCTATTTCAAAAGAGGCTCTTGTGACCACATCTACTAAACAAACACGACGTCTTTCAACAATAAAACGCACCCTATATTACTTTTGGCAAGTCACTAAACTCAAACCTGCTCCTGCCTTGCTAGGTATTATATCGACGATTGGGTTCGTGGGACTTTTGACCTATGCCAATACCTACGTTATGAGCCTTATCGTAGATCGCATCCAACTAGGTTCGGTCGGACCAGAACAAGTATGGGAAGTCTTTAGCCCCTATATTCTTGCCCTCATTGGGGTTAACGTGGTAGGGCAAGCATGCTCAAAGCTGCAAGATTACGCCATCTTCAAACTTGAAATTAACGGGAATTACAACCTAGCCCGCCTCTGTTTTGACACCCTTTCTAACCAATCAATGACTTTCCACACCAACCGCTTTGGTGGCTCTCTTGTCACACAAACCACCAAGTTTATGACGGCCTATTCTCTCCTTGTTGAAACAACCTTACTTTCACTGCTTCCCACAGTCATTGCTATCGTATGCACAATCGGAATTCTTGCTCCTATCGTTCCAGGATATGTCGTCATCCTCTCAATTATGCTCATTATCTACATCGACGTTGCCTACATCATGTATCGCAAAATTCTTCCTCTCTCCGCAAACGCCGCGTCAGCGCAAAACCGACTCTCCGGCATCTTGTCCGATGCGGTCACCAATATTCTTGCGGTAAAAACCTACGGACGCGAAGATTACGAGCGAACGCTCTTTACTGACGCAGATCAGCAAGCTATGCAGGCAGAATCACTTAGTATGCGTGCCACTATCAAACGAGGCATTATGACATCAAGCATCATTGTTGTCATCATGAGCGTGGTTTCGATCTTTACAGCAGGGGGCAATGCCTGGTTTGGCATTAGCGCAGGTACGCTCGTCATGATGTTTACCTACACCTATAACCTCACCATGCGTTTTAACATGATTAATTCCATGCTCCAACGTCTTAATAAAGTATTTGGCGATGCGGCTGAAATGACCCGCATCTTAGACGAGCCTCGTCTCGTTGCGGATAAAGTTGGCGCAAAACCCTTACACGTTGCCCAAGGTGAGATCGACTTTATTGATCTTGGCTTTTCTTATACCGATGGCGATATCGACACTCGTGTTTTTGACAAACTCAACCTTCACATTCCCGCAGGTCAACGCATTGGTCTTGTCGGTCATTCGGGATCAGGAAAAACCACACTTACCAAATTATTATTGCGCCTATCAGACATCCAGCAAGGAAGCGTATTGGTTGACGGACAAAACATCGCTGAATGCACTCAGCAAAGTTTGCGCCAACAAATTGCTTACGTGCCCCAAGAGGCCCTTCTTTTCCACCGTAGCATCAAAGAAAATATTGCGTATGGTAGACCCCTTGCGACTGATGAAGAGATCATCGAGGCTGCCAAAAAGGCAAACGCGTATGACTTTATTGAGCAACTCCCCCACGGTATGAACACTATGGTTGGCGAGCGTGGCATTAAACTTTCCGGAGGACAGCGTCAACGCATTGCCATTGCGCGCGCCATCTTGGCTGATGCGCCCATTCTTGTGTTCGATGAGGCAACAAGCGCACTTGACTCAGAAAGTGAGGCACTTGTCCAAGACGCTCTTGCAACACTTATGGAAGGACGCACGGCTATCGTTGTTGCCCATCGCCTTTCTACCGTAGCCGCCCTTGACCGCATTGTAGTGCTCTCTGAAGGTGAACTTATTGAAGAAGGAACGCATACTGAATTGATTCAAGCAGGAGGCGAATACGCACATCTATGGGATCGTCAGACCGGAGCATTTCTTGATGCATAAATGAAATTGGTGAGGACATCACGTTTCAATTTAGCAACAGCACCTACATTTTCCTTTACCCGCGTGGTCTCAGATTTTTACAATCGGAGCAAAACCCGACAAATATCATAAAGGAAAACTATGTCTGCCTCTGCTGCTGCAGTTGATGTCGCGCGAAGCATCGCCAGCTATCTCCATCCCACCGTTGCTATTATTACGGGCGCCTCATCAGGAATGGGGAAAGAATTTGCCCGCCAGATTGACAAATTGAATGCCGTAGAAGAGATTTGGCTCATTGCTCGCAATCAGCAGACTCTTGAGGATACGGCGGCATCACTTTCAACGCGTACTGTTTGCATTCCACTTGATCTCACAGATCCTTCCGCTATTGACACTATGCAACACAAACTCATAGACATGCATCCCGAGGTACTCTATTTGATCAACGCTGCAGGATTTGGTAAATTTGGCGATTGGCGTCATATTTCTAATAATGATGCTACCAATATGATCGAGCTGAATTGCCGTGCTCTCGTTTCACTCACCCGCGCTGTTTTACCTTACATGCACCGCGGAGCGCGCCTTTTGCAACTTGCCTCTTGTGCAGCATTTACACCACTTCCCCATATGAATATCTACGCCGCCACAAAAGCATTTGTTCTCAGTTACACGCGTGCTTTGCGATGGGAATTACACGGCAGCGGTATTACTGTTACAGCCGTTTGTCCTGCTTGGGTAAAAACAGGATTTGAAAAAGTTGCGCGCGATTCAGGTGCCTCGCACGATGTGGCTCATTTGCTCTTCCCACAAAAAGCGTCCACTGTTGTCTCGCGCGCGCTTCTTGCCAACCGTCTTCATTTTGCGGTAGCGTGTTGCGGATTCAAGGCATTTGGCTTGCGCATCGTGGGAAAGTTTTTGCCTCATTGCATCACCATGGCAGGCTGGGAAGCTCTGCGTCGTCTCTAGTTTTGTCGCTGTCACAAGCTTCACATGAGAAGACAACTTTCCCTGCTCTTCTCATACACTTCTCATGCACGTTACGCTTCAGACTCATAACCCATGAGCTTTCTTGTTGCATGCTATGATACTCAAAAAGCTTGTAGAGTACATAAACCATAGAGGAGCCCTGTAGCATGAATGCACCTGAAATCCCTAACCCCATTCCTAACTTTCCGGAATTTGGACACATCTCCTTATCCGGCCTCCACAACGCCCGCGATTTAGGCGGTATGCCCTGTGAAAACAATTGGGTAATTACCCCTGCGCGCCTCATTCGCTCTGATGCGCTTCATCATGCAACCAAGGAAGACTTTGATACCCTTACCCATAACCATGATCTCTCCCGCGTAATTGACCTTCGGAGCGATCTCGAACGAAACGCTAATCCAGATCCTCTCGACAAGTTTATCGACATCGACTTTTACGAGCTTCCCGTTTTTAAAGGAGAGGCATTCGGTATCACCCATGGCGGCAAAAACTTTAAAGACGACTTGCGCGCCTTCGAGCATTTCAACCAGGATCCGTTTGAAATCATTTGCTCGCTCTACCCTCAAGCCCTATTGTCTGATCAAGGCAAGAACGTGTATCGAACTTTCTTAGACATCCTCGCCAATCACGATACAGGATCTACCCTATGGCACTGTACCGAAGGAAAGGATCGAACGGGTTTGGGCGCCGTACTCATAGAAAAAATCTTGGGTGTTTCCGAAGAAAACATCTACAAAGATTATCTTGCTACCAACATCTTTGCGCGCACAGCAGGAAAATCCTTGCTCGATTTCCTTGGAGCACATCATATTGCTGAAAAACTCGACTCTGATATTGATGTACTCTTTTACGCCAACAGACATTTTTTGGATACTGCTTTTGCAAGTGTCGATGAGGCATACGGATCATTTGACGCCTACCTTGCCGAAGCACTCGACTGCGACAAAGACAAGCAAGAACACCTACGATATAGCTATCGCACTAAATGCTAAAGCGCACACAAAATCAGTGTAGGCAATATCAAGCATGTCCCAAACATCACGTTACGCCCACAGAGGATTTATCTATGAACACACCCTTCATAACTGACGCAAAAAGACCACGTCGTCACACCAAGCAACTTACTCGATCAACGGTATTAACATGGATTGTTCGAATTTGCTTTACCTTTGTGTTTATCGTTAACGTGCAGTGCGCCTGTTCCTACATCATACATCCGACAACTTTTGCCGCTGGGTTTGATCTCCCTCTTGAAGCAGGGTCTGTTGCTGTTGCAGGAATGGGTGTCGCATTTTTAATGTGGAATACAACCTACCCTGCCTTTATCATCTCACCTCAGCGATTTACTGTTTTAGGCTGGGTTATACTTGCTCAACAATGCATTGGCCTTATCGGTGAGACCATCATTTATTTCACGCTTCCCGCAAGTAGTCACCTTACTGCACTAAGCATTCAGCGTTTTATTGCCTTTGATGCCCTCGGACTGATCCTTATGAGTATTTCGTTTCTTGTCTGGTTTATCTATACCAAGCGCAAATAATCGTGTTCATCAACCCAGGAAGCATTCGCCCCAAGAAGCGTTTTAATGATCCGAAAACAACATCGTGGTTACGCCAACTTTACTGACTTGCGATCACGCAACTTGCGCTCTTCAAAATAGTTAGCATGCATAGTAAACGCAATAAATCACCGCTTTTACGGTGCACCTACCGCATGGTGAAAACTTTTGAGGAGATACGCTATGTTTACTATTGGATGTCATCTTTCAACAAAAAAGGGTTTCTTGCATATGGCTCAAGAGACTGTTTCGATGCAGGGAAACACCTTCCAATATTTCACCCGCAATCCGCGCGGTGGACATATAAAAGAAATTGATCCGACTGACATTGCGGCCTATAAAGCTTATGCAGACCAACATGACATTAAAACCCTTATGGCATACGCACCCTATGACATTGAGCCTGCCTCCAATGATTTAAAAACACGCGATTTTGCTCTTTTAGTTATGGCAGAAGATATGGCGCGCGCAGAAGAGATTCCCCATCAAATGTATCTCGTACGCCCTGGCAGTGCTCTTGGTCAGCCAAAAGAACAAGCTCTTGCAAATGTTACCTCTGCAATCAATCAAACACTTACCCCCGCTCAAACGACCAAGTTTCTTATATGCACAATGCCTGGTGAAGGTACTCAGATTGGCTCATCATTTGAAGAACTTGCCACCATATTCGCCCACATTGATCTTGTTGAGCATGTTGGCATTTGTCTTGATGCGAGCGCTGTATGGGCATGTGGCTATGATATCGTCAATGACCTTGACGGTGTTTTAGATGAATTTGACAAGAGCATTGGACTCCATAACTTATGCGCTATTCATCTCAACGATTGCAAAGAGCCTTGTGGCAGCCGAGCGGTTCGTCACACACGTATTGGTGAAGGAGCGATTGGGTTTGACGCACTCGCTGCATTAGTCACTAATCCGCGTACCGCTACATGCGCGTTCTATCTCGAAGAGCCTGGAGACGATCTTGCAATTTATGCAGAAGACTTAGCTCGTTTTCATGCAGTTCGCACAGACTAACTGTCCAATCAAACCATATACGCAAGCGCACACATAAGATAAAAGGGGTATTCCGATAGAATATAAGGGATACCCCTTTTATCCTCATTTATACCAAGGAGATCAGTAGTGGCCGAATTTATCTATCAGATGTATCAAGCGCGCAAAGCACACGGAGACAAAGTCATTCTTGATGATGTTACGCTTTCATTTTATCCCGGTGCCAAAATTGGCGTTGTTGGTCCTAACGGTATGGGCAAATCAACACTTTTGCGCATTATGGCTGGACTTGAAGAAGTCTCAAATGGAGAAGCTCGTCTCACTCCTGGTTATTCGGTTGGCATCTTAGAACAAGAACCTCCTCTTGACGAGGACAAAACCGTTCTTGAAAACATCCAGATGGCTTTTGGTGATATCTTAGCCAAACTTGATCGCTTTAATGAGATTGGCGTTGAGATGACAGATCCTGATGCTGACTTTGATGCGCTGATGGATGAAATGGGTAAATTACAAACAGATATTGATGCGGCTAACGGCTGGGATTTAGATAGCCGACTCTCGCAAGCTATGGACGCCTTGCAGTGTCCTGACCCTGATAGCCCCGTATCCGTATTATCGGGTGGCGAGCGTAGACGTGTTGCTCTTTGTCGCCTGTTGCTTGAAGCCCCTGATTTGTTACTGCTTGATGAGCCCACCAATCACTTGGACGCTGAATCGGTATTATGGCTCGAACAGTTCTTGTCGCGCTATCCTGGCGCAGTACTTGCGGTAACGCATGATCGTTACTTTTTGGATAACGTTGCCGAATGGATTTGCGAAGTAGATCGTGGTCAACTCTTCCCTTATAAAGGCAATTATTCCACCTACCTTGAAACCAAAGCAAAGCGTCTTGCTGCTCAAGGACAGCAGCAAGCAAAGCTTGCAAAGCGCATGGAAAAAGAACTCGAATGGGTGCGCTCCTCGCCAAAAGCACGACAAGCAAAGAGCAAAGCACGCCTTGAGCGCTACGAGCAAATGGAAGCAGAAGCACGTGCTGCCAAAAAGCTTGATTTTACTGAAATTCAAATTCCCGTTGGTCCACGCTTGGGCTCTAAAGTCTTAGAAGCGCATAACGTGAGCAAATCCTTTGGCGAGCGCGTTTTGATTGATGATCTTTCTTTCACCTTGCCACGCAATGGCATTGTTGGCGTTATTGGTCCAAACGGTGTCGGTAAATCAACTCTATTCAAAATGATTATGGGTATTGAGGAACCTACATCAGGATCCTTTGAAATCGGCGAGACTGTAAGTATTTCATACGTTGATCAAAACCGCGAAGGCATTGACCCCAACAAGCGTTTATGGGAGGTCGTCTCTGACGGCAACGATTATCTCTACATAGGAGACACAGAAATCCCATCCCGTGCCTATGTTGCAAGTTTTGGTTTTAAAGGAAGTGATCAGCAAAAACCTGCAGGTGTCTTATCGGGCGGAGAGCGTAACCGCCTCAACTTGGCGCTTACCTTAAAACAAGGTGGCAATCTGCTTCTTTTGGACGAGCCCACTAATGACCTGGATGTAGAGACGCTCTCAAGTTTGGAAGAGGCGCTTCTCTCTTTCCCGGGATGCTCTGTTATCACCTCTCATGACCGCTGGTTCTTAGACCGTGTTGCAACCCACATCTTGGCATGGGAAGGGACAGACGATAATCCTGGCGCATGGTATTTCTTTGAGGGCAACTTTGATGATTACCAAAAAGATCGTGAACGCCGTTTAGGTTCTGAAGCATCAAAGCCTCATCGTATTCATAGAAAACTTACCCGCGACTAGACCACGATTATTTTATTTATCAGCTTATGACCACCTCACTTGATCCCAATATTACTGATGTTGCCTTGATTTTCGAAGGTGGCGGCATGCGTGCAGCCTACACCGCAGCCGTTGTCACCCGCTTGCTTGAAGAGGGAATCAATTTTGGTGCCGTTTATGGCATCTCCGCAGGGTCAAGTCATACCGTAAACTACGTTTCACGTGATAGCGAGCGCGCACGTGCCTCGTTTACGGATCTAGTACTTGACCCCAAATTTGGTGGTTGGAAATCCATGATACGCGGCACCGGATTTTTTAATGGTCCTTATCTCTATGAAGGCATCACTGCCGAGCTTGAAGGAACTAATGAAGTGTTCGCCTTTGACTACGACACGTTTGCCACCAACCCGGCTCAAGTTCACATCGAATCGTTTGACTGCAACTCAGGCGAAACGCTTGTCTTTGCCAAAAAGGACATGCCCAACACCTATGAGTTAATGCGTCGTGTGCGCGCTTCATCATCCATGCCGCTTTTTATGCCCCCAATTGAAATTGATGGTCGCACCTGCCTTGACGGTGGTATGGGTTCAAGCTGGGGAATCCCCCTTCAAGCTGCTCGCAACGATGGGTTTGAACGCTTCTTTATTGTCCGCACCCAAGAAAAGACCTACCGCAAAAAGCCCCTTAATCCGCTTGTTGCGCAACTCTTCAAAACTGTCTTTAAAAAACAGCCCGCAGTAGCACAAGCCACGATCAACCGATGGCGGCACTATAATGCGCTTTCTGACCAGATTAAAGCTTTGGAGGCTCAAGGCAAAGCGTATGTCTTTTATCCTGAAACCATGACGCTATCCAACAAAACCGTGGATTATGAACAACTGGAAGCCGCTTATGATCAAGGACGAGCGCAAACGCAGCGTGAACTTGATGCTTGGATTTCTTGGCTGCAAACACCCACCTGTTAGCAGAAAGTACTGAACTATGATTTTCGAAGCAATGATTGTTGACGATGAGGCACCCGCCCGCGTTGAACTTACCAACCAACTGGAACGCACGGGACGCGTGCACGTTGTTTCTGAGGCAGTATGCTTGCAAGAAGCTATTGCCAAAATGAAAGACACACGCATTGACGTAGCCTTTATCGATCACAACATTGTTGGTGCTGGCACAACCCTTCTTGCTGATGCCGTTGCCGCCATGGATCATGTCCCCATGTTGATCTACATGACTGCATTTAGTGACTACCAAGATGAACCCTTTGGCGTTGATCCCCTTGGGTATTTAGCAAAGCCTGTTGATAACGACAAGCTCCATGAAACTATTCGCACCCTTGAAGAACAATATCGTCGTGAGGTGAGTGGCCGATGAAAATTCTTGTAGTCAACGCAGGCTCAAGCTCACTGAAATTCAAGCTGTTCAATCTTGACCCTATTGACGAGGCATCACTGTCGCAAATGCCACCTTCTGAAGCGCTTGCGACAGATCCTAAGCTTATGGTGTTACTCTCCGGTGTGGTTGAGCGCGTGGGTACACCTCATGCACAACTCACCTATAAAAACCATGTTGCCCAAACCGAATGCCACACGCAGGCGGAAGCTGCATCATCAACAGATGCCCTTTCAGTTGTCCTCAACGCACTCACTACTGACCCCCATGCAGTCATTGACTCGCTTGATGAGGTTGGCGCCGTTGGGCACCGCATTGCACATGGTGGCGATGTCTTTGGTTGCTCCGTTGAGGTTGACGATGGAGTTATTGAGGTCATCGAGCGCTTGAGTGATTTGGCGCCTCTTCATAACCCTTCAGCACTTGCCGTGCTGCACCGCTGTCAAGAACTGTTGCCCCATGCTCTTGAGGTCACCGCTTTTGACACCGCCTTCCATCAGACGATGCCCGCACGTAACTATGTGTATCCTATACCCTATCGCTATTATGCTGAAAAAGGCATTCGTCGCTTTGGCTTTCATGGCATGAGTCACAAATATGTCTCTCGTCGCGCAGCTGAATTCTTGGGTAAATCCCCGCGTGATTTAAAGATGATTACCTGTCATTTGGGAGCAGGGGCATCGTTGACTGCTATCGACCATGGCATTTCTATGGATACAACCATGGGCTACACCCCTCTTGATGGCATCATGATGGGAACGCGATCGGGCTCTGTTGATCCTGCTATCATTACCGCCATTATGGAAATGGATAACCTCACTCCCGCTGAACTTGATACTATGCTGAATCGAGAATCAGGTCTTTTGGGTGTATCAGGTGTTTCAGGAGATTTGCGCGCGCTGAAAGAAGTTATTAAAACGGGCGATGAGCAAGCCGAACTTGCCTACGATATCTTCTTGACCTCTATTAGACGAATGATTGGCGCTTACTTTTTCGAGCTTGCAGGCGTTGACGTGATTGTATGCACTGCGGGCGTAGGTGAAAACGACCCTTACGCACGCCGTTTGATTTTTAGAGGATTGGAACCATTTGGTATCCAGATTGATCAAGAACGCAATATGGTAACCGGCAAGGGAGACAGACGTATTTCGACCGATGAGTCAACGGTCGATGTTCTTGTTATCCCAACAGACGAAGAAGCTGAAATTGCGCGTGATGTCGCCTTCATCGCTGCTGGTGTTGACATCAGTGATCCTTGGGCAGTTATGTAACTCAAGGTGATTTTTACGATGGATCCTGGCAACCCGTTATGTATTAACAAGCATGCATTAACAATTGCCAGGGTAGACATAGTTGAGATGCGTGCGCGCAATTTCAACAGTTCCTTTTTGCTCAAACGAACGCGCCATATCAACTACTTCTTGAGGTGTGCTTTGCCACCATCGCGTCGTGTCCTGACGCGCGCAAGCAAGAGAGGCATTTTGGCAAAATGGACATCGCATATTGCATCCATAGGAACCAAGAGAAAGCACGGTTGAGCCGGGCTTGAATCGCGCCAATGGCTTTTTCTCTATAGGATCAAGAGCAACAGAAGCAAGACGGCCATAGTTTTGGTCAATCACCTTCCCGCCACATGCTTGACGCGCTCCACAAATTCCTACCTGTCCCTCCGTGAGAGCGCAGGCATGAGGACAGACGGGGCAGATTACCTTATTCTGCGACACGACTCTCCCCTCCTTTGGTATGGCGCACCACCTCAAACCGCTCAATAGAAATAGGTGCTTCCTCTGGTGAAATTCCTGCTTTGGCCATAGCGATACCCAGTTGTTGATCGATAGTATCAACGCACTCAAGATTAGGAAGGAGCAACCCGCGTTTCATCCCTTTTGTCACAATAACACCGTAGCGCTTAGGATCCAATTGATCGAGTGAGGCAACAGGCTCAGCACAAGCAAGCACATCAACCGAATATTCAAGATAATCAAGTTCTTGCGGCCATACTGGAGCAAAACGAGGATCTTCGCTGCAAGCAGCAATACCATTAGCGATGATCTCTTGAGCAATCGAATCTCTTACCGGACTAATGGTTCCAATACAACCACGCAACTCACCGTGTTCATGAAGGGAGACAAAAACACCTGCTCGTGCAGCACGTAATTCATAAGGAGTATCAGCAGGGATGTTGATTGCCTCTCCTGTGGTGACATACCCTTCAACACTTGCCCGCGCAAGAGCAACGTAAGGGTCAACCTCTTCTGACGCATCGGCCCCTTCTGATACGTCAGTCCCATCGTTTGACGCAGCATCAGATTTGACCTCAAAGGCAGCAACAGCATAGCCTACACCAAACGGGCCTTCATAGCTCAAAACTTCAGCATCATAGGCAGTATCCTCTAGCACACCTGCCATAATCTCAAACGATCTAAGACCACATTCAGCCGCTGCTTCACACATAAGCGGATCAAGCGCAAAGAGACCGTCAAGGTCGTTACTTGAAAAAAGTTCAACAATACGTGCATCAAATTCAGGACCCGCAGCAGCAAAACCGTAAGGACCGTCGGGCGTAAGTTTATGGGAGAGATCTCCACTTGCAATCAAAACAGTTTTTCGATTCGTTTCACGCGCGACGCGAGCAATGCACTCACCTACGTGCCTATGAACCGCCGAAGAAAGACCCGATAGCCCTACCCGCACCAGTTTAAAGTCCTCAAGATGCTCACGCAGAAAAAAGAGGGGCACATACGAGGCGTGATCAAGTTCTTCAACATCACTACCAGCGCCCGCCGTAAGAATACCCGCCGTTTTAAGCTCTTGGGCTAAGAGCCATTCAAACTCTGTATCATTAAGTACTTCAAGATGCTCTTGAGGTGCTCTAAACTGCGCCATGTTGCCCTCAGATGCCTCTGATAAAGAGATATAAAATCCATCGCGATAAAGGGGAGCGTGAGGCGAAACCACCACAATCGTTTGCGGTTGATGATCAACAATACGGCGAGCCACCTCGTGATAAGCATCACGAGTAGCTTGGATTGCTTTTTCTTCACCGTGCCCAACTGCAGGCACAATCAACGGTGGATGCGGAACGGCATATGCTGCAACAATACTCATGAAAAATCCCCTGCCTTATACGGTGACACGCGCAAGGCACAGGGAGCCTCTACGCGTATGCAGTCGTAATTAGTTTCGTGTTGTTTCCCATGCTAGTAGCTTGCACAAGACGAAACTAAGACAGAGGATTATTTGCAATCGTCATGTTTAAATTTTGCCATTGTTTTGCGGCTAAAGTTCCACACATCTCGCGCAGAGACTAATGAGGTACGCACCCGCCCCATCGCTCTCTTAATCAAGCGCGTCAGTGATGGCGTCAAGGAGCTCGTCGTATTCTTCAAAGGCGGGAATTTCAGGATTTGCCGCTTTAATAGCATCAGTACTTTTAAACAAAAAACCTGCTTTGCCTGCTTTAATCATGGCGACATCATTATGCGAGTCTCCAGCAGCAATAGTATCAAACCCACAGGATTGCAGGGCACGTACCGTAGTCAATTTAGACTCAGGACAGCGCATGGTAAAACCGGCAATTTTTCCATCATCAGCAACAACAAGCTCATTGCAGAAAAGCGTTGGCATACCTAGCTTCTTCATCAACGGCTTAGCAAACTGAGTAAAAGTATCAGAAATGATGATAACCTGAGCACGATCACGAAGTTTATCTAAAAACTCTTTTGCACCAGGAATAGGATCAATAGTAGCAATGGTATCTTGAATTTCTTGCAATCCTAACCCGTGCTCTTTTAAGATGCCCAGGCGCCACTGCATCAGCTTGTCATAGTCAGGTTCATCACGGGTAGTGCGTGAAAGCTCAGGAATTCCACTCGCCTTTGAAAACGCAATCCAAATCTCAGGTACTAAGACACCTTCTAGATCAAGACATACTACATCCATGTCTACTAAGATCCTCTCTGATCGTGCTTTGTTTAACCGTGATCAACCATACTAAAAAACACCCACCTCTATCCTTCTGAGTGCTTAGCTTATCGAGTAACGGCATATTATCGCTATACTGACTAAGCAAGAATAATCATATGGTGGTATCGCTCTTCATTTGACGGAAAGGCACGCTCATGGCACTTACTGAACGAGTTAATCAAGACCCCGCATATCTCTGGGATCTCACTGATATTTATCCCGACGATGACGCTCTGCGCCAAGCCCTTGCTGATGCGCAACGCTATCCTGATGAGCTCACCGCATATAAAGGCACTATCTCCCACGATGCTACAAAGCTTCTTGAATTTATGCATCTTGATGATGAAGTAAGTGTCACTTTAGGAAAACTCGTCAATTATACTGAGCGCAAAAGCGACGAAGACACCCGTGTCTCCACCTACCAAGATCTCACCGCACAAGTAATGAATCTCTACGTTGCGATTTCAGCTGCAAGCGCCTGGGCAGTGCCTGAAATCCTCACACTCTCAGAAGCGGACATGAATTCTTTTTATACCGATGAGCCTGAATTACTCTCTTATAAACGCGCGTTTGATCGCATCTTTAGTGAACGCACTCATACACTTTCTCCCGCCGAAGAAGCGCTTCTCGCAAAAGTAAGCGATCTCGCCCAACAACCCGGCAATATTTACTCATTATTAAATGATGCTGACCTCACCTTTCCTGATGCCCACGATTCAGAAGGCGGCGCGCACCCCGTAACTCATGGCACCTACATTCCACTCATGATGTCACCTGATCGCACCTTGCGCGCCTCAGCGTTTCACTCTCTTTATTCGACCTACCAACAATTCCGCAACACCTCAGCTGCTACTCTTGCCGCTCAGATGAAATCTCAGAAATTCTATGCGGATGCTCGCCACTACACCTCAACACTCGAACGTTCTTTAACAAGCAATGAAGTACCTATTGAGGTTTACACTAACTTGATTGCAGCGGTTCACAACCACCTGGATGCTCTTCATCACTATACTGCGCTGCGCAAAGAGCTTCTCGCTCTTGATGAGCTTCACTTTTGGGATCTCTATGTTCCTGTAGTAGAAGATTTCGAGATGACGTTCACCTATGAACAAGCCTGCGCTATCATCCTTGAAGCGCTCAAACCATTAGGAAAAGAGTATTGCGCCATTGTCGCTGAGGCACTCAATAACCGCTGGATTGATGTGTACGAAAACCCTGGTAAACGCTCCGGTGCTTATTCTGCAGGAAGCTACGGCATGCACCCAGTAATGCTCTTGAACTTTCAAGGACAGCTTGATGATGTCTTTACCCTAATTCACGAAATGGGCCATTCAATCCACACCTATTTGTCCTGTAAAAATCAACCCATCGCTTACTCAAATTACGTCATCTTTGTTGCCGAAGTCGCCTCGACCTGCAATGAGGCGCTGCTCACTCATTATTTCCTTGATCACGCTACCTCAAAAACAGAACGCGCCTACCTCCTCAATCATTTCTTGGAGCAATTCCGCGCAACACTATATCGCCAGACGATGTTTGCGGAATTTGAGCTCAAGATCAATGAACTCACTGCACAAGGTGTTGGTTTAACCGCCGATCTGCTCTGCGAGATCTACGCCAAGCTCAATAAGGAATATTTTGGCGATGAGATTATTATTGATGATGAAATTGCTCTTGAATGGGCGCGTATTCCGCATTTTTATTACGAGTATTACGTCTACCAATACGCCACTGGCTTTGCTGCTGCTATCGCACTATCAGAGCGAATTTTGCATGGCGGTCAGTCCGCGGTTGATGCCTATCTTGGTTTCTTGTCGGGAGGCTGCTCTAAGCCCCCTATTGAACTTTTGCAAGGTGCGGGAGTTGATATGACGACCTCTGAACCTATTGATGAGGCACTCGTCATGTTCTCTTCTCTTGTTGATGAAATGAGTAATCTCATACATGAAATGAGAGATGCACGCGCATAAGAAACGCCCTCTACGCCCTATGCTCTCTTATGCGCCCTAGAGATACTCGGTGGGATAGCGCTTATCCTTATATTCTGGATGGCGCTTAAGCATACGCCAGCGGCAAATGCGGGTAATAGCAAGCGCTATAAGCGCAATTGCCAAAAACATACCCGTAAGTTCAAGCACCGACCAGTTGTTCTCAAAGAGGGCATAGAGGCTCGCAAGCAGAAAGAAGCCTGATAACACTAAGGTCAAAATAGTGAATACCTTAATGAGCACTTCTTTTGCACGCATGGGAGACTTAGTCCACGAAACAAAAAAATAAATACCAACAGCAAGAACCACCAAGGCGATAACCAGAGGCAATGACTGTCCTAACCGCGCTATTGCACCCATACCTATCGCCTCCTTACCATGGCCTTTATCATTTTTTTGTTTATGCATTCTGCTACAAGCAAAATTTCTGTCGCACCACGCCGAGAGCCTTTTTCATCCCGAACGGACTAGTTAATTCTAAAGGAGATTATGCGCAATACCGGTATCATCTCAAAAATTTTTACAAGCATGTCAGATAAAAGGTTCAACGACCAGATTCAATAACCAGATTACCGCCGCTCAAAAAGTTCTTGGCATTTCATCCCCGCAAAACAATCAATTACGGTGGTATTCTAGCTATAAGAATTGATGTCTGCTGAGATATATAGGTAGACAGAAAAGAGATGGTATGCATGAATTTCAGCTGTGGTGACCACGTAATGTATGCAAATTACGGAGTATGCGAAATTGTTGCTATTGAGCAACGTCCTGATTTCCAAGACCCCAGCAAAACGTTGAGCTACTATAGTCTAGCACCACTCAATGAACGCTTAGGCAAAGTGCTTTTACCCGAATCACGCTTAGACGCATTACGCCCTACTATCAGCAAACAAGAAGCGCTTGATCTTATTGACAATGTTGAAGTCATTTCCATTGATGCCTTTACCGACAAAAGCCACAAAGCGATCGAGGATCATTTCCGCGCGCTTTTAAGAAGCAACAATATCGAAGATATTATTTGCGTGGTTAAGAGTATGCACTCGCGCATCATGGAACAAACCGAATGCGGCAAGCATCCTTCCACCTCATATCTTCGTCTTGAAAAAGAAGCGCGTAAACGTTTCCATTCCGAACTCGCCTACGCGCTTGCTATCGAAGAAGATGATGTTGAGGACTTTATTAAATCCCGCATTGAGCATTGATCAACAAGATTAGTAGCTAGCTAACGGCCACCTTTACCTCATCAACCTCTTTACCAGCATCGGGGTTATTAAAGATTGCAAGATCCATATCACCTGCTTGTTTTGCCACAATAGTTGTTATAACTGCATCTCCTGTGATGTTAACCATGGTGCGCGCCATATCTAAAATACGGTCAATACCCATAATGAGTGCAATACCTTCAAGAGGAAGACCAATAGAATTGAATACCATCGAAAGGGTAATCAAGCCAACAGACGGCACACCTGCTGTTCCAATAGAAGCTAACGTAGCTGTTGCAATTACGGTAGCGTATTCCATAGGACCTAATTGGAAACCAAAGATCTGAGCCGTAAAAACAACCGCAACGCCCTGCATAATAGCAGTACCATCCATATTGATAGTTGCGCCCAACGGAATAGTGAATGAGGACACTCTGCGGTCAACGCCCATTTTCTTCTCGAGCGTTTCAATATTTAACGGAATAGTTGCATTTGAGGTTGCGGTTGAAAATGCAAATGCCATCACCGAGACAAACTTCTTTAAGAAGAGGAGCGGACTGACACGCGCAAAGATAACAAGCAACAGCATATAGACAATCAAACACTGCACAGCAAGCGCACCCAAAACCCCAAAGATATATTTGAGCATAGGTAAAAATGCATCAAACCCTATGTTTGCAAAAGTGCGAGCAAGCAAGCAAAACACACCGATAGGAGCAACGTACATCACCATGGAAGTCATTTTCATCATGATGTCATTGAACTGCTCAAACAAAGCATGGACGGTTTCAACACGACGCCCCATGATGGCCAAAATAACACCAATGAAGAGGGCGAAAAAGATAATGGCCAACATATTTCCTTCAGCAAGTGCGCCAAGAGGATTTTTAGGAATAATGTTTAAAAGCGTTTCAGAGATTGAGGTCTGCTGAGCTGCGCCTAAAGCTGCCGTATCACTTGCCACAATAGAAGACATATCTACGCCTTCACCGGGATTGATCAGATTGCCAATAGAGAGAGCAATCGTAATAGCAATTGCGGTGGTACATAGATAAAACAATAAGGTTTTAATGCCTACCGTGCCCAATGTTTTAATGTCAATAGCAGCTGCACCGCAAACAATCGAGCAGAAAACAAGCGGCACAACAAGCATTTGCATCAAACGGATGAATCCTTGTCCAACCACATAAAACAAGCCCTCAACGATGTATTCATCAAACCACCCATCGCCTGGAAGACAATAATGAATGATGACACCAACAATAAGCCCGAAAAGCAAAGCGAGCAAAATGCTTGCAGTAAGACCGAGTTTTTTGCGCTTCTTCTCCGGATCCTTGGGTGCTAAATGATTAACGACCTCCATCTAAGCCTCCTCCGCAAGCAGTCCGGCAGAAATCATATACATATGAAGATCTTCCTCCCAACGAGGCATGGTATAAACACCCGTCAACTCCAACATCAGATCTTCAAGTTCGATGGTATAGGCATCCGCCTCATCATATTTACCAATCAAGTTTTGGCTTGAGAGGCCAGCAAGATCGAGAATGCATTTTGCGAACTCAAAACGCGAACAGGTTCCGCGTGAAGCAATATGAAAAAGACCATACTCATCAGCTTCGATAATTGCTAACGCTGCAGAAGCAACTGAAAGCGTTGATGTTGGTGAAGAAAATTGATTGGCAGCCACCTCAATAGGAACACCAGTGCGTCCCGCTTCAAGCACCTGATCAAAGATCCGACCAGGACGATCATCATAGACCCAAGAAGAACGCAGAATAATATGCTGTGGATTCAGCTCACGCACAAAGGTTTCTCCCGCCAATTTTGAGCGACCGTATATATGCGTAGGACGCGGAGTGTCAAACTCATTAACAAGTACGCGAGCTTTACCTGAATAGACATCATCAGTTGAAAAATGAACGATAGTTGCACCTACCGCCTCGCTTGCAACAGCCATATTGCGCGCGCCTAACGCATTGAGACGATAGGCTTCGAGCTTGTCGATAGCGCCATCACTTGACGCAAGAAGTGCCGCGCAATTAATGACAATATCAGGGCGATTGACAGCAGCAAAATTGGTCACAACATCAAGATCAGTAATGTCGACTTCCCTATCAGAAGTAATTACTGCATATTTACCATGGTCGATAAGACGTAAGAGCGCAGAACCAATGCGTCCCGAAGCGCCTGCAATCCAAACAACTTGCTGAGGACCGATACGCATGTCCCCTCCCCCTTTCCTTAGCGATTATCGATTTTCTCAGGATGTAAATCGTGCTGGCTCAAACGTTGCCAAGCAACTTCCTCCCAACGCGTTCCTGGTTTTCCATAATTGCAATACGGATCAATAGAGATGCCCCCGCGTGGCGTAAATTTGCCCCACACCTCAATATATTTGGGATCCATTAAGGCGATGAGGTCATTCATGATGATATTAACGCAATCTTCATGAAAATCCCCATGATTGCGAAAGCTGAAAAGGTAGAGTTTCAAACTCTTTGATTCAACCATGCGCACGTGCGGCACATAAGAAATATAGATTGTTGCAAAGTCGGGCTGTCCTGTGATGGGACAAAGTGAGGTGAATTCAGGACAGTTAAACTTTACAAAATAATCGCGATCGGGATGCTTATTTTCAAACGTCTCCAAAATCTCAGGAGCATAATCGCAGATATACGCAACGTTTTGATTTCCTAGCAGCGTTATATCTGCTTCTTGCTCTCTTGTTGAAGGTGTTGTCATACGATTAACTCTTTCTCTTGGTAGCGTTTACGGAAATCATACACATTTAATTGCGCTGCAATAAAGGATCAGTGCAACCATTGAGCTCAAAGGCGCGGATGCGATCAAGGCACGTCGCGCAGATCCCACAAGGCTCATCGCCACCTTCATAGCACGACCAGGTCAATTCATACGGAACACCAAGAGCAAGACCCGCGCGCACAATGTCAGCTTTTGACCACGTAACAAAAGGAGCCTCAAGCCGCAGCTCTCCGCCCGTACCCTCCACGATAGCTCTATTCATGGCTTCAACAAAGGCTTGCGAACAATCAGGATAGGCATCTCCTGCCCAATCGTCATGGTGAGCGCCATAGAACAAGATAGAAGCCTTAAGAGAGAGCGCCATTGATGCCGCAGCTGACAAAAAGAGTCCGTTTCTAAAAGGAACATAGGTGCTTACGAGCGCGGTATCTGAATTCTTGAGCTGTTCTGCATAACTCTCTGTTGGAATTGCTTGATCAGAATGGGTTAAAAGCGATGAATTGCTTTCCGCAAATACGCCCGTAAGATTGAGTGTTTTAAGCTCAACCCCATAATACTCACTCACCGCCTGAGCAGCCTGCAATTCGCGGTGATGCTTTTGTCCGTAAAAAATTGAAAGCGCAACCACTTGTTGTACACCATAAGTTTGCACGGTTTGCGCCAAAAGTGTTGTTGAATCAAGCCCGCCACTACAGAGCACGACTACCTTTGTTGCCATAAAATCTATACTCCTTTAACCTCATGAGGCCAGATAATTTTATGCAGTTGAAGCTGCAAACGCGCATCTCGCAGATGATACTCCTGCATATATGCAACAATATCTGCAGGATCAATAATGCCGCTGATAGGACTAATAAAGACATTCGTGCGCTTGAAAAGATCGAGCTTTTCACACAGCGTGCGCATCTGATCAAGATCCGTTATATCCCCCACAACAAATTTAAGCGTATCGCGCTTAGTTAACAACAAAAGATTATCAGCGCACATAAGCTCATTCATGCCTGACGATAGGGTTTTCCAATCCATCGTAAAACTCAACGTAATTCCCTTGTGCGCATCGAATGCTTTACGCATATCTACATAGATATCAAGAGGACGCGATCCATTGGTTTCAAGCTCAACCCAAAGATGAGGACACGTTGCATCAAGCATATGCAAAAGGTCAGGAAGCGCCCGTTGCAAAAGCGGCTCGCCTCCTGTTATGGTCACACAAGAAACACCTGCATGAGCAACCCAATCGACAAGATCTACAAGCGCAATCTCCTCAAATGAAGAATGTGTTTCGTTTGCCCACATGGTATCGCAATATGAGCAACGCAAATTACAGTGCGGAAAACGAATGAAGCATGCCAGATATCCTGCACGCTGCCCCTCTCCATTAATAGAAATAAAACGCTCTGCCAAAGGGACGCTTAGAGGTGCTGATATGTCATACCCAACACTCATTTACGCGCGATCTCCAACCTCATAATATGCGCAGTTATTGGGAGTCTCATAAACTTCAACACGCGCTACCGGCAAACCCTGTGCTTGAAGACGATCACAAAAATAATGCGCAAGATTTTCTGCCGTTGTTCTAAAGGGCATGATCGAAAGCTCAAACCCCTCTTCACGTAAGCACGCAAGTGTTTGCTCTTTAAGCGACCCTTCTTCAACAATAAAGCTGTGATCAAGTTCTTCGGTTAAATCGCGCACTGCCTGCTTGAAATCACCAAAATCAAGCACCATATCTTTCATGGTGCCACTCTCTTGCAACTGCTGTTGTTCGATATAGACTACAACGCGCCAGCGATGCCCATGGAGATTCTCGCATTTCCCATGGTAATCCGTTAAAAAGTGAGCAGCGTCAAACGAGCTTTCAGTCTTTAATCCAAACACGACGATAAAACTCCTTATCTCTACAAACTAATGAGAATTCTTACGAGCAATTATCCCATAGTACTACACCAAAAATTATTGTTCATAAGACCGTATTGCCAAGCTCTCTGCAAGCGTCATCCTTTACAATCAAGAGAAGCTTTTTTGGCTTTCTTATTTTGAAAACATTACCGTGCTTGAGGCAATTTAAACCAGGGGTGATTATGAGCAAACGCGACGACATCAAAAAAGTTCTCATCATCGGATCCGGTCCAATCATCATTGGACAAGCCTGCGAGTTTGATTATTCTGGCACTCAAGCCTGCAAGGCACTTCGCCGCCTTGGCTATGAGATTGTCTTAGTTAATTCAAATCCCGCTACTATCATGACAGACCCTGACACGGCTGATGCGGTATACATTGAACCGCTCAATATTGACCGCATCGAGCGCATTATTGAAAAAGAGCGTCCTGACGCCCTCCTCCCAAACCTTGGTGGTCAATCGGGCTTAAATCTTGCTGCAGAACTTTCCAATGCAGGAATTCTTGATAAATACAACGTTAAAGTTATTGGTGTCCAGATTGATGCTATTGAACGCGGTGAAGACCGCAATGCATTTAAAGCAACTATGGCATCCTTGGGCATTGAAATGGCTCGCTCTGAAGTAGCTTACAGTGTTGATGATGCGGTTGCTATTGCAGAGCGTCTCGGATATCCCTGCGTGCTTCGTCCCGCCTACACCATGGGTGGTACCGGCGGCGGCCTTGTCTTTGATGAAGAAGAATTGCGTACAGTCGTAGCACGCGGACTCCAAGCGAGTCCTGTTCACGAGGTTTTAGTAGAAGAGTCAGTTCTTGGATGGGAAGAGCTCGAGCTTGAAGTTGTGCGTGACTCCAAGGGGCAAATGATTACCGTATGCTTCATTGAAAACATTGACCCTATGGGTGTTCATACCGGTGACTCATTCTGCGCGGCTCCCATGCTTACCATTTCTGATGAGGTGCAAAAGCGCTTACAGGAAAAGTCCTACAAGATTGTTGAAGCGGTGCAAGTTATTGGTGGCACCAACGTTCAATGGGCACATGACCCCAAGACTGATCGCGATGTCATCATTGAGATCAATCCGCGTACCTCTCGCTCTTCTGCCCTTGCCTCTAAAGCAACAGGCTTTCCCATCGCTTTGGTATCTGCCATGCTTGCAAGTGGCTTAACCCTTGATGAAATTCCTTGCGGCAAGCACGGCACACTTGATAAATATGTTCCGAGTGGCGACTACATTGTTTTGAAGTTTGCGCGCTGGGCATTTGAAAAATTCAAGGGCGTCGAAGACAAACTCGGTACGCAAATGCGTGCCGTTGGTGAGGTTATGTCTATTGGCAAAACTTACAAAGAAGCATTCCAGAAAGCTATTCGCTCTCTTGAAACCGGCCGTTATGGCTTAGGCTTTGCTAAAAACTTCAACGAACTTTCCAAAGATGAACTGCTTGATTTACTCGCTACCCCAACCAGTGAGCGTCAGTTCATGATGTACGAAGCGCTGCGCAAAGGAGCAACGGTTGAAGAGTTACATGAGCTAACCCACATCAAGGCTTACTTTATCGAGCAAATGAAAGAACTGGTTGATGAGGAAGAAGCGCTCCTTGCCCATGCCGCTGCTCACCCTCACACCTTCCCTACAGATGACGCTTTCCATACTGCTAAAAAGGATGGTTTTGCTGACCGCTATTTGGCACAGCTTCTCAATATTCCTGAAGTTGACATACGCGCCCATCGCTTAGAGCTTGGTATTACAGAAGCTTGGGAAGGCGTACATGTAAGCTCAACGGCTGACTCTGAGTATTACTACTCAACCTACAATGCACCTGATTCTGCACCTGCAGCGCCAGGTCGCAAAATCATGATCTTAGGCGGCGGACCAAACCGTATTGGCCAGGGCATCGAGTTTGACTACTGCTGTGTTCATGCCGCAATTTCACTCAAGCGCCTTGGCTTTGAAACCATCATTGTTAACTGCAATCCTGAAACGGTTTCTACCGACTACGACACCTCCGACAGACTCTATTTTGAGCCTTTAACCGCTGAAGATGTCCTCTCTATTTATGAGAAAGAAAAGCCGCTCGGTGTTATTGCGCAATTCGGTGGCCAAACACCACTCAACTTAGCACGTGAACTTGAAGCAGCAGGGGTTACTATCTTGGGTACCAGCCCTGAGATTATTGATCTGGCTGAAGATCGTGATCGTTTCCGTGCCATTATGGATTCGCTTGACATCCCTATGCCTGAGGCAGGCATGGCTGTCACTACCAATGATGCACTCGAAATTGCACATTCTATTGGCTATCCCGTTATGGTTCGCCCATCGTACGTTTTGGGTGGCCGTGGCATGGAAGTTGTCTATGACGATGAGAACTTGCGCTCCTATATGGCAGCCGCAGTTGGTGTAACACCTGACCGCCCCATCTTGATCGACCGTTTCTTAAACCACGCTCTTGAATGTGAGGCCGACGCTATTTGTGACGGCACTAATGCATTCGTACCTGCAGTGATGGAACACGTTGAACTTGCCGGCGTTCACTCTGGTGACTCTGCTGCAATCTTACCTTCCGTTACTATTAGTGATGAACATCTTGAAACCATTAAGTCCTACACCAAAAAGATTGCTGAAGCTATGCATGTCGTAGGGTTGATGAATATCCAATACGCCATCGAGGGTGATACCGTCTATGTACTTGAGGCTAACCCTCGTGCAAGCCGCACGGTTCCTCTGGTATCTAAGGTGTGCGGCATTCAGATGGTACAGATTGCAACCGAAGTTATGACTGCTCCTCTTACTGGTCTATCTTCACCTGTGCCTCGTTTACAAGAAGCCCATTATGCACATTATGGTGTTAAAGAAGCGGTCTTCCCCTTCAACATGTTCCCTGAAGTTGACCCCGTCTTAGGGCCTGAAATGCGCTCAACCGGCGAAGTTCTTGGTTTAGCTCCCAGCTTTGGTGAGGCCTTCTTTAAGTCACAAGAAGCCACCCAAACCGTTCTTCCTCTTGAAGGCACGGTATTAATTTCTGTTTCTAACCGTGACAAAGAAGAGCTTCCTGCTGTAGCGCAAGCATTTATTGATGCAGGCTTTAGACTTGCTACTACCCAAGGAACGCATGATTACTTATCAGAACAAGACATTGACTCCGAGCTCGTCAAAAAATCCTTTGAAGGTCATCCAAATCTGATTGATTTGATTGAGCAGGGTGATATCGCTATGGTCATCAACACGCCTTCAACGAGCGCCGAAAGCGCTGCTGATGACTCCTATATCAGAAAGACTGCCATCAAAGCCCATATCCCTTATATGACTACTATGGCGGCAGCCCTCGCAAGTGCCCAAGGTATCAAAGCGGTAAAGGAAACAGACAAGCCAAGTGTGATGTCATTACAAGAGATTCACGCTCATATCTCATACGAATAGCTTTCTGATAATTAGCAAAATATAAAGCGTTTCACACAGATTGAAGCGATGGGGTTATATATAATCCCATCGCTTTTTATATAAATTCTCCACAGCTTAGTGAACATCACGTTATAGTACGGTCGTCAACCCAGATTTTCGCCACAGATGTCCAATAATCACACAAAAACGGACAAAGTTGCCTATCATGAATGGTTATCATCATGCACGTATCAACTGCGCAACGAATTGCTCTGGAGTGCATGGGTTTCGATACCATGACTATAAGCGCTCATTGCAGGCTACCGTACAAAAACAATGCCGGGATACGACACGGACAGAGAGAAAAAGGAGGGGTAACACATGAAGATGGCGTTCAAAATTTTTGTACGCGATCTCAAGCGGCTCATTCACACCCCTTTAGCACTCATCGTGATTTTTGGCATGTCCTTTATGCCTTCTCTGTACGCTTGGTACTGCATCGAAGCAAACTGGGATCCTTACGCTAATACAGCAGCACTGAGCGTTGCTGTTGCCAACGAAGATGCTGGCGCAGACAACAAATTTACAGGGCACCTTGATGTTGGAGATCAGGTAATTGATCAACTCCACGAAAATCATCAACTTGGATGGACCTTTGTTAATAGTAAGCAAGAAGCGCTTGATAAGGTCTATTCTGGCGAATGCTACGCTGCAATTATAATTCCCGCTGATTTTAGTAAAGACTTCACCAGCGTGTTTGAAGGCAATTACACACAACCCGCTATTGAATATTACGTCAATGAGAAGCCCTCTGCCGTAGCACCTAAGATTACTGACACCGGCGCTACCACTCTTGATACGCAAATTAACTCTGCTTTTATTTCGACAGTCAGCGAAACTGTCGTGGGTATTCTCAAACAAGCAGGCATATCTCTTGATGACAATGCACACAATGTTGACGGGAGACTGACGGAGAGTATTTCACTTGCCAACTCAACCCTTGCAGATGTTTATGAGTCACTTGATAATCTCAATCCTGCACTGGATGCGAGCAAAGATACCATTGTTACTGCGCAAGGAACCCTTGACACACTCATTGCACAAATCCCACTTTTGAGCAGTGAAATTAATAAAGCCAGTCAAACACTGATTAAGATCCGACAAGACACCAACACCTATGCCTCTGAAGTCACTACCGCAATTGGCACAGGAGCAACACAACTTGGTCTTGCCTCTGCTCAAGCAAACGCTGCCATTGGTACGCTTACCGGTGATCTTTTGCGTACTCAAGGCCAAATCGACACCGCTCTTGCTGAACTACAACAACTCATCGACACCAACAATCAGATCATCGAGCAGCTTAAGCCTGCTGCGCAAACCAATCCAGATATCGCCGCAATCATCACGCAGCTCGAAACGAACAACGCTTCCTATGCACGAACAATAGAAAGTCTTCAGGCACTCAACAAAGAACTTGAAACAACCATCACTACTGCAAACCAATCATCACAAGATATTAATGCCGCAATTCAAGATGCAACCAGCAATATAACGCAAGCGCAGTCCACTATTACGACGCAAATTCTTCCTCAACTCTCAGCATCCCTTGATTCCTTTGCGCAAGCATTGGGATCATTAAGCGGTGCCATCAGCTCACTTACTCCCACCTTGCATCAAGTAAAAGATATCATGGGGCAACTGGTAGCCACCATTGATCAAGCACATAATTCTCTCGGTCTTGCTCAGAGCTCTCTTGGCGCTATGCAGCAAAATCTTGAACGAACGTTAACCGATCTTCGCTCACTCAACAACTCGCTCTCTATGCAAGATGTACAAAAAGTTCTCGGTTTGAATGCCGATGAGATAGCCTCATTTATGGGATCTCCCGTTACGCTTGATACACACGTTATTGATCCTATAAAAAATTACGGTTCAGGGGTCACTCCGTTTTATACCAACTTAGCACTTTGGGTTGCAGGCTTTATCTTAGTTGCAATCCTCAAAGTGCGCGTTGATCCTACGGGACTACCCAAATTCAATGCAGCGCAAGGCTATATGGGGCGCTGGCTTCTCTTTATATCAGTCGCTCTTGCTCAAGGTTTTATTGCTTGCGTAGGAGACCTTATCCTTGGCATCCAATGCGCCTCGCCAGTTGCTTTTATCGCAGCAGGGCTCTTAACTGTCTTTGTTAATGTTAATTTGATCTATGCACTCGCCTATGCCTTCAAACATATTGGCAAAGCAATTGCTGCTATTTTGTTAATCTTCCAAATCCCTGGATCTTCAGGCATGTATCCGGTTGAAATGATGCCTGCTTTTTTCCAGTTTATTCATCCACTTTTGCCCTTCACCTATTCAATTGATGCAATGCGTGAGGCAATTGGCGGTATGTACGGCATGCAATATTGGGTAGACCTTGCCTGTCTTGCTCTCTTCATTCCGCTCGGCTTTTTTGTTGGCCTTATTATTGGACGCACTGCAATCAATCTTAATATTTTGTTTGATCGCAAACTCGCTGAAACTGATCTTCTTTTAGCCGAACCAGCCCACATAAATCTCAGCGATGAGCATTTCCGTCCTCGAACCGTTCTTAAAGCACTTCTTGATACAGACGCATTTAAAGAAGAAATTGTTTCACGCGCTGAACGCTTTAAGCGTTACTACCCTACTTTGATAAAGGCTGGATGGATTGCTATCTTTGCACAACCCGCTATCATGTTCATTCTTCTAGCAACGGTGCCCTCAGATATTGAAACAAAAATTGTCCTCTTACTCATCATGCTTGGAACAATTATCCTTGTTGACACCTATCTCATTGTCGTGGAATACCTCAATGAAAACCTCAGCTATCAACTTCAGCTTAGTTCGCTCCCTAATGAAACCTTAGTAGAGCGCGCTCGTGCCAAATTGCACACTAAAGCACAAAAGCGTATATTCCACGACCGTCTTGCAGATATACGCGCACGCGCTCGAGACCTAGACCAAGAAACAGAGCATCATAATCGCAAGGAGGGTGAAGACTAATGCGTAACATCCTTCGTATTTTCACCGGAGACGTACGTCACCTTCTTACGAACGTTATTGGTGCCATTGTCGTAGTGGGATTCATCTTGGTTCCCTCACTTTATGCCTGGTTTGCAACCGCTGGCTTTTGGGATCCCTACTCTAATACAAAAAATATCCAAGTTGCCGTAGCGAACTTAGATGAAGGCTACCAGTCTGATCTTGTTCCCGTTAAGATCAACGCAGGCGATAACGTTGTCTCAGCGCTCCACGAAAATGATAATTTCGATTGGGTTTTTGTCGATGAGCAACAAGCCATTGAAGGCATTGAATCAGGGCAGTACTACGCATCCATTATTATTCCCAAAACGTTTAGTGCTGATCTCATGACGGTATTTTCCGACGATATTACCCATTCGAGCATCATCTATTACACCAACGAAAAAGAAAATGCCATCGCCCCACGCGTTACTGATGCAGGTGCAAGCGCCATTCAGGTTCAGATCGATGAGACATTCACTGAAACAGTTACGTCGGTCGCTCTTTCAACCGCTTCAAACCTTATGGATTTCCTGAACGGATCAGGACTTACCAACTATGCAACAGTGCTATCAAGTCATTTAGACGACGCCATTGAGCAACTTGATATGGCAGCTAGTCAAACCTCTGCTTTTGCTGAGCTTATGGGTGCATCTTGCGCCCTTATTGATGGGTCAGCTGATCTTTTAGGCAACACATCAACCCTTACCCAAAACACCAACACTATACTCTCTGAAGCACAATCAGGATTAAACTCCGCTAATGAAGCGCTTGGAAACTCAACTGCGCTCATTAATCAGGCACTCAGTCAAAGCACAGCAAGCTACGATGCTATAAAAGCTGCTATCGATCGCGCTTTTGATGCTATGCAAAATGATCCCGCTGCCGCAAAGGATACCCTTTTACAGGTAAAGCAAAATATTGCCAATTCTGTCATGACATACACCACAATTCGCGATCAGCTCTCTCAGCTCGACCCACAAAGCCCAGCCATTCCCGCTCTTACCCAAGCAATTACTATCCTTGAGTCACTCACCCATGACATCGATAACATCATCGCCAATATTGACTCCACCACAGCCTCAGTCCAAGAGGCTCGCAAGCAAATCACCGACCAACTCGAAAGTGCTAAAAGCTCTCTTACTGGCATCCAAAGCGATTATGAAGCCACCTTGGCAGAAGCAGCGGGAGAGCTCAATACATCGCTTTCCGCTATCAAATCAAGTTCTTCGGAATTATCAAATGAACTCGATTCAATGAATGAAAGCATCACTGCTGCCTCAGGTAGCCTCAGTCAAAGTCTTCATCATGCGCAAGATACCCTTACTAATACAACACAAGTACTTGAAGAAGCTTCCGCTCATTTACACGAAGGTAAAGAACAACTTGATCGTGCGCTTGCGTCAGGAGATCTTGAGACGGTTAAAAGTATCATAGGGTCGGATCCAGGGCGCATCGCAAGTTTCTTGGCCGCTCCTACCAAAGTTGATCGCCATGCCGTTTATCCGGTTGCCAACAATGGCTCTGCCATGTCCCCTTACTACACCTCCCTTTCTATGTGGGTTGCCTCCCTTTTTATGGTTGTACTCATGTCAGTACACGTATCTCAAAAAAGACGAGAAAAACTCGATAACCCCACGCCCAATCAATTGTATTTGGGACGCTATGGCGTCTTCGGTCTCCTTGCGCTCTTACAAGCAACCACGGTTGCCCTTGGCAATGTTTTCTTTCTTGGAGTTCAATGTGAGCACCTTCTCCTTTATCTGCTCACCTGCTGGGTATCCGCATTTGTATTCAGCCTCACCATTTACACGCTGGTTGTCTCATTCGGCAATGTTGGCAAAGCTATCTCTGTTATTGGCTTAGTGCTTCAATTGGCAGGATCAGGAGGCATCTTCCCTGTTGAAATGAGCGGAGCCTTTTTCGAAGCAATCTACCCGTGGCTCCCCTTTGCTCATAGCATGCCAGCCATGCAAGCCTGCATTGCGGGATTGTATGGCAATCAATTCTGGATCGATATTATCCAGCTCCTTCTTTTTGCAATTCCAGCGCTTCTTTTGGGTCTTGTGTTACGCAAGCCCATGATCCGCTTTAATCAATTCTTTATTGCAAAGGTTGAAGAAACAAAACTAATTTGATGGCTCAAAAGCACCACGAGCACAAAAGAGGCTTATATGCTAAATGCCCATATGCCACGTGCTTGTCTTACAACACGTTCAACATCCCAATGCTGGGAAGAATTCTGTGGCGAGTTGGGGTCATGGATAATAAGTTGCCCTTCATTGTCGAGCGCCTCTACTACAAGAAAATGACCCACCGAGGTAAAATCTCCTGGTGCAACAGACATAATCAAAGGCTTGTCTTTTTGAAGCGCTTCAATTACCGCTTGTTTACTCACGGGAACACCCTCGCTTATAAGACCAAGCTCTTCGGCTCCCTCCTCCATCAATGACCAGCGTGTTGCACCTCCTTCAAGGTAGTTATTGCGCTCAGCAAACCGCGCACACGCCGGTGGATCCATGCGTACATCCCCAGTAAGACCAATGTAGATCATAGACAAACAGGTTGGTCCGCAACCTGACAGCTCAATTCTATCTTCTCCATAGGGCGTTTGCGACCACTGCGCATCGGTTTGATAAAGATAAGGGATGCTTCCTTTCCGCCATTCAGATTTGAGAGTACTTACCGCCTGTGGTGAATGCACGTGTGCCGTAGCAGCAATTGTCTGTTTTGCAGCTTGCGCTCCACACCACGTCATGGATCCAATCACCAACAAACTAAGCGTGAGAATCAAAGCTATAAGAAATCCTCGTCTTTGCAAAAGAGAGCCAAAAGAGCGTTTTTGATACGTGAATGATCTCGTTGTATAAGGCGGTCCTTGATACGAAGCATGCTTCAGTACTGCACGCTGAGTCGGTTTGCTCTTAATAGCTTTCTCTGAAGCTCGATGACGTATTTGTGCGCAACTACAACGCACCTCACCATAACGAGAGAAATCTTCAACAGAGAGGTGGTCTTGGTATGTAGGAACACTCCGTCGTCCAACTCGTCGCACATAACGATTTTCAGCATTGTTACGCGAATAGGTAGTATAGTCTGCTGAACAAGAGGTCTTGGTCTTGGGATAGAAAGAAAACATGAGAGAACTTCCCCCTTTCTCGTATGAGCCCGAGCCATACGCAAAACCACCGCTTTTAATGGTAGGGTTCTCTCGGCTTAGCATTCCCATAGCAAAACCTTGCAAATACTTACATATCGCGCTACTTTCTTGAACTTTGCTTACGAAATTCTTAATTTATCATTGGGAATTACCTATGGAGTCAACCTTGAAGGAGCTATCTTCTACACTGTTGGTATGGAACAACGACCTCACATAATGATTGTTGATGACGAGCGAGCCATTGGGGATCTCGTTGCAAGTGTGCTTACTCCTGAAAGCATGGACACCACCGTATTCACCTCTGGGTTTGATGCGCTTGCAGCCATGAGCACCATAACTTTTGATTTAGCTATTATTGATATCATGATGCCCGGTATTGATGGCTTTGAACTCTGCACCAAAATTCGCGCTATCAGCAGCATTCCTATCATCTTTCTTTCAGCCAAAGATGAAGAGGCGGACAAAGTTATTGGATTTACCCTAGGCGGCGATGACTACATCACCAAACCGTTCAGACCCCGCGAGCTCGTAGTACGGGTAAAAGCGCGTCTGCGTGGGAGGATTCGCTCAACTGAAGATGATCTTATGACACGCTCAGCCCTATCGCCTCATTCAGCAAGTTTAAGACTTAATCCTGAGGCTCACTGGGCAACCCTTCATGGCGAGCCTCTCCAGCTTACTCCCAAAGAATTTGCCATCTTGAAACTTCTGTTAGAAGCACAAGGCAAACCGGTGTCTACTGCTACCATTTTTGAAACGGTATGGAATATGCCTTTTGATACCAGCGCAGCTAACACCATCATGGTGCATATTCGCCGCTTACGCAAAAAACTTGCTGCTCTTGATGCTTCAACAACGTTTATTGAAACAGCGTGGGGAATTGGTTATCGTATGGCTCAAACTCCAACCAATCGTCAAGACGCTTAAGTATCGGTAATCGCGCGCGTGAGGCTTTGATGGCAACGTTTCGCTCTCCACAATCGAAATCCCTGAGACGAGCATTGTTCCAAAAGATGCTTGTGCGCCTTGCACTTTTTTCTCTGATCTATATTGGAGCAATTTGGATATTCCAAGTTAATTATGTCGATGAGTTAGCCAATTGGATAGCCGATCAAACCTCTGAATGGAAAACTGTTTCAACCGACTCAGGACTAGCGCTTTATGATACAGAGACGGCTACCAAACTTGCCTACGATCAAATGGCTGAAAGCGCTCAAGGTGTCGGTGTGGCAATCGCGGGAAGCACCGAAACAAACGCCAACGAGACTCCTGAAGACAATCCTAATTACCAGTATCTTTTCGACGCAGACACCGGAGAGCTTAAGTATCGCGACCTTTCAACGTATTACACACTGCGCAATCTCAAACTGCCAGCGGCAATGGTGATCTATCTTTTGGGTTGCCTCGTGATTTTATTTCTCACTCTCAATAGAGCCGCTCATTACTTTGATGATATTTTTGGCGCTGTTTCAACCATGTTTAAAGACAAAAATGAACCTGTCGAATTGCCTTCCGACTTGGCAATTATCCAATCGGAATTGAACGAAATTAGAGAGCGCTCTCGTGCCGATGAGCTTGCAGCGCACATGGCAGAAACGCGCAAAAATGAATTGGTCGCCTACCTTGCGCATGACATTCGCACACCTCTAACCACTATTATTGGCTACCTTGCTCTTTTGCACGAAAATGATGATCTGCCTACCTCAACACGCCAGCGCTACATTGCAAGCGCCTACGAGAAATCCGAGCGACTTGAAGGCCTCATCAATGAATTCTTCGAAATCACTCGTTACAATCTTCAAGCTATCCCCATTGAACGAGAGACTATTAATGTTTCGCTTTTTTGCGAGCAAGTAGCTGACGCCTTTTATCCCGAAGCATCAACTCGCGACATTACGCTTTCTGTTCACGCACCATTTTCAACCACATTTTTTGTTGATCCTGACAAAATGGCACGCGCGCTTGGCAACATTGTGCGCAATGCGGTAGCGTATGCTGATGATAAGAGCACGATTGTTATTGAAGCAGGTGATAGCGATGAGGCTACCACCATCTCAATTAGCAACAAGGGTAAAGAGATTTCCAAAATACACTTGGACTCTATTTTTGAGAAATTCTATCGTGAAGACACCTCGCGTTCCCAATCTAAGGGAGGAGCAGGCTTGGGCCTTGCTATCGCCCGCGAAATTATCACAGCCCACGAAGGAACAGTAAGTGCTACATCAAAACAAGGGATTACCACCTTTACGATAGTAATCCCCCATCAAACACCTGCTTAACTGGCAGCCCTTCCCGTTCCGCTATTATTGAATCTACTCTTATTGAATACTTTGAGCAGCTTGTGCCTCAAGAGCACCGTCTTCATAGCACCAGCTCTTTGCTTCTTCAGGAACCCGCACATTAATCTCTTGATTCTTAACACCAACGCGCGCGCCACAGGGAATAGAGTGTGTGACAAAAGCAGAGCCACCAATAATGGCACCCTTGCCGATAACGGTCTCCCCGCCTAAAACGGATGCATTTGAGTAAATGGTAACGTAGTCTTCAATAGTTGGATGGCGTTTCTTGCCCGCAAGCTTTTGACCTGCGCGCGTCGAAAGTGCACCTAAGGTAACACCCTGATAAATCTTGACATGATCACCAATGAGTGTTGTCTCTCCAATAACAACGCCAGTGGCATGATCAATAAAAAAGTATTCACCAATCGTAGCACCTGCATTAATATCAACTCCCGTGCTCGAATGAGCATACTCAGTCATAATACGGGGCAGAAGCGGCACATCCTCAACATAAAGCTCATGAGCAATACGATAGACAAAAATAGCAAACAAACCAGGATAAGCAAAAATAATTTCTTCTTTGGACTGCGCTGCAGGATCTCCGTCAAATGCCGCCTGTGTATCCTTAAAAAGAGCGTCCTGCAAATCAGGGATTTTTGCTAAAAACCGATCACAGATTTCATCAGTTGCAATTTGAATTTGCTCAGGACTTTGCACATTACCATCTCTGAAATGCAGCGCCGCATATACCTGGCGTTGCAAAGAGCGATTAACATGAATCAGCTTTTCTCCAATAAAATATTCAAGACGGGTACCAGTCAACGATTCTCCACCAAAGTATCCCGGAAACATTAAGGTCTTCAAGTCGTTCAAGATTGAAATAGTTTCTGAGCGAGATGGAATATGTTTATTGGAATCCGTAAAAAAGATCAATTCGTTTTCGTAGTTTTTTGCAATACGTGAGACCGTGTCTTCAAGATGATGAATAGACATTGTCGCCTCCCTGAGTATCAATCGCCCACTATGTCAAACATGCACAAACATGCACTTACATTGATGCGAATCACGAGTTTTGATTAGGTAATATCCTAGTAGGTCATATCCTAACAGAACAAGTCACTTATTCTGTTTGTAAGCAATATTACCGGCCATATGGATAAAGATTGTTACTTGCCGCCTATTACCACCCATAAGGTGTCTTGTCACCTGTAAGAACATGTGTCATACTACCAAATCAATATCCGAGGGGAATCACAAGGGAGACCACTTTATATGGATCGAGAAGATCACATTGCCGCGCTCAAGCAAGAGCGCGATGCCGTCATTGTTGCACACTATTATGTCAATGAAGATATTCAGCGCATAGCAGACTATGTCGGTGATTCATTTAAACTCAGCAAAATTGCCTCCACGCTCGACAATCAAACCATCGTCTTTGCTGGCGTGCAGTTTATGGGAGAAAGCGCCAAAATCTTAGCACCTGAAAAAACCGTACTCTTACCTGATCCTTATGCCGATTGCCCTATGGCGCACATGGTTACGCAAGAATTTGTCGATGAGGTCAAAGCTACTCAAGATGATTTAGCAGTTGTCTGCTATGTTAACTCCACCGCAGAGATTAAAGCTTGGTCTGACGTATGCGTTACCTCATCTAATGCACTCCAGGTAGTATCCGCGCTCCCTCAGCGAAACATTCTTTTTATTCCTGACCAAAACCTTGGCCACTATTTGGCAGAGCAGCTCCCTGATAAGAATTTTATTTTTAACGATGGGTTTTGCCCTATCCATCAAGCTATTACTGCCAAATCCGTGAAAGAACTCAAAGCATGTCATCCCGACGCACGCATTCTTGCTCATCCTGAGTGCAACGCTGAAGTACGCGCGCTTGCTGATTATCTTGGTTCAACCTCAGGTATCATCAATGAGGCCATCACGGGAAACGCCACCGACTATATTATTTGTACGGTTCAAGGCGTCATCTACGACATTAAAGCAGGATGCGAAGGGCAAGGCAAACATTTCTATTTCCCCACCCTTGACAACGTCCCCTGTGAGGGGTTCCATCACACTTGCCCCCTTCATATACAAGGTCCCTGCTGTCCTGATATGAGCGGCATTACCTTTGATCAAATCATTGCTGCACTCGATGGCACGAATCCTGATTGCGAAGTTACCCTTGACCCTGATCTTGCCGCAGCAGCACGAGGTTCACTGGTACGCATGCTTGAGCTTTCTCACTAAACTACCGTCACATACGCAACGGTATACACACGCAATTCTATACATCTACATCCATAAGGAAAAAGAAGGTACATCACATCATGAGCCCTGAAATCACCACAGAATATGCCGATGTCGTTATCGCAGGCACCGGTGCTGCTGGCCTGTACGCTGCACTCAATCTACCGCGCTCCTATCGTGTGGTAATGGTCACCAAAACAACTGTTGAAGAATGCGATTCAATGCTTGCACAAGGCGGCATCTGCGTTCTCCACGACGAGGATGACTACAACGCCTTTTTCGAAGACACTCTTCGCGCTGGTCACTATGAGAACCGTCGCGAAAGTGTTGACATCATGATTCGCTCATCGCGTGCCGTCATCAATGATCTTATTCGGATGGGAGTTCGATTTGCTCGCGAAGACAACGGTGAACTTGCGTATACGCGCGAAGCAGCACATAGTCGTGCGCGCATTTGCTATCACAAAGACATAACAGGCAAAGAGATCACCTCAACTCTTTTGCGTCACGTACAAGCATGCGACAACATTGAAATCCGTGAGCACACGTCCATGATTGATATCATTGAAGAAGATGGTGAGTGCAAAGGCCTCATCGCCCAAGATAAAGAAGGCCACACTACCCGTATTATGGCTTCCGCCACCCTCATGGCAACCGGCGGTATTGGTGGCCTCTATGAACACACCACCAATTACCCGCATCTTACCGGAGACGCGTTACGCATTGCAGCTGCTCACGAAATTGAACTCGAACACACTGATTATGTCCAAATCCACCCCACCAGTCTCTACACCACCAAGCCAGGTCGCGCTTTTTTGATTTCAGAATCCTGCCGCGGAGAGGGCGCAATTCTTTTGAATGCCAACAAGGAGCGGTTCACCGATGAACTGCAACCGCGCGACGTGGTTACTAATGCCATTCATGCGCAAATGGAAAAAGAGGGTTCCAATCATGTGTGGCTTTCATTTGAACGCATCCCCTCCGATGAGATTCGCCATCATTTCCCCACCATTTATGAAACTTGCTTAACAGAAGGCTACGATATCACCAAAGAACCTATTCCTGTTGTTCCTGCTCAGCATTACTTTATGGGTGGCGTACACGTCAATAAGCACTCTGAAACCACGCTTCCTCGTCTGTTTGCCATAGGAGAGACCAGCTGCAATGGCGTTCATGGTAAAAATCGTCTTGCATCTAATAGTCTTTTAGAAAGCCTTGTCTTTGCAAAACGCGCTGCTGAGTACAGCTTGAAAAACTACACCTCATCCCTTACGGGCAATCCAACAGTATCAACACCTGCCATCCCAGCATCTGCCATCATGGCAGCGTCCCTTGACTCGCCAACCCCTGCAGCGGTCTAGGACAATTAGAAGCATTGGAGCATTATGGATCACGCAACACTAACGCTTATCGCCGACAAACATATTCGTGCAGCGCTTGCTGAAGATATGGATCACGGCGACATTTCCACCTATGCTGTTATGCCTCATGCAAGCGCCGGCGCTGTTGACCTCATCGCCAAACAAGATGGCATTATTGCAGGGCTCGACGTCTTTGAGCATACGTTTCACATTCTTGACCCCAAGACTCGTTGTGAATTCATGGTGTCGGAAGGCGATAGAATTACAAACGGTCAGCTCTTAGCCACCATTCATGGCGATATTCGCGTTCTGCTCTCCGGCGAGCGCACCGCGCTGAATTATCTTCAGCGTATGAGCGGTATTGCCACCGCTACCCACGCGATTGTCGATATGCTTGCAGACAGTTCGACAACGCTCGTGGATACGCGCAAGACAACCCCAGGGATGCGCATTTTTGAAAAGGCGGCAGTGTTAGCAGGCGGAGCAACAAATCATCGCTTCAATTTGTCTGATAGCGTTATGCTTAAAGATAACCACATCGCTGCAGCAGGCGGCATTACTAATGCCGTACGCGCAGCACGCGATGTTGCTTCCTTTACAAGCATGATTGAAGTTGAGTGCGAAACACTTGATCAGGTACAAGAAGCACTCAATGCAGGTGCTGACATCATTATGCTCGATAACATGGATATCCCTACCATGCAAAAGGCGGTTGCTTCGATTGGAGAATTTGCACTCACCGAATGTTCAGGCAACGTGACTGCTGAGCGTATTGAAGCTTTGCGCGATTTGGGTGTGAACTTTATATCGTGCGGAGCACTCACGCACTCAGCTGGTATTTTAGATGTGAGCATGAAGCATTTGCGTGAGGAGTGATGAAGCCCGTGCCTTTAGCTAGTACTGACCGCCGCGATACCATAGTAAAAGCACTTACGGAGGCTGAACATCCCGTCTCTGGTTCTGCCCTCGGCAAGCTCACGGGAGTAACGCGCCAAGTCGTAGTGCAAGATATTGCCCTTTTGCGCAACTCTGGTTATCCCATTGAAGCCACCGCACGAGGATATGTGTTGATCAAACCTGAAGAAGTTCCGACGCGCGTCTTTAAAACACGTCACACACAAGACCAGACTGCTGATGAACTCAACTTGTTTGTTGACCATGGCGCTACAGTAGTTGATGTGTTTGTCAACCATCGTATTTACGGACGCGTTGCCGCTGAACTCGGGTTAAAGAACCGTCGTGATGTAGCACGCTTTATTGCTGAGCTTGAATCAGGTATTTCTACCCCGCTCATGTCTCTTACGAGTGGCTACCATTTTCACCACATTACGGCTGAATCAGAAGAAGTGCTTGATGAGATTGAGCAAGCCTTAGAAGACAAAGGCTATCTTGTGGATTACACGCCTTTTGAGCTTGAGAATTTTTAACGGTTTAACAAGCTTCAAGAGTATGAAAATGAGTGCCTGAATCGTGAAATGACCCAGGCATTTTTTCTTGCTGTTTTTTCAATTTTTGAGGTCTTTTTGACGAGATTCGACTTTCAGCGAGGATTGCTTGTTTGGTGAACCCCATCGCCAGCATAAAAAGAAGCCAGAAACCTCACACAAGGTACCAGTTTTGTCACGTTGTTGGACAGATGGTGAATAAATGATTCGACTCAGCGGAACGAGATGGGGAGGAAGGCTCACTCAAAGTCGATTCTCGTCACACGAGGCGCTAAAAACGCAAAAATGAAGAGCACGGGAACCTTGGGTTGAGGCCCGGGAACCTTCACCCTTACAAACACAGTATGTAAAAGCGCTCCGCTATTAACCTGGCTGGACAACGGAGCGCTTCCTTATATATGAAGGCATAGTGTTTTAGAGCATATGAGCGCGCAACTCTTCTCCGGTCAAAGGTGAGAGCTGAGCAGGAGCAATGTCAAACATAGTGCGACAACCTGACTCGCCCGCTTGCGCCATGCGATAGACTGCACGCGCAACCGCCGCCAGCACTGATCCTGTGAACTCAGGATTTGAATCAAGCTTTAATGAGAACTCAATGACATGCTTGTTGGTGCCATCGCCCGTTGAACCCGTACGAATAACGGATCCGCCATGAGGAATACCTGCATGATCGCGGTCGAGTTCCTCTTGGCTAACAAAGGTTACGGTAGTGTCGTACTCGTCGAAGTAGTTAGGCATCTCGACAATCTGCTTCTCAATAGCAGCCTTATCAGCACCCTCTGCTGCAACAACATAGCACTCGCGTGTGTGTTTTTGGCGTGTAGTAAGCTCAGGGTTTTCTCCTGCACGCACCGCAGCAAGCGCCTCAGGAACAGGCACGGTGTATTGACGAGCATCGAGCACACCTTCAATACGACGGATTGCATCAGAATGACCCTGTGAAACGCCACGTCCCCAGAAGGTGTAATCAGAACCTTCAGGCAAAATGCAGTTTGAGTAGAGACGAGCGATTGAGAACATGCCTGGATCCCATCCGCAAGAAATGCAAGCAACATGACCGGTCTCTTTGGCAGCAGCATCAACATTGGCAAAATGCGTAGGAATCTTTGCATGCGTATCAAACGAATCCACGACATTGTAGAGCTTAGCGCAGGCAGGAGTCTGCTCAGGCAAATCAGTTGCAGAACCGCCTCCTAGTACGAGCACGTCAACATCATGTACGTGATCAGCGAGGGTATCGGTCGAATATACCGCAACACCAGGGGTAACTGGCGTGATAGTCGCAGGATCACGACGAGTAAAAATCGCAACCAGTTCCATATCCTTATTGTGAGCAACAGCGGCTTCTACGCCACGACCTAAATTGCCGTAGCCCATAATGGCAATACGAATTGTCTCCATTATTACTCTCCTATTGTTTTAATAAACCTCTTGCATATAGTAGTTTAGCTTGACCTGTTTTTATTTATCACCATGGCGATGGGATTTAACCAATCGTTAATGAAGTATGCTATCGTAAAGTGCATTATTTATTGGACAGTAGTGGAATAAATAATGGTTCTATGAGCATTGAGAAGCCCCTAAGCCCGAATCAAGGATTACTGTATGAGTTTTGATATTGTCGATGCGGTTGGCCAAGCTGTTGAAAATCAGATTCCCCACGAACCTCAAACGGCACGCAACATTTTAACGGCAGCCTATGGTTGGGTCATGCTTTCGGGAAAGCTCCAACGCGCGCATACCTATGCCAGTGCTGTTGAACGTTTCAACGCCGATATTGCTAAAACCATTGTTTCAACGTTCACCCATCCCGAAAATGCTGTTCTCGTTAATATCTTTTTACCTACTGAAATCTTAGCAGGTATGCATGTCACGCCCATGTTTCCTGAAGTGATATCCGCCTATGTTGCCAACACCCGCTGTTGTGGTGTTTTTGCTGACTTTACTGAAGGCAACAATGTGCCTGAGAGCTTTTGCTCCTATCACAAAACCATGATTGGTATGGCAGAAGCAGATGTACTTCCTGCCCCACGCCTTATTGCCAATACCACCCTTGCTTGCGATGCCAACCAGGTATCTTTTAGGCGCTTGGCTCATCGTTTTGAAATTCCTCATTATGTCGTTGATGTTCCGCACACGCCCAGCGAGCGAGCGGTTGACCAAGTTGAACTTCAACTCTACGAGCTCATTGCCATCATGGAAGATGTGTTTGACCGCCCCTTTGACACTGATGCATTCATACAAGCTGCAATAACATCAAATGAGACTATCGAAATTATGAAAGAGTATCGTGCGCACCGAAGCGAGGTGACGCTTCCCACCACGACCACCGGTGAGCTGATGGAAATGATGGCTATGCATCTCATGCTTGGCCAGCCTTCCGCCAAACGCTATGCAACGGATTTGCTTGATGCTGCCAAGCGCGCCCCACATCGCTCATCTTCAGGCTCCTCGCAAGAAAAACCTCGTATTTTCTGGATGCATACGCTGCCCAACTGGCAGTTTGCCATGCGTGATCTGTTTGATGGGCCAGATGCTCATGCTGAACTCGTCGGAAACGACATGACGTATGACGCGCTCGAGATGATTGATCTATCTAATCCCGTGCGATCGCTTGCTCGTCGCATTGTCTACAACCACTTTAACGGAAGCGGCAAACGACGCATCGAGACCACCCTTACGCAAGCTCAAGCAGCAGATGCCGATGGGATTATCGTGTTTTGCCACTGGGGTTGCAAACAAACCTTAGGCATCTCCCAATTAGCAAAAGCAACCTTTGAAGAGCACGGTTTACCAACCCTCGTCTTAGATGGCGATGGGTGTGATCCGCGCAACGTCGCAGATGGTCAAATGGTTACCCGCGTCAACGCGTTTATTGAGCAGTTGGGAGGAACGAGCCGTGGCTAATACGTTAGGCTATACCTGCAAATATACCCCCGTTGAACTGTTTCGCTCTTTTGGCGTTGATCCTGAATTGATTGATGGTGAAGAGAGCAATTTTCAACGGGCCGAAGAGCTAACCCACGCTAACGTCTGCTCCCATGCTAAAGCGCTGATTCAGCAAGCTGATGGGTATGCACAAATAATTCTTACGGATTGCTGTGACTCTATCCGTCGCGTCCATGATGTGCTCGAATTTGAAGGTGCGCAAGACTATCTGTGTTTGCTTGATTTACCGCATGAAACCAATGGATGTGCTATCGAGCGGTTTGGTGAAGAGCTTATTGACCTTGCTCACTCCTATGAAGCCTATTGCGGCAAGCTATGGAACCGGGAAGTTTTTATTGCTGCCTGCCGCGCACAGCATGATGACACAATATCCCTCACTACCATTACCGAGCCCTTTTATGCGGTCTTAGGTGCACGCATCTCGCCTGAACTTCTTACCTATATGGAAGAAACTCTCGCACTCCCTGTAGTTAATCTTACTTGCAGCGGAAACCGCCATCTTGAAGCTATGCCACCAGAACTTACCGATGCTTCTCTTGAAGAGATGATGCACTGGTATGCAGGAGCGTTGTTGCGTATGACACCCTGCATGCGTATGACCGATATTTCTGGTCGTCGTGCCTTAACTGAGCATCCCCATCTCAAAGGTATTATTTATAACACCGTCAAATTCTGTGACTTCTACGGATTTGATTACGAAAACCTCCGCACCCTAACGGATATTCCTCTCTTAAAGATTGAATCTGACTTTACTCCTATGCCACAAGGCCAGCTTGCAACACGCCTTGAAGCATTTGAGGAATCCCTTGCCTATACACCTACGCACGCTCTTATCCCATCGCTATCTAAAACCAAAGCACTTGCTCGATCCCCTAAAACTGCTCAAGGAGAAATCACCATGGCTGAAAGCACGACTGCCGCTATCAATCCTAAGGGAACCTATCTGGCGGGTATTGATTCCGGCTCGACCACAACTAATATGATTGCGCTTGCCCAATCCGGAGAGATTGTCGCCCGCGCCATTGTCCGCACCGGGGCTAAAGCACAAAACGGCGCATTGGCCGCATTTAAGGAAATCCAGGAACAGCTCGGCGCGACACCTGAGGACTTTAAAGCTATCACGGCCACTGGCTATGGACGCTTCAATATTCCATTTGCCACCGACACCAAAACTGAAATCACGTGCCACGCCAAAGGTGCGCACTTTTTAAATCCTGAGATTCGCACGATTGTTGACATTGGCGGGCAGGACTCCAAGGTTATCTGTCTTGATGAGACGGGCGCCGTGTCCAACTTCATCATGAATGATAAATGCGCAGCAGGTACTGGTCGCTTTTTAGAGGCCATGGCGCGCACGCTTGAAGTTGATCTCCCCACACTCTCAGTTGCAGGTCTCACCTGGGACAAAGATATCTCCATCTCCAGTATGTGCACCGTGTTTGCAGAATCAGAAGTGATCTCACTCATTGCCGATAACCACTCTGAGTCAGACATTGCCCATGGCATCAACAAATCTATCGCCTCGCGCACCGCTTCAATGGTAAGTCGCGCTAAGGGGGGTGCACCTTTCATGATGACGGGTGGCGTTGCGCGTAACAAAGGTGTGGTTGAAGAACTTGAACGCAAACTAGATGCATCGCTTTATATTGCGGATAATCCTGATTTGTGCGGAGCATTAGGAGCAGCATTGTTTGCCCTTGAAGAAAACTAGGAGCGTCACATGCGCTTTTTGCACCTTGCCGACTTGCACCTAGGAAAGCAGCTCAATGGCTTTTCGCTTGCAGAAGACCAAACCTACATCCTCAAGCGGATTGTTGCGCTTGCCCGCGAGCATGCCGTTGACACCGTCCTCATTGCGGGCGATATTTACGACCGCGCGCTTCCTTCTGCTGAAGCCGTTGAACTCCTTGATGCTTTCTTGACCGACCTTGCTGCTGCAGACATCACGGTCGTCGCCATTCCAGGAAATCACGACTCTGCTCAGCGCGTAGGCTATGGTGCCGAGCTCCTAGCTGCGCAAAACGTATACCTCGCGCGTCCTTATACGGGAAAACTTCATCCCCTTACGCTTTCAGATGAATATGGCGATGTGGTTATCTGGCCTATTCCTTTTATGCGTCCAGCCCATATCCGACCCTACCATGAAGAAGCCAAATTCGGCTCTGACTATGGTGCTGCTCTTAAAACTATGCTGGCAACCGCACCGCTCGATCCACGTGTGCGCAACGTTGCGCTGGTTCACCAACTTATCGTTTCAGGATCACGCTCCCCTGAAACGAGCGATTCAGAAATCACCCTCGGCACGTTAGAAGCCATTGATGCAAGCGTGCTTGATGAGTTTGATTATGTGGCGCTCGGGCATATTCATCGTCCCCAGCGCATTGGACGCGACACCATGCGCTATGCTGGCTCCCCCTTAAAATATTCAGCCTCAGAAGCGCGTTTTGATAAGTCCGCAGTACTGGTGGATATAAAAGAAAAAGGCAACATCACCTGCGAACTCATACCCTTAATACCCCTTCATGATGTCCGCCTGATTACCGGCCCTTTATCCGAACTCATCTCCCCTGATGTCGTTCAGGCAGGAGACGCAAACGATTACATCTACGCCTATATTACTGACGACACACTCCCGCTTAATACGCAGGCAGAATTGCGCCTAGTTTACCCTAGTTTGATTGGTCTTGAGCACCGGCCAGCGACAAGTACGATTGAACTAGCTGAGCCGCTTGTCATACAAGCAGCAGAAGCCCGCGATCCCTTGTCTCTCTTCGAGCAATTCTTTTTAGAACAAAACCAACGCGAACTCACCGATGACGAGCGCGCTCTCGCCACAGAAGCACTTTCTGAATCACGCGAACCTAAGAATTGAGGCATCGCATGAAACCAATAACCTTAACGCTTTCCGCCTTTGGTCCGTATGCTCAAAAAGTTACCCTGCCTCTTTCTGAACTGGGAGATTCAGGTCTCTATCTTATTTGTGGCGATACTGGTTCAGGCAAAACCACCATTTTTGACGCATTGGCGTTTGCCCTCTATGGTGAGCCATCCGGATCAGACCGCACTACCACCTCATTGCGCTCTGATTTTGCCGATCTCAACACGCCTACCTTTGTTGAGCTCACCTTTAGCTACCAAGGCAGTGCCTACACAGTAAAGCGCAATCCTGCTTATATGCGTCCTGCTAAACGCGGAAACGGCTTGGTGGCAGAAAAACCCGCAGCAGAACTTACTTTACCCGATGGCACGGTGATTACCGGTCCCGGTGCTGTCACGACTCACATCGAAGAACTACTCGGGTTTAGCAAAAGTCAATTCCTGCAGATTGTCATGATTGCGCAAGGCGAGTTCAGACGTCTTTTGAGCGCTGACACCAAAGCGCGTGCCGATATTTTGCGCAAACTTTTTGGTACCGAATACCTAGCCACCTTTAAAGACGTTTTGCGCACCCGCGCCAATTCCTTAAAGCACGACTACCAAGACTCCCTCCGCACCATCACACTCTTGGCTGATCAAGCCTATTTTGATGAAGAAAGCGACGAGGCTTTTAGTATTGCAACCTTAAAGACCGACGAGCGACTTACGGCTGGCGTCTTGCAAGAAGCACTCACCGTCCAACTTGAACGTGACCGCAAGAACGTAGAACTTCGTCAAGAAGTACTTGCGGAGCTCACCACTACCAAAGATCGTCTTACTCATACGCTTGATGCACTCAAGCGCCGCAGTGAACTTACTCGTGAACGTGGCACGCTTGAAACCAATCTCACGCAAGCACGTCAGTCAGCCCAAGACATACAGGGTAAGCTCACTAGTCTTGAGCAGCAAAAACCAGTGCGTGATCAGAAAGCCAAGCAAATAACGACGCTCGAACTCCAAGAGGGATATTTCACATCACGCGATGAAGCTGCCCAAGCGCTCGCCGCTAACAAAGCCAAGCAGCAAGAAACGCGCAAGCAGCAAGCCCAAACCCAAGCAGCTCTGCAAGCGTTACAGGAAAAACAAGCAGCGGTAAGCGATGAGCTTGAACGCTATGCACAGGCCCCTGTTTTGTACGAGCAAGCTTCAGCACAGTGCGAAACCGCAAAGCTTGCCCTCGCAGATGCTCAAGCGCTTGAGGCACGGTTTGAAAAACTTGAACATGATCGTGATGTGACTAACAAAGCGCAAGTACAGTGCCAAAAATTCACTGACCAGCTCAATACCGAACAAGACAAGCACGCAAATCTTACCCGCATGCAAACTACGCTTTCCCAAAGCATTTCTGAGCGAGACGCACTCCCGGTTGAACTCGAGCAAGCAAAGCAGAGTCTTGCTGACACCACCCGCGCCCTCACCACCCTTCAAGAAACAAAAGCAGAGCTGGAGCGCTTAACCCAATCGCTTAAAAAAGCAAACCACGCAACAACGCAAGCACAAGCGACATACGAATCCTTGCGTGATCAAGCAAACGCATTACGCACGCGCGCACAAGATATCCAACGGCGCTATTTTGATAATTTAGCGGGTGTGCTCGCTCAAGAGCTTGCGGAGAACAAACCCTGCCCGGTCTGCGGATCTTCTGAGCATCCGCATCCTGCCGCTTTATTAGGCGATGAGGTTGCGCCCACGCAAGATGAGATTGAACAAGCGCAGGCTGCTGCCCAAACCGCTGAGCAGAAAGCACAAGAAGCAGCAGCTCAAGCGGCATCGCGCAAAAGTGAAGAAGCGGCGCTAAAGGACACCTGCACTGCAGCACTCGAACCGTTTGGATCGCTCCAGGGATTTCTTGAAGAGCTCAAAGCCGCCAAGACACAAACAGCGCAGGCGCAAAAGCGAGTTGATGAGCTCCGTGCTGCAGCAGAGCTGCTTGCCCAGGATCAAGCAAAACTCTCTACTCTGCGCGAGGAACTTACCAGACAAGACGCGGTTATTACCAAAGCTCAGAATGATCTTTATGCTGCTCAAACAAAAGCAACAGAGCTCGCAACGGCCTATGAAACTAATCGGGCACAGCTTCCATTTACCACGCGCGCAGAAGTTCATGCTCATGTGGAAACGCAACAAGCGCACTACAATGAAGCACACGCGACCTTGCAGCTGCGAGAAAAAGAGCGCGCGTGCCTACAATCTGCCCACGATGACCACGAACGCCTTCAAAAGGAACAAGTCTCACTCACGCAAGCATGTGATGCGCATACTGCAACGCTTACTACGCAGCAGCAAGAAGAAGCAGCTCTTCAGGCGCGCTATCAGGAACTATCCAATCAGCTGAGTTTTGAATCACGCAAGGCACTTACCAACGAACTTACTCAGTTGAGAAATGCAGTTACTTCTTTTGATACCGCATACGAGGCGCTTCAATCAGCATGCGCAGAAAGTCAAACAGCACTAACTGCCCTTCAGACGCGAAAAGACGCGCTTACTGAGCAGCTCGCTCAGCTTGAGCAGGATAGAGATCTTGATGCTGAGCATGATGGAGATGAAGAGGCCCTCCGCAGCCAGCTCAGTGATACTACCGCGCGTATTACTGCAATGAATGACGCCCTTGCAGAAGTCAAAAGCCACATCGCCCAAAATCACAACATACTTGCTAAAACAGAATCCGAGCACAAGAGAACGCAAGCGTTGCAAGAAGCATACACACAGGTAGCACGCGTTGCCGATACGGCAGCGGGCACCCTTTCAGGGCAGTCGCGCATCACGTTTGAGACATATGTGCAGGGCTACTATTTTGATCAGGTGATCGCAGCGGCAAACGTACGGCTGGCGCTTTTAAGTAATCATCGCTATCAGTTGAAGCGGCGCGTGGTACGTGAAGAGAGCGGCGATAAGCGCACGTACACGGGGCTAGATCTGGATATCATGGATGCGTACACGGGAAAAATGCGTGACGCTAACTCTTTGTCGGGTGGTGAATCTTTTGAAGCCTCTTTGAGTCTTGCGCTTGGTTTATCCGATGTGGTACAAGCATACGCAGGTGGTGTGCAGCTCGATACGATGTTTATTGATGAAGGGTTTGGCTCCCTTGATCAGGAGGCCTTACAAAAGGCAATCACCATGCTCAATACGCTTACCGGAAACAACAAGCTCGTAGGAATCATTAGTCATGTTGAAGAACTCAAGACCAGCATTGAGCGCAAAATTATCGTGAGCGCAGGCCGCGAGGGATCCACGCTCACGTTAGAGGTTTAGTGGTGTGAGCGGTTTAGTGATGTACCTTTTTCATATAGATGGTGATCTGTGAAGTATTGAACATAACCCCATCGCTTAAACGAAATTGCTCGATACGCCACACACGCACACGTCCTCCATTATGGATGGGTGTTGCGACGGTCTCAATGGTATCGCCTTCGAATACGGGAGCAAGATGGGTAGTGGTGAGGTCAAGCCCAAGACCATGAAGTTCATTGATGTCGGTATGTGCCGTAACACACTCACTTGCTGCATGTTCTGCAAGATAAGCGCTGATGCCACCATGCAACACACCATGAGGTTGAAGCATAGCCTCAGTCACGGGCGTATGAAGTACGTAGCGCTCTGGCGTATCTTCCACAACTTCGACGTTGAGCATATCAGCAAGTTTCATGAACGTATCCTTCCTGGTTTTATCGCACTTGGCGAGCGAAAATCTCTCTGTACTAGCCAAGGGCGAAAGCGTAGTTGTATTGTATCCTATAATCTTTTTAATCTGGGCCGTATTAGTTACGCCTCGTTTGGCTACGGCTGTTTGGTATAAAGCTTATTCACCAATAAGAAAGAGCATATATGACAGCGTCAAAAAAGAAACCCAAGAAAGCGCAATCACTCCATGAGTTTAGCCAGACCATGAAATCTGAACTGCAAGAAGCTTCTGCTAAAGATGCTCAAAGTTATGCACAACAGGTGTCACCTGTGCCAAAGTGGTACGAACTTCTTTTGAGTGCTGCTCTTGGGGCTGTATTGTGGTTTTTAACTCCCGCATCAGCCACCCTATGCGTGTTCTTAGCTCTGATTTGGTTTTGTGTTCTTTTTCAAGTTCGCACCGGTCACGTTGCTTATCTCTACCTCTTCCTACTTACGGTTCTTGCTGTCACCCTACAAGTTGAAGCTGCCGTAGCATCAGGAAGCTATATGGGCACGTTTCTGTTTGCTGTTGTAGGGCTTTTAGCTTGCTCAGTAGTAGCAGTTGGCGCGTTCTACTTATCGCAAACAGACAAGCTTTCCGGTATGCCCATCACCATTGAAGATTTGTCACTTGTTTGCATTAGCGGCGTTGCTGCAGGACCTTTTGTTGCCCTGTTTGCCCTTGTAGCCTTTGGTATCAGCTGGCTGTTTGTCCGCTTTGCTCACACCGACTTTGTGTCATTCTACCCTGTGTTCGCACTTTTACTAACGCTTTTCATGATGCTGACGTAAGCACCCGTGTTCTTGTAAACAACCGTGCTCTTTGAGCACTCGTTGCTAGCGTGTTTTGGCTTATGCTCGAAAATGGGTTGCGTGCCGAAAATGATCCTTTTTTGATTTTTGAGGGCATTTTTGACGAGATTGGACTTTCTGCGAGGATCACTTGTTTAGTGAACCCCATCGCCCACATAAAAAGAAACTAAAAACCTCACACAAAGTACCTGTTTTGTCACGTTATTGGACAAGTGATGCATAAAATATCCGCCTTGCCAGAATGGGATGAGGAGGAAGGCTCGCTGAAAGTCTTATCTTGTCACGAAAGGCCTTAAAAACGGTGTTAAAAACGAAAAGACACCAGTGTCGATCTGAAACGAACTGTGAGCGATATGGAAACAATGCATAAAGTGCATTCGGGCTTTGCACCATGAATTGATCCAGCTTAAACAGTTTGATGCATTCGGGCTTTGCATCAAACCATTTAATCCAGATGCTCACCATCAAGATCGACAGATCACTGATGTCTAGTAAGGATTCTAGGGGGTTAAACCAAGAAAAAGCACCGCAAATGAAAAACAGGGCTTCTTGAAACCTTCCCGTTACCTGTTGCACACAGGGCTTTCTTTCTTACCACCCTATGTCCTATCACCTATCGGATAAAACCTATATATAGTAGGAAAAAAGTTCCATAAATCCTTTATATTGTTCTTGCCCTTGCAAAGTACGCTTAAAAACACCGCACGCCGCAAGAATTTCCTCGAATGCTATTCCTAATCCCTGCCGCATTGCGGCAGACACATCACGGGTTGTTACACTTTGCGGATCAAGCTGCTGAATAAGCCTCTGTGCCCACGAAGCATGTTGCAAAAGATCACATCCCGACTCTTTTGCCATGCGCGCAAGTTCTTTTTCTAACAAAGTATCAACCGTATCGGCGGTCACATCAGCGGTCACATCAGCAGCCACGTCAACAACCGTATCGGCGGTCACATCAGCGGTCACATCAATAACCGCATCAGCCGTATTATCACGCCTTGCCTCAAGAACATGGATCAAAGCACGCTCCACCAGAGGCAGTTCTTGAGCAAGCCTCCCCGGCAAAATCGCTAAACCCATGATCTCGATTAAGCCAATATTCTCCTTCTTGATATGATGCAGTGATTTGCCAGGATGAAACACACCGTAAGGATGCGTCGCATCGGTCACGTTATTGCGCAACACAAGGTCAAGCACATACGCATCCACTTCACCATACACCCCATCGGCATCCTTATACGCAATCGCGTTGATCGTGTTATGAAGTCCGCCGGGTACACGAGGGTCATTTACGATACGCGCCTCAGGATGCGCATATCCCTGCCACGTAGCAAGAATGTGCGCACCAAGCTTTTCAAGATCTTGGCGATGGGATGATACCAATCGCACCACGCTTGCAGGCCAGAGAACCGTTCCCATCAGTACCTCATGTTCTAGATTAAGGGCGCGACAAACTTCATCGGTAGGAGCAACCATTGCTTCAAAGGGAGCATCCATCAAGGCAAAACGGTGCTTGCCACCCTGCATATGTTCATGCGAAAGAATTGATCCGCCAACGTAGGGCAAATCGGCATTTGTTCCAATAAAGAAAAAGGGGAACAAATCAAGAAAGTCAAAAAGACGCGGAAAGGTCTGCGCTGAAATATGCATGGGTACATGATGCGCATCAAGCGCGATACAGTGGTATTCGAAATACCCATAGGGAGAATATTGCAACCCCCATCGCTCACCTTGCAAAGCAATAGGGACGATGCGCAACCCTGGCTTTGCGGGATGTTCGCTATCTCCTGGGTAACCTTCATTTTCCCAACAAAGATCACATTGAGGACAACAATGAGTGGTTGACGGAAGTGTCTCTTGCTGAAAGTCAGGCTGTATTTCTAATCGTGATTTTTGATGTGCTTCTGTAAGTGCCTTCGCGAATATTTCTTTTGGATCTTTCTCAGGCTTGGATGTGTTGATGGTTATTTCAAGGTGGCCATATAAGCTGGGATACACAAAATAACAGGGATCCGATTCATCAAACACCTTGGGATGAAGATAACCACACGCGAGTTCTAGCTCATGTAAATAATGAACCGCATCCCATGCACTTATTTGCATGCGACGCGCAAATTCTGCCCGTACTTCTTCTGGTGATTCCATGATGTGCGCCTTACCACTTCCACTCTCGTGACTGTTAAAGACCTACCGCAAACGCCTCAACACCTGCTCCGCCAATATGGACTACCATACATGCCGAGTCATCTTCCTGCTTAAAGCCTAACGCACGATTTATTGATGCGCAGAAGGTGTCCACCTCATCATTAGGCACAAAAGCAATAACGCTGCCACCAAATCCCCCACCATGAATACGCCAAGCCCCTCGTCCTTCGAGCAAGGTATCGCATAATGCCATGATCATGAGCAGCGTTTGCTTGTCTGATTTGGGAAGTTCAACATTTTGCAAGTATTGTGCCGATGAGGCTCCCGAATACAGTACGTTTTGCAAAAAAGTACACACATCATGAGCTCTGAGCGCCTGCACTTGTTTATCAACGCGTCGCACTTCGTTGTAATAGTGGAGAGCGCGGAGTACTGGCCTGTCGCCCAATTGTGCGCGAATTGCAGGAAGTTCATCGAGAAACGTCTGCTCATTTACCTCATGCAAGCGTGCTGCCCCAAAATAGTGCGCCACCTCATTCATCTCCTCCGGAATTGCAGCAAAATCTGAAGTAAAGAGAGCATGGCTACATTGTGAATCAATCAAACAAGCTACATATCCGGCTGATTCAAGAGGATAAGGCAACTGCTGAACATGGGGCGGATCCGACTGAAAATCTAAACACAACACCGCACCATATGCGCTTGCCGTCTGATCTTGTGCGCCACACGGCTTACCAAAATACTTCTGCTCAGCTTCAACAGCATCGCAAGCTATCACGCTAGGATCCAGCATACATTGATGTAAAAACGTTGGTGAATCAACTTCCTCTGCCACATGCAGAAACGTTGGCCGATCAGCTCCCTCTGCCACATGATCACCCGTTGAATCAAAAAGGGCACTCAAACAACCACCGACACATACTTCAAACGCAGCAGAAGATGACACTCCACAGCCAACAGGGATATCGGAGTACGTCACAAGATCAAAGCCGCCAACCTTACAACCACGATGAGCACACCCCGCAATCATACCGCGTACAAGTCCAACTGATGTTTCCTTCTCATCTTCTCTTGGTTGATCCCACGTCTCATCAGAAAGATCAATCTCACCTGAACCAAAGCCAGAAAATGCCATATGTATGAGAGAAGTATTGTTCGAGCGAGCAAGGGCATAGCAACGTTTATCAAAAGCCGCAGAGATGGTTTTACCGCCTTGATGATCAACATGATTGCCGGCAAGTTCAATACGACCAGGAGCTGAAGCAAAAATGCCTATAGTGCCATATGCTCCATCGGCTGATTTTCCACCTGTCCTATCATCTGCCTTACTGCTCGCAACGTCATCTACACCACTTCTTATCCATGGCTGCTTCCGCATAAGATGTATCAAATGATTAAGTGCCTGATGACAAGAAGGATCAGCAAAGCAAGAAGACCGCGAATGAGGAAGTTCTGTGAATGCAGATAATACCATCACTCACTCCTTTTCTGCAGTTTGTTGACCTTGCGATCATACGTCACAATACCGTTGGTCTCTTCTTCAACATCGGAGAGCTGCGTGTAGACAAACCCTGCCAAACCCTCATGTTCAAGAGCACCCATGGCAGCTATCTGATTGGCAACTGCTTTCCTGAACGCGGCACATGATTCTGTAACATCATAACCATACGATTGCGTATACATACTGTGATCAGGGTCATGATAAACCACACCACCAAATTCTGAAATAACAAAAGCACGACCACCTTTTTGAGCAGCATACCCACGTAGTGCATTTGGATCATCGCCATATACTTCATGGGTGCGGAAATAATTATGAACCGAATGATAGTCACCCGTATACTGATCAAACCATCCACTGGTGGTATCAAGAGGGCGCGTCGGGTCTTCCTTGTGGATAAGTTCGGTCATAGCAGCTGCATTGAATTGACCCCAGCCCTCATTAAAAAGAACCCACGTAACAATAGAGGGGTGAAACGCAAGGCGACGCACCATAGTTGTGGCCGCACTCACCCATTCAGCTTGATAGGCAGGATCATAAGACGAAAGCTTCAGTTGATGCGAGGCTGTATCATCGCGATAGTGTTTCCACGAACGACGCCACAGTGTAGGCTTGTAATTCACCGCCCACATATCATAGGATCCACCACCCGTTGGCACATCTTGCCACACCAACATACCCAACCGATCGCAATGGTAATACCAGCGATCATCTTCCACCTTGATATGTTTGCGCATCATAGTAAAGCCCGCTTCTTTGGCGGCGCATATATCATAAACAAACGCCTCATCAGCAGGCGCTGTCATTAAGCCATCCGACCAATATCCTTGGTCTAAAATACCGCGGACAAAATACGGCTCACCATTTAAGTAGAATCGCATCACGCCGCCATCATCCGCCTTCACTTCCACGGTTCTAAATGCGCAATACGACCACACCACATCATCAAGCAGCGTAATCTTGATCGGATAAATCCATGGATGTTCAGGAGACCATCGCAGTGGTTTCTCAAGCGTAACATCAAGGACAAAACTCATTGTTTGATCAAGCGTACCGAGCGCATACTCACCAAACGTGTATCCACCCAACGCATCATCAATCATAGGTTTAGTAAGAAGTGTCGATTGGGTTATCAGCTCTTTTAGCTCATCCGGCTCTCTATCATCAAGCACCCTATCGCACAGTGCAACAAAATGCTCCGTTGGCTCATACACAGTAAGAGAAACTTCTCTCCCTTCGAGTGCTTCACGTGATACCCGTGCACTCTTTTGTGCAACACATCCAACAAGCACCGTATTAGTAGCACAATCAGGTTCAATGACTATACGATCCAAATAGACATCAGGCACCAATTCAAGCCAGACACTCTTCCAAATACCACTTTGCGGTGTATACCAAATACCACCAGGCTCAAGTTTTTGCTTACCTCGCAATTGAACACCGGTATCTGTCGGGTCAATCACACAAAGCTCAAGCGTATGCTCGAGCGTATGTTCAAACGTGTGTTCAAACGTGTGTTCAAGCGCATGTTCAATAGCATGTTCTTGTTGCGCATCAGGCAGTTCGTGCGATGCAAGAATGTCGGTAATATCAAACACAAAAGGCTCATATGCCCCTTCATGTGTTCCAACAACAATCCCATCAACCATGCAAGCACAAGCCCAATCCACCCCATCAAAATGAAGTAATACCCGCTTACCTCCAAGAGGCGGGCAGAAAAATGTGCGTTTATACCACAAAACTTCATGCGGCATAAGAATATGGTTAACCCCGGAAAGCATTGCTTCGGGCGAAAAAGGCACCACAATAGTGCGATCATAACGCGGGATCGCACCTGTTTGATCTAGCTGCCTCTCCTTACAGAGCTCCTCAAGAGAGAGCGATGCCCCCGCCTGCATTTCAGTAATACCACATTCCCACTCGCCATTAAGCATTATGATGTCATCACGTGCTGCTTGCGGTTGTGGATGCTCAGGACGTACAGCTTCTCTATCGAGCGTCTCACCCCAGGGGGTATAGAGCGCTTTTGCAGCAGCGTGCTCCCGTTTGCGCGGGGCGGCTTTTAGTATCCGCATGATATCCATACGTCCTCCTAACCTTTATCTTTTATCCTAGAAGCACGGCTTTACACCAAGCAAGCACAGATAAAACTGTATGAAAGCTGTTTGAAAATTGTTATACACAAACAAGCAACGCACGAACGACTTACGCTAGGTCAGAAGCAAAGCTTGCGATACACTTATCTTAAATAAGCAGCTACCAAGAAATTGCGTCGCAGCATTTATGCAACAACGCGCATCGAGCTTTATTCACTTGGTCATATCGCACACCATCGACAAAGAGGCAGTTCATGGAACTTTTACGCGCCATTGAAAATAGACACTCTGTCAGACAATATCTTGATAAACCTCTTGAGCCCAAAATCATCGAAGCGCTTACCCAACGCATTGACGAGATCAATGCCACCAGTGGCCTTCACATCCAACTCTGCATCAATAACCCACAAGCGTTTGACTCAAAAATGGCTCACTACGGTAAGTTCCGTGGCGTTCAAAATCACCTCGCACTTATTGGCCCTAAAGGCTCCCAGTTGCAAGAAATGTGCGGCTATTACGGCGAGCAACTCGTGTTATATGCACAATGTTTAGGCCTCAACACCTGCTGGGTTGCCCTTACCTACAATAAAAAACAAAGCAGCGCTCTTATTAACCCAGGTGAAGAACGAGCTTGCATAATTGCGCTTGGGTATGGCCAGACACAAGGCGTTCCTCATACGGTAAGACCGCTTGAAAAACTTTATCGTGTCGATGGACGCAAAGCACCAGTGCATGAATTGCCCGAATGGTTCTTAAACGGCATGGAAGCAGCTTTGCTTGCCCCTACTGCAATGAACCAGCAACGCTTTATATTTGATCTTAAAGACGGCAATCGTGTTGATGCCTATGCACTCTCCGGTCCCTATTCAGCCATTGACCTTGGCATTGTTAAATACCATTTTGAAATAGCGGCCAATGCACTTTCTACTGATTGGAGCTTTGAGTAAACTCATGGATCCTATTGTTACGTTTATTGCCTCACTCATTATTGGCATTATTGTCGGAATCTTGTCAGGCCTTTTAGGTATTGGCGGAGGAACGCTCTTAGTCCCTATTTTTAAATTGGGCTATCTTATGGATTCCATCGCATGTACTGCAACTTCGCTTTTCACTATTATTCCCACCTCGGTTTCAGGTGCTATCACGCATCTGCGCAACAAAACGTGCATCCCCCGTCTAGGAGTCATCACCGGTATTGGCGGCATGATTACCTCGCCTATTGGTGTGTGGCTTGCAACACTTTCTCCTGGCTGGATGATCATGGCAGCTGCCGCAGTCATTATTTTCTATTCTGCCTACACTATGCTCAAAAAAGCCTGCAAGCTTCCCAAGCAATCTAAAAAAGCTAAGCAGACAGCGCAAGCGGGAAAAGCACCCGCCGTTATTGTGGCCGATCCAATCCCCAAAACTCCCTCTCTCGCTAAAAGACAGCTTGTTTATGGTGCCCTTATTGGCCTTGTTGCTGGGCTCTGCTCAGGATATGTCGGTGTTGGCGGCGGTTTCATCATGGTGCCCCTGATGATTTCGCTTCTCCATATTCCTATGAAGCTTACCTCGGGCACCTCGCTCATCGCGGTAATGCTCTTAGCTATCCCCGGCGTGATCTACCAAGCAATTCTTGGAAATGTTAATTGGATCGCAGGCATTGCCGTTGCGCTTGGTTCAATCCCTGGTGCAGTGCTCGGTGCCAAACTTATCCCGCGCGTACCTGAGCGCACCTTACGATTCCTCTTTGGAGGTTTCCTCGTCTTTGCAGGCATTGTTCTTATGATTAATGAGTTGGGTATCTTTGATTAAAAGTCCATTTGACTAAAAGCTCGTTTGGCTTAAAGTTCGTTTAATTAAAAGCTCGTTTGACTAAAACACAATTCGTGTGTTTAAAACACAATGCCCGCAATTTGAAAAATAATGCCCCAGAATATGGCGATGAGCCATAGCCCCAGCATAATTAACAAGGAACGCGAGATGGGCTTATTCGCACGGAATAATACCAACAAACCAACACCTGCAGCCGAGAGCAAGCCTGCCATCATAGCGCCTGTTGAAAGAGCGCCATCCAAATAGAGTTCAGTAATCAAAATGCTTGCAGCGCAGTTAGGAATAAGGCCGACCGTTGCTGAAGCAACAATGGAAAGCAAAGGATTGGTAGCTAAAAATGAAGCTAGCACGTCTTCTCCCACGCCTTCAACAATACCATTAATCACAAGCGAGAACAAAAACACAAACAAGGTTACTTGCACTGTATGATAAAGCGCGGATTTAAGAACACCACGCTCGCAATCGCAGTTATTGTCCTCACACATCTCGTGAATGTGCATATGGAGTTTTCCTACGCGATGGGTCAGCCGCAAAAATAAGTCAATGGCAAAGCCCATAACCATACCAATAATGACTTTACTCACTAAGATTTGAGCCATTAACACAGGAGATGCTTGCTCAGCAATCAAAATAGGAAGCATCTCGTCTGAGGTCGCCAAAAAGACCGCAAAGAGAGTACCGAGCGTAATCACACGGCCCGAATAAAGCGTTGCCGCCCCAGCTGAAAACCCGCATTGGGGGAAAGAACCTAACAGTGCGCCAATAAGCGGACCAAAAGCACCCGCTTTTTGCACCCATTCCTCCGTCTTTTTGCCCGCAGCGTGCTCAATTGCCTCCATTGCCCAGTAGCACAAGAACAAAAAAGGAACAATGCGCAGCGTGTCCCAAAACGCATCAACCGTTATGTCTACAAAAAATTCCATCGCTCAAGAATTCTAACACTGCATCTTGTAAGTACATCTCAAGCGTCCTATAACGGTTGAAAGCGTGATAAAAACCTGGTTAAATGCTGTTACCTACTTGTATTGCGCAGTCAAAAAATACACAGTTCTTACTCACGCATCCCTCAAGCATGAAGCATCAGCCGCAAAGCAATCAGTTGCACAACTCCCAAAAGGTGACCGCCGATGCCGCTGCAACGTTAAGCGAATCCACTCCGTGCTTCATGGAGATCTTCACCGTGTAGTCGCAAAGCGCAATGGTCTCATCAATCAAACCTTCACCCTCAGTTCCAAACACCATAGCCAGCTTATCTGCCTCTTTAAGGCGTGGATCCGACAACCGCACACTATCATCTTTGAGTGCAAGCGCACAGGTGACAAACCCTGCTTCTTTCAATTGGCGCAAGGTCTGCGTAGGCCATTCTCGTGCTGCATAGACAGGGCTTTTCCTTTTTGCTATCGCTTTTTCTTGTAGTAAAGATGCAGCAGAGCTGGCAGGAGCATCAAAGCTGTCAAGGCGCGTCCAAGACACCTGAAAAACAGTCCCCATCGACACCCGAATAGCCCGCCGATACAGCGGGTCACAACATCCTTGATTCAAGATAATCGCATCAACACCCAGTGCAGCAGCTGATCTAAAGAGTGCACCAATATTAGTGTGATTAGTAATATCTTCAAGAATTGCTACACGACGCGCACCAACAATTACGTCACCTACCGCAGGGAGAACCTTCCGCCTGAACGCAACCAGCACACCACGCGTGAGTTCATAACCTGTCAACTGCTGGATCAAGGAATCAGGTGCGGTAAAAACGGTAATGCCAGGATGAGCAAATTCCAAACGTTCAATAAGCGCAGCGTGAGAACCCAGTTTATTAAACGGCATCAAGGCAGCGATGGGATCATATCCTGCATCGAGTGCGCGCGAAATAACTTTAGCCGATTCAGCAATAAAAATACCCTTTTCAGGCTCGAGCTTATTACGCAACTGAACTTCAGTTAAACGAAGAAAAACATCGAGTCGTTCATCTTCTAGTGACGTCAATTCTTCAATCATACTAATGTCGCATCCTGATCTTGTTTGCGCATTTTTGATCGTGCGCGCATGATGTATCCTTGGACAACAATATAACTTACCACGGCAATAACGGGCAGCGTCATATCGAGAGGGAAATAGATAAAGATATAGGGATATACCGGGGTAAGACGCACGCAAAGTTCAAAGACCAGGATTGCCACCGCCTCGATCATCAAAACACACGATAAGGTCGTATAATTTGCACGAGCATATTTTAAGAGAGCCAGAATTGATCCCATTAGGATAAGAGCCCAACAAATACTTCCTATCTGATCAAGTGCGATACATACGTAGTATTGCGATGGGTCTTTAAAAGCGAGAACTCCAATATTAGCCTTGTTGAGCCAATTAAGTCTCACAACAGGAATCACATACATAAGAAGTATTGGGGCGGCAATACAACCAATCCAGGCAATCACGCTCGGATGTTTTTGTGCTTTTCCTGCATGCTGTATATGACACGATGAAAGAGTATGCACTTGATCCACTCGTGCATCATTATTCACACCATCTTGCAATTGCTCATGAGAAATTAGGGGATTCATCAGGCATTTCCTTCCATATTTGTAATTTCATCAGGCATTTTGTTATTCTTTTATTGTCTTTTCTCAAAGAAAACCGATTAAACGCCATTATCCAAACAAAAGTCTTGTAGCAAACTCAGGAAAAAGAATTACAGCTATTTTGGTTCAACCATCTCCCTCAAAGGTTATGCAGAGTTGTTATTATGAGAAAATATCTTTTAATTTATCCCATAATATGGGTTTTATCAGGCATTATATTTTGGATATTGTTAGGAAAATCTCATCCCTTTTTATTTGCCATCGCATTTTTATGGATCATTAATCCTTTAGGACTGTTTATCTCTTCATTGCTTATTGGCAATGAAGCAAAACATAGAACATGGCTTATTTGGTCAATACCGATAAGTTTTGGAATCTTGTTTATGCTTCTTGGTTATCTGACATTCGACCTAGCAAACATGCTAAGCTTTGGCAACTTTACACCCCCATCTCTAGGAATGTTCTTTATCGGATATGCCTTCTCTATGGCAGGTATCTTACTAGGCAGATTCAGACAAAACCTTTTTAAACCCTAAGGAATTTCTATAAGAAACGTGCACATACTCGGCACGTCACCAAAAAAGGGACTCCCTCAAAAACATTATTTCTGTTCAGCAAGTGCTTTACATGCTGCATATAATTATAATGTCGTTTTTCTAGTCTAACTAGATTTATGAACCACTTAATCCGGCCTATCTTCTTCGTTGTAAAGAGGCCACTACTACCGAATTTGCGCCACTCCGCAATCAATTGCATTTTCTTCAAGAGCCTTTAATGCAGCACTAAGATAATTCGGATCACTCATTTGTTCAAGCCCGTTAGAGCTAAAGCCCCAAGCACTCTTGCTGGATTGGGGTGTATTTACTTGAGAAATATACACATGAACATATTGCGGATACCCATATTGTTGCGCTTGCTCATAATAGGCGTCATCGTAAACATAGCTGGCATCATACAAAACGCCATCAGTGTATATACGCACTCTACTGCCTGCCGAATTATCAATAAACAATGGATTATTGTTACTGTCTAAGTAAACGAGAGTAAAAGAAACTGAAGAATACGAAGAAGGCACTTCTTTATCCGCACTTCTCTCGTTCGAAACCACAACCACTTCTATTTCGCTTCTGGTATCCCAAGCCGCACAATCTAATTTCCCTCTAATTGGCGGATTGGAAAAATTTCCATCTTTAGTCAATGGAGAACAACCTGTAAAACATAAAGCAATAAAGCAAGCTAGAATCAACATTACAATTTGCTTAGCATACTTCTTGGATAATGCATGCATCTTTGACATCTCCTTAAAACCAACGACATTGCGCAAACCACGTTTTGATACTTCGAGTAATAAAGAGAAATGAAAAGATGACGCATAGGCGCACTTTGACCCTCTAAAAGTATTATCTTGTGGTTGGCTAGAGCTATTTTAATAAAAGACGTTTAAAATGACCAGCACACCTCTTGATAAAGAGTCTTGCTCCTTCACCAAAAAAGGGAGACCATTAGACTGAACCCTGATAGTGGGACTGGAAACAAAAAGTTTCCAGTCCTTCTTTCTTATGCAGGGGTGAGTTATGAGAAAAAACTTCATGAGTGAACGAACACAATCGATTCGATTATTCAAACAGGGTTTTGGATATAAAGCCGCGGCTCGTTTCCTAGGCATTCCCCACCAGACTATGCAAAAATGGTACTCAACTTATAGGGCGCTCGGAGAAGAGGCTCTTATGACAAGAGGCTACAAAACATATGACCTAGATCTCAAGATACAAGTTGTGAAAGCAGTGATCGAAGAAGGTCTTACCGAGGCAGAGGCCATGAAAACCTATGGCCTTAAGTCTATTTCGCAAATAGACGATTGGTGCAAGAAATATCGAGACGGTGGAATAGAGGCTCTTAAGCCAAAACCTAAAGGCCGTCCCAAAAACAACCCAAGGTTTATACAAGTAGAGAAGAAGAACTTGAAGCTCGAATAGAAGAGCTGGAACTGGAGTTAGAAATCCAAAAACGAATCAACGCCTTGGCGGACGAGCTAAATCAAAGATAGCCGATTCGCTAAGGCGGGATTATCCTTTAGGACTTGTGCTCGAAAAGTTGAAGCTTCCGAAATCTACCTATTATCGCTACATCGATGGCAGAAATCCTAAAAACGATCGCTATGGAGACGTCAGACCTCTAGTGAGAAAGATCTTCGCAAGAACTCCAAATGGGATGGGTTATCGCCAGATACGCATGGCCTTAAAGCACGAGAAAGGTCTGGCTATCTCCGGAAAGACAGTTCTCAAGTTGATGAGGCAAGAAGGCCTGTTCTTCAAATACAGGAGAAAAAAATACGATTCCTATAAAGTCGAGCAGGGACGTATAGCCAATAACATTCTGGGACGCAACTTCAACGCTACGCACCCGCTGGAAAAGCTCGTGACTGACGTCACTGAGTTCGCTGTAGCCGGAGTAAAAGCGTATCTCCCTCCAGTTATGGACCTTTACAACAATGAGATATTGTCATGGTCTGTAAGCGCGCATCCTAACATGCTGCAGATAAACGAGATGATGGATAAGCTCGAATCGAAATTAGACGGAACCACCTGTATTATGCATTCGGATCAAGGCTGGCAATACCAGCAGCTTTCCTATCAACTTAGACTTAAAAGACTTGGAATAACGCAATCGATGTCCAGGAAAGCTACCTGTTTAGATAATGCCTGCATGGAAGGATTTTTTGGACATCTTAAAGACGAGTTTTATCGTGGTAGGAAATTTGAGTCTTTCATCCAATTCAAATTCGAATTGGATGAATATATTAATTATTGGAATAAAAATAGATATCAAGAAGTTTTAAATGAAATGACCCCGGTGGAATACCGGGGTCACATGAGAGCCGCTTAAGAACTTTTATTTATCTTTCCCACTTTTGGGGTTTAGTTCATTGTAGACTCCCTCAAAAAAAATTTTTCTGTTCAGCAAGTGCTTTGCAGATATGGGTTTTACATCATACCCATTCCGCCGCCCATGCCGCCACCAGCGAGTGCAGATAGGTCTGGACCTTCTTGTGGAATCTCGTTGATGGTTGCCTCAGTGATGAGGATCAAAGCAGCAACAGAAGCAGCAGACTGGAGTGCAGTACGAGTAACCTTCACTGGGTCGTTAACGCCCATCTTAATCATGTTGCCCTCTTCACCATTAGCGAAGTTAACACCTTCACCAGCAGGCATGCTCTTTACCTTCTCAGCAACAACAGAGCCTTCATAGCCTGCGTTTTGAGCGATAGCACGCATTGGAGCTTCAAGTGCCTTACGAATGATATCAACGCCAACTTGTTGGTCTTTGTCAGTAATATCAAGCTTGTCGATTGCAGGAATTGCGTTAATCAATGCGACGCCGCCACCAGCTACGATACCTTCTTCAACAGCTGCACGAGTTGCCTGAAGAGCATCCTCAATGCGGCTCTTCTTCTCTTTAAGCTCAGACTCAGTTGCAGCGCCAACTTTGAGAACAGCAACACCACCAGAGAGCTTAGCCAAGCGCTCTTGGAGCTTCTCGCGGTCAAACTCAGAGTCGAGACGATCAAGCTCTGAACGCATCTGAGCAATGCGAGCATCAATTGCTTCTTTGGAGCCAGCACCGTCAACGATAACCGTTGCGTCCTTGGTTACTTTAACAGTCTTTGCAGTACCAAGATCCTGAAGCTGAACATCAGCCAAAGTCATACCAAAGTCCTTAGAAACAACCTTGCCGCCGGTTACAACAGCAATGTCTTCCAAGATGCGAGCACGACGATCACCAAAGCCAGGAGCCTTAATTGCTACGACATTCAAGGTGCCACGGAGTTTGTTCAAGAGCAAAGTACCCAATGCTTCACCCTCAACATCTTCTGCAACAATCAAGAGCGGACGACCAGACTTCATGATCTGCTCAAGCAGAGGAATCATATCCTGGATTGAAGAGACTTTAAGGTCGGTAAGCAAAATGAACGGATCATTCAAGACTGCTTCCATGCGCTCGGTATCAGTTGCCATGTAAGGTGAGATATAACCGCGGTCATACTGCATGCCTTGTACAATGTCAATCTCAATACCAAAGGTCTGAGACTCTTCAACAGAGATTGCGCCGTCTTTACCAACAGCCTCCATTGCCTCAGCGATCTTCTCGCCGATAACCTCATCGCCTGCTGAAATAGTACCAACATTTGCGATCTGCTCTTTGGTAGAAACAGGAGTTGCTGCCTCTTTGATTGCCTCAACAACCGTCTCGGTGCCAAGCTCAATACCACGGCGAATACCCAATGCATCAGCGCCAGCAGTAACGTTCTTTAAGCCCTCTGAAACAATAACGTCAGCAAGCAAGGTTGCGGTGGTAGTACCGTCACCAGCAACATCGTTAGTCTTAACAGCAGCTTCACGGATCAACTGAGCACCCATGTTCTCAACAGGATTCTCGAGCTCAACCTCACGAGCAACAGTGACACCGTCGTTAGTTACCAAAGGAGCACCAAAAGAGCGCTCAAGAGCAACGTAGCGACCCTTAGGGCCAAGAGTTACCTTTACTGCATCAGCAAGTTTCTTGACGCCTGCTGCCATACCGGAGCGAGCATCAGTATCAAATAAGATTTCTTTTGCCATTATTCAAACAGTCCTTTCGGAATTTTTATAACCTAAATTAGAGGAGCGCTGATTACGCAGTGTAGACTGCGTAAATGTCATCAGCGCGGAGAATCAAAACCTTCTCGCCATCTAAGTCAACTTCGGTTCCGCCGTACTTACCATAAAGAACGCGATCGCCTTCCTTAACAGGCATAGGGAGATGCTCTCCATGATTGTTGACCTTGCCTTCACCGACTGCCAAGACAACACCAGTTTGAGGCTTTTCCTTTGAATCAGAAGAAATGTAGAGGCCGCCTGCTGTAGTCTCTTGCGCTTCATCTTGTTTGACGATGATACGATCGCCGATTGGCTTGAGATCCATATGTATTCCTTTCACTATCCACGAGTTTCCTCGTGCACACTTATAACCACTGGTATGTATGTTCCATCGTTTAGAGGTGCTTTTGCAACATCAGTAAGACTTCGTCATTTATCTGTCGTCAAAATGACATCACCTATAAGCGATGGGTCGTACAAAACTTAGCACTCTCATATCGAGAGTGCTAAGTTGATAATAATAGTATCAAGTTTTGTGTAGGATGCAAATGTATATCTAGGTGTGTGGAGAAGATTCACAAACCCTCTATATTCCACTTGCTTGGAAGTAACTATGGTCTTCTTCTGACTAAACTGCCTTTTTATAATGCGAGCCAAAAGAACATGATTCTTCTACGCACCAGTATTCATACTTACTACATATCCATCTTTCACCTTGATATCAAGGCCGACAAATTGTGCTGGCATAAATTCATTAATGAACTCCGCCTTAGTCATAGGATGCGTAAATTCATCTGTATTCGAATATTTCGTCTCTGGGGTTATTACAAAATGCCACTCTCCATAACCAAGAGAAGACGAATAGCCCGTGGATCCTATTCTTTGTAGGTTTCCACTAACCAACAACTTGTCCCCATCAATTTCAAATCTAATACCACTACTTGTATTAACGCCCACATTCTCACCTGTTCCGCCATAGACTCCGGTAAGTTTTGATCGCCATTGATCTAATTGCTCAGCTTCAATACGATCGAGAGCAGCCTTTCTACTAGTAGTAATTGTATTAGCGAATTTATTAATTGTGTCTTCACTAAAATCAACTTGCCCCATCCAGGCCTTAATTGCTGCAATTTGATCGTCAGTTACTTTTTCGGGTGCTATTGCCGTAAATGCGATGACAGGAACATCAATGGATTGATTATCGGGCTGATCAAATGAAAGACTCTCGTCATTAATGAGTACCTCATTCTCATTAATTTCAATATGGATCTTGCTATCAGGTATGTCATAAATACCCCCATTGCTAGTTACAGGAGATCCAGCGACTGCAATATCATAGGCACCTTTCAACAAGGCAAAACCAGTATCACCTTCATCAACTAGTACTATTTCCGAAACTTGATTGCCATCAATATCGACTCCCTCAACACGCAAGGGAACACCTGATCCAGTTTGCGGATCGTAATCAGCAGCCTCAAACGTAAATGCAACAGGTATAGGTGCATGATCCTTTTTGTTTTTTTTCATTTAGCATAAATAAAACGAAGCAGCCGACAACAGCGATAGCAACAACAATGCAGATTATGCCAATTATCAGAGGTTTTTTACTTTTTGATTGTGTCTCTGTAGTGTCCATTATCTACCTTCCTTAGATAGGTGCCATCATTACCTAATCGCACCTAGAAACGCTCTGGTTTATCTGCATGTTTAGGCATAGGTACGATGATCTTGATAATTGGCTAAATACTGTGAGAATTCTTTTGAAGTGTCTGAATTACCGCTTCTCCATGCCTTATGATCAATAATTTGAGACTCAAACCCATAGTAAGTATCTATGTAGCCAATGAGGCTATCGAGTGCTTCAAGTTGAGCTTTGGGGTAATCACCTGATCCACCCACATGCACAAGTTCGATTCCCACCGAATACGAATTCATGCCATAATCCGATGCCCAAGAACCAATAGATTTGGTTCCTACTTTGTCGTCACGCGATTCGTCAACTGTGCCGTATTTTTGATTATGTCCTGTATCTCCATAGCCTGCATGATGTGCTATTCGATCAAGTTCAACACATTGCACAATAGAGCCATCTTTATTAATTACGAAATGAGCCGCTACTCCAGCACCGTTACTATCCCACCAGTCGATCACCCCTGAGGCGCTTCCATCTCCTTCAGTATCGTGCAAAACAATATACTTCTGGAATTCTGGACCTTTTGTTCCATGATCAAAACTTGTTCGAATATCTTTAGTAATCAATGCATTAGAAGATGTTTCATTGCCTTTTTGTTGCGATACTTGCTGTGATGCAACTTCGTCTTCTGATATGCTCATTATCTTTTCTGCTGCTGATACAAGACTATTTTTGGCGGGAATGATAATTGAATTTGAGATATGCTCACTATTATCGTGCTGATCAGACGCTGTATCATTACATCCGACAAGCCCAAAAACTGCAACAGCGCTTATAAAAAATGCGAATAAAACTCTTTTTCTCGCAAAATAAAACGAAGTTCCTTTTTTTAACATGTCATTCCTTTTGCCGTTTAGTTGAGATATGAAGAGCCACGTTTTTGCTCAATAGAAAGCATTGTGTCTGCATTCTTTTTCTCATAAGAATTTAACGTCACATGAGAATCAAATGAATCCGGACTATATTGCGGCTTATACCAGTCCTTATTCCAGAAGTAATCCTGCAAATCTTCATTATTAAACTCTCTACCATGACGAGCATAAATTTCGTTTCTTGCAAGATATAACTCATAATTTGTTAGCTCATTTAATTCTTGCTCTGAATAGTAACGAGCGTTGCTTTCAGAAAGAATATAGCCTCTTGGACTGTCAATTATCTCTTCTTTTGTAGAGAATAATTCAGCATCTAACGCTGCTTCTTCTCGCTCTTGCTTTGATTCTTGTTTCTCTTCTGTTTTGTCTTGGCCCTTATTTTGTTCCGCCAGTTCTTTCTCCTTTACTGACGTGTAACCACGTACTGGTTCACCTCCAGAAACAACATCAGATGTATCTTTTGTATCAAGAGCAAAAACACAAATAAGCGCAACAATAGCTCCAATAACAACAACTGCTGACACAATAGCAATTATTACCATTGTTTTATTTTTCTTGACTGCTTTTTTAGCGGGTTCAGAATCTATTTCTTGCAAAACCGATGAAGGCAATGCTTGTGTTGGTTGAGTACTGCTAGGCGGGTTTGTAAATAAATCAGTCCGCTCTTCCGAATCCGTAGATTCGGTCTTATCCAGATCGAACTCTGGCTTGATGACTTTTGTGCCGCAATTGTCACAAAACAGAGCATCGTCCTTGAGTTCCTTACCACAACGTATGCATTTCATAAAATCAAACCTTTGTTTAACTTCTATACCGTCTACTGTTTCTGTTTTTTCTGATCGGCATATATTCCTCGAACACCCAAACAGATTCCCAGGGAGCCTATCGCAGCCACAATTAAACAAACCGCTTGTGCCACATGGCAGGTTGCTTCATATTGAGCAGTAAAATAATCAGTTCCGAAAATCATATTAGGAGCATAGGAACCTAGGCTAAAAAGACCTATCACTACTAAAATGCCTCCTACTACTACCAAAGCAATATTGCCTTGGTTAATTCCCTTTTGCTCTATAGCAGCAGAAGTAGTGCTCGTATATTGTTGATTGAGAGGATATGCGGAAACAGTGTTTTGCGTTTGAGAACCAGGCGATGAGACGGCTTGCGGTTGACTTTGCGGAGCGCTCATATTCGGTGCTTGATTGGTTAGAAAAGCGCTTTTTGTTGAAGCTTGGTTTTCTATTGAAACAGGAGTTTCAATTGGTGTTTGATTTGCTACTGGAATAGAGTTTTCTGCCAGAGAAGAGCTTTCCGCTAGAACAGACTTATCCTCAACGTCTAACGCTAACAGTTCCGCTTTTTTGGCTTCAAATTCTTCCTGCGTTATAAGTCCTTCATCTAATAAACCCTTAAAGTTCTTAAGGTATTCAATTGACTCTTGATTCATGGCTATTCCCTTTCTATAAACACATGGCCACCTATAACCATTCCTTTTTGCCCTGAACATAAATTCGATCAAACTCTTCATCAGATTTTGTTAAATAGATAATGCCCTCAATTAGGGCCAAAAGCATAACTGCCGGAAAATACACAATCGGCAACGTAGCTATAGTAACGATCAACATAATCGCTCCTGAAGTGGTATACCCAAGGTAAAATTTGTGAATCCCAAGGCCCCCTAGCAGTAGAGCTAATACTGCTGCCACAGTACGTTTTTTCGGAGACGTAGCTGATGCTGATGCCACAACACCCTGATTATTGCCACTATGCTGTTGCCCATTTTCATACAAATCCCAAGTGGAAGATGAACCCATGCTTTTATCTTGCATGCTTTGCCTATTGTTCTTCTCAATGAGTTTCTGATATTCAACATCATCAATAGCGCCAAGATCTAAAAGTTCCTTATATTGGTCTGCAAGATTTGCCATACCGTCTTCTTTCTAAGTTTGTGCAAGAAATATGAAACATCTCATCATTGATGCTCATATAAGCAATTAATCAAGTTTTATTTTTGAAATATCAGTAGCTTTATGAACGATTTAAGCTAGCAATCATATCGTCATAGATAACTTCATCATCTATGGGTTCATCAGACTGACTACTGAAACTCATCTCGGAAGATAATGGAAACGGTGCTGTTTTTGAAAAGGCAAGATAGATGCATTCGCCGGGTGTCTGAATATCTTGATCAACCATCCACATATAACTAGCTATTGCATCTACATAAAAGAAAAGAGAACTCCCATTTTTTGTGGTTGATTCTCCGCACATAACATAAGCAGAGCCCATAGTGACAATTGAGTTCTTCCAATCAATATCTACACCTTTACTATAGGTATCGTCGTAGACCTTTATTGAGTTTTTGGAAATGCCACACTTCGCTAGCAGCTCAATCGCATCATCAAAACCGTAATTGTAACGATTAAGCTCACCCAACTTCTCAACTACATCATAAGTAACTGCGGCGCTATCATGATTTGTAACTGATGCAATATAGACAACATCACTAACATCTTTCCATGTCTCTTTAAGCGACATGGAAACTTTATCTCCATTGGCTTCTTGCGTGATGTCTTTTGCGTCCATACCAGAAAGATTCATATTTGAAGCAAATTGCTTTTGATCCCAGTTTTGATATTCATCCATCACTGCAGGAATATTTGGAAATTTACCTTGCTGTCTTCGAGTATCTATGGAACACCCCACAAGAAATAGCATGGAGTTCATGATTAGAATTGCAACACTAATGCATACCAACGCATTAACAGTCCCTTTATATGGACTAAGAACATCGTACTTCTGGCTACAATTTGATTTTGAGCAGGTATAATGTGAATCGTTTTTGCTTATCTGCAAAAACCTGTTAGTTGTCATAGCGCATTCCTCTCCCGTACTAGGTATAATGCCCGACTGGGTTGGAGGCTATGACAGTGACTCAAGGAGAAGAGCATCCACCCCAGGTCGCCAAACCACAAGATAATCCCACAAGAGGGAGAGTCCTGAAGGAGCAGATGCCCTTTTCCTTGAACTCTCTTTGCTCTTAAAACATCTAGAGAAAACAGAAAAACTAGAACATGGGATTATGTCAGCGCTTAGGTGTGATCTAGAACGCTTCTTGTGATTTGGCTAGAAGTTATTCTAGCAAAACTCTCGATGGTTGCCTATAACCTTTGTTTGACAAGCCTATACAACAAATCCGCGATCCCCTATTCAGGAGACTGCGGATTTGCGTAGCGACAATTAAGTCGTAGCTATTTGATTTTAGTTGCAGCGTTTGACGCTGCGTTAGTCATTGCGTCAGTCATTACATTAGCCATTGCGTCAGTTGTTGCGACCGGTCTTTCTTCGTGCAAGCACCATCAAAGCAAGTGACCCCATCGCTATGCCGCTAATGAGAAGCATCGTGTTACCCATTGGATCAGCAGTACGTGCAGAATGAGACTCTTTTACTTTGTTTTTATTGGTACCAGCATTTGAGTTATCAGCACCTGAATTATTGTCTGTATTTGTACCTGCATGAGCAGAATCTTTTACGGTATACGTAAGACGAACCACTTTTTGGTTGCCATCATCGTCAGTGTAAACCACTTCAATGACATACACTCCAGGAACTGATTGGTCTATCTCAGGAACAACTTGACCGTCTTTAGTAATTGTCACCGTTGGCGTACCTTCAGGGAGATTAGGATCATCGCCATACGTTTTCTCAATCACATCCAAAATGTCATCAGGAGTTACTTTCCCGCCTGACATAGGAGGAAAATCAATTTCATCGTCAATAACTACCTCTGGTTTTTCGGGCGTAGGATCAACCGGATCAACCGGTGCCATACGCACCTCTACTGAGTGATGTTTACCTGCTTCAAGAGCATCAAACTGGTATTCCTTCATACCTTCAGTAAGAGGAATCTCTTTACCATCAACATACACACTTTTAACGTAATAACCCTCTTGAGGCTCCCACATAATAGTCGGTGTCGCACCTGCAGGGTTATAGGTATTGCCCGTAATGGTACCCGCACCACCCAAAATCTTTGTTGTAATCAAAGAATACGTATCGGGCTTAGTGATATCGATATCATCACGCGGATCAGGATTGGTTGGATCTGTTGGATTGTTGGGATCATCAGGATTGGTTGGATCACTAGGATCGCCTGATCCACCAGAATTCGTTACACCAAAGGTAATTACCACACTATGGTTGCGCATGAGATTCTCAAATGAGAGGCTACCCTGCTGCGCCATCTTCATAAGGTCAATACGCTTAATCCCATCGACAGTAATTGACGTAACCTCATGACCTTTATCAGCCTGCCAAGCAACTGCTGCACTACCCTTAAGAGGTGCCGCTACTGATGAGGATGCCGCGCCGGCACCAATGGTGACTACGTTTACATAGACGTAGTTCTCATCGCCGTCTTCACCAGGAATACCACCAGGATTACCTGGCGTCCCGGGATTACCTGGATTGGTAGGATCAGGTTTATTGGGATCATGACCATTAGGATTATCGGGATTTACTGGTTTGTCTCCACCGGGGTTATCTCCAGGGTTATCTCCACCCGGATTGTCTCCAGGATCCGTATCCTTCTTGGAAATATAGACCACAACAGAGTGATCAGCGTTGATATTGGCAAAATCAATCTTGCCTGCACCTAGGAGATCATCGCGCATATTGCCATCAACCATAACGGCACTAACTACATTGTTCTCATCAGATTGCCATGTAACGGTGCGACTATCGCCTTGTGCAATGTTGATTTGTGAAGCTGAAATTTTGCCACCAGAGCCACCTGCAATTGAAGTTGTGATCTGGTATTGCTTACCCTGATTACCTCCAGGATTGTCTCCTGGGTTATCCCCGGGATTATCTCCCGGGTTGTCCGATGCCATATTCATGACAGCCTCGACGGTATAGTCAGAGTCAATAAGTTCATGCGGAAGCGTTACTGTCCACGCTCCGGTTGTAGCGTTCTTGGTGATCTTGACGCCGTCTTTACCATCCTCCAAAAGCTGCTTGACTGATCCACGCCCTAAATAAATAGCGCTTACTGAGCTTGATTCATGAGGAGTAACGATAATCTCCACGTCAGATGTTGAGCCTTCAGGCACGGTAACGGTAGGAGTGATGTCACCTAAACCACCGGTAATCTTAGTATCAATCACATAGTCTTTTGAATACGTATTAGAAGAACCGCGATACACTACTTCAACTGAATGATTCGTATCAATATTGGTAAACTCGTGCTCCACCTTTGTCCGCTGTGCATTATTTTCAGTATCGGTTTTGATGTTGTTGAGGTATTCATCATAGATAACTTTGCCATCAACCTTTACTAAGGACAATATGGCATTAGTATCACTAGTCGACCATTCAACCTTATATGACTCCCCTGCTTTAACCGCCTTGGTGGACGATATAGTGCCAGGACCGCTAATACTTGTCGACACAATCCATGTGCCATCAGATCCATCGCTTGCTACACGCTCAGTCAAAATCTTAACCATATGATTGGCTGAGATTTTATTAAAGTCAATTGATTGGGTAGTCTCATCAAAAGGAATCGCAACACCATCAACTTGAATAGAAGTCACACGATAACCAGGCTTGACAGACCATTTCACTGCATAATCACTATCGGCATCAATGGTGCCACTATCTGATATGTTTTCTACCCCACCATCAGCAATAGTTTTGACTGAATAGGTTCCTTCTTGAGTATCTTCTTCTTGAGGATCATTGGGATTGTCGGGATCTTGTGGATCTGACTCAAACACTACGATGATCTCTTTGCCCTTATTGGACATGGTAATGTCTGTTGCATTGGCAAGATCAGCCGCTCTTACATCCGTGTCTGCTTGGGCAGCCGCATCAGCTTGTGCTTGTGCTTCATCTGGCTTGTTTTGCGAGGCAGCTACTAAATCATCACGTACCGATGAGTCCTCAAACACCGCAACAACATGGGCATTCTCATCTGCCTGCCAAGAGACGCGAGCCGTATCACCATTGTAGTAGCGAGCCGTACCCGCAACCTTACCCGGTCCTACCGCGGTGATGGTGAGCGGGTACTTTTCTTTATCCGATGCGGTTGTGGTATTCGTAAGACCTAAGCGCGCCATATGGAAGTCATCATGAGCAGCACCTTTTTCGTCTACGAACTCACCTTCAACAGAAGCCTCATCGGTATATTCAACATACTCCTTGCTATTACGAGCCTCACCCGTAAAGCTCACCTCAAAGTACCCACGTTTAGTTATATGCTCGTTTTCTTTATCGGGTTTACACGTAATGAGATAGCAATCCTCTGACTCATCATAGGTAACCTCTACCTTACTAAGAGCAATCGTGTCAGGGCTATCAAGCGCACCCTCGTTTTGATCACTCGCATATCCTGGTTTGAAATAACCTTGAATAGAATCTTTATTAATGGTCTTAAATGACTTTACCTTGAACGTGACATAAGGGTTCTTTAACCCGATAGTTTTCTCGGCCTCGCTGACGTTTTGGCAAACCATGACTGCTCTCAGCTGATCGCCCTCTTGAGCAGTTTGGATATAACGGTTGTTGCCATCTTTTTTATAGTCAACATCCGTTGTTGCATAATGCTGGTTAAGATTTGCAATCTTTAGTGTTGTTTCAAACTTAGGTGCAACGATATCAAGAGTGAGTCCTAGAACTGAGAGAATGGTAGGAGCATTTGATGTCGACACTGTCATATTGACAGCATTCTCGCCACCTGTAAGGGTCATTCCACCATTGCCGTCATTGATGTCTTGCACGACAAGATCAGTGTTGTGGATCAATTTATTGTCCGCTGCAGCCAAGTATGAGTAATTTGCTTCAGATGCATTAATAGGCGCTGGGTCAAATGATTTTGCATCATCAAGAAGACCTCTATTATCGATACGCAAACGGAAATATTTATTGTTCTTTGCACGATTGGTGGCACTGTTGGTTACAATCTTGCTCCCACTCACGGTCGAACCTGTTGTGGTGGTATAAGCAATATTTTGGGTATTACCTGTCCCACTTGAAGGCGTGTCGCAATCCGTACCATCCATAGATGCAATGAGCTGTCCAGTCGGTTTGTCTTTTACGCTTAGGCCATCCCCTTCAATGGAAACCCTTGCTGCCCCTCCTTGAGCAACAGGCACGCCGCCCAGTTTTAAGCGAAGCATACGTGGGTCAAGATCAGTATTTTCCTCTACCACTGCTAAACGCCACGAGGCAAAGAAGTCAGTTCCTGTGTTAGTCGTATTGTCATTAGTCATAGTGGTGCAGGGAATATTAAGTACGCTATACCAGCCATAGCCGCCGTTAGATTGTTTAGTAACAATATCGGTTACATCAAAGAAGCATGAATAGCGCTGCGAAGTCGCGCCATCACGATATACAACTTCAGGATAAAGGCGATACACTTTATCAGCATTCGGCGCAATAAAGCTAACACCATATTTGGAAAGAGGTGTTAACACATCTTTAAATCCCACTGCCTGCGTACAAGCAATAACTAAATACGCCTTAACAATCTTGCTCGAATTGCTACCTGTATTGGAAGAAACTAATTGAGCTGACGATGAGTTATTGCCCCCTGTTGTAGGAAATCCCGTATTACCGGCACCTCCCGTTGATTTGCCTCCTACATATATAGATGTCGTGCCAATTGTCATTGGATCAAGCGAATATCCTGAAACCGCTTTATCTGCTTCTGCGCCTGCACTTTTCCCAGCAAGAGCGGAAACATGGCTCGAATGAACCGCTCCACCAACTAGCGTTGTATATTTACCGCGCACATTGGTATTACCCGTCGCATTGAACTGATAGGGGCCAACCATGGAAATAAAACCATTCTGATTACCCACTGTTTCACCAATTTTTGTAGCCACTTGAGCAGTGCTTGAAGTTCCTCTTGTTTCAACCGTTAGCGCTGCACTCTGAGCCGTTACAGCAGGTTCCTCAGCAAAGGTTGCTGCTTCAGTTTGAATTTGATCGTTGGATCCAGGTTCAGTTTACTTGTTTAGTTGCTCGTCGCTAGAAAAGGTTTCCTGATTAGGAGTCTTTGTGTCTAACTGACTAGGAATCTCATTGGCGGATTGATTAGTCTCATTTTCAAAAGATTCAGTTATTGGCGCTCCTTGCAGTTCATTTTCAGGTTCCGCATAAGCATCCACACCAAAAGTAGGTATGCATAATCCGACAACCAAAACAAAAGCTAATAAGCTATTACAAAGTTTGACTTTGACTGAAGCATTCATGTCTTCTCCTGCCCGATAGGAAAGCCATTTTCTTTATCACTTCATCATGTCATCTATTTGTAACAAACGCAAACGATTTTCGTCATGAACTACTAATTTACTGAATCAATCATCCCATAGATACCCCGCGTTGCAACGCAATCCATGAGAGCCATCTTCTCAGGCGGAACCTTCATTCCGTCTTCTGCCCACTCGATCACCATATTAGCTATAGCTTGTGCGGTAAAACGCTCAAAGAAATCAAGCGTTTCTGCATCGCATGTCTTATCATCACCCATATAGCCATCAATACGATCACACATGATTCGTATCTATGATTCTAATGTATAGCACCTTTTTTCTTTACTAATTCGAATGCAATTCATTGAACAACCAGCATGTCATTGTCTAATTCTTTGACAATAAAGGCTTGCTTTAGTGATTCTTCGACAAAACTCCAGCTTCGTCTAAGAACTCAACAACGCCATCCCATTGATCATGGCGCTTTACCTTTTGCAACCGTAGGCTAACTACAGGGATGCGATCAATGATCGCGCAAAACCACAAGGAGGGAATCATGGAAGACTACGCAGGAAAAACCGTCGTTATCACGGGCGGAACATCAGGGCTTGGCTATGCATTTGCAAAAATCCTTGGCGCACGTGGAGCCACTATTGTTATTACGAGTCGCCGGGAAGAGAAGGGCCAGCAAGCTCTTGAGAAATTACAGGCCGAGGGAATAAGCGCACGCTACATTCAACAAGATGTCAGCAATGAAAGCGATTGGAAATGGATTGTTGACACTAACTTCTGGGGTTCGCTTAGTGGAAAACTATCAAGCTGAAGCACTGAAATTCGATCTTGCTAAGGTGAAATATAACGTATCCCTACCGGGTGTGTTTGAATCTGAAATTGCAAATAGTACGCTCCATCGCAATAAAGAATACAACAATATTAATGGCAATGGTCAGGAGATGCCGCTTTCAGTTGCGCATACCGAATCGGGAGATCGCCTCGGCATGCTTACCGCCGATGAAACCGCACACATTATTCTCGATCAAATTGATGAGGGACACTTCTATCTCTTGCCTCACGCTGATCTGACCGAACGCGTTGTCACCCTTGAAGCTGAAGCTCTCAACAATAATGGACAACCTTGCGATCAGGCTGTAGTTGACTTTGCGTTTTACGCAGAAAAACTTGCAGCACAAGGCATTACGAGTAGCGGCGACAACGTTGACCGTCTCACCATGAAATAAAGAACGAACATATTAATTGAGATAACGCATAAACCAAACAAACCTAAGGGTGGTTATTATGTCCTTTTTTCTTAACGATGATCTTGAATTGCTTAAGCAAAGCGCCAAAGAATTTACCGAAACTTTTGTAGCGCCCCGTGTAGCAGAAATGGAAGAAACTAATGAATTTCCTCGTGATCTTTATTTAAAAGCAGGAGAATTGGGTTTTTTAAGTTTGATTGTTCCTGAGCAGATTGGCGGCATGGGGCTTGGACTGACCGCAGTCGGTGTTGTCACTGAAGAGATTGCAAAGGTATCTCCTGCTTTTGCAATTAGCTATTACGTTGACAGCTGCATGGTAAGCTACTTGATGGAATCTCCCCATCGCGAAACGCTTCTTAAAAAATACCTGCCAGGGCTCATGACTGGATGGACGGTTATGGCTGCAGGAATTACTCATCCTGAAGGATCAACCAATATCCCCGAATGGCCCATTTTGGCAAAACGTGATGGAAACGACTGGGTTTTAAATGGTAGTAAGCTCTATGTAACTAATTGCGGTAAAGCTGATTTAGTTGCTTTTATCGGCTTAACTGAAGATCATGAGATGCGCTGCTTTATTGTCGATCCTTCTGATCCAGGAGTAGACGACAATTACATTGAGGAGAAACTTGGTCTACGCGGAAATTGTTCTGGCTCATACTTCTTAACTGACGTACGAGTACCTGATGAATGCAGCTTCCCCAAAAATCCTCTCGAAGGATTTGGTCCAGGCAATGCTCTTTGTGCCGCAGTTGCACTCGGTTGTGCTGAGGGTGTGCTTGCAAAAACAATGGAATTTGTTCAACATCGCAGTCACAAGGGTGCTCCTATTGGCAGCAAACAAGTTGTTGCGCATCGCATCGCACGTATGTGGGGTCAAATCGAACAATCGCGTGCTCTTATTTATGAATCTCTAGGTATGGCCGACCACACCATTGCAACAAGCGATGTGACTTCCGCAGCTCTTACCAAAATGCTTATCTGCACCTCAAAATACACCACCTGTGAAATGGCTATCGAAGTTGCTAAGCAATGCGTCTGGTTGCATGGTGGTTTAGGCATTGTTGAAGAGACCGGTATTGCACGTTATCTCCGCGACGCGCAAACGTTAAGCATTGCTGATGGCACACCTGATCTTCATATTGAATCAGTAGCGTTTCTCCTTGGTATGCCGGGCGCCCAATTAACCATCTGATCGTCGCGCTGTTGATCATTACTGAAATACGGAATTGAAATGCCTATTTCAGACTAAGCCCTCTTATAAAATGCGGATGTTTCTTTTTAGAAGCACCCGCATTTTTATAACGCGACATTCCCCTTGCGCGGATTGAGAGACGCTTATTGTCTCTCAGAGAGAGTAGTCCACCTTTGATTTGTTTCCAGCAGGCGCAGAAATCAATCTATACAACTCTTAATCCAACAATCGTTCTTTAGATCTCTTGCATGATATTGCGATAGGTTCTTCCATACATGCTCTTAGCTCCCTAGCAGCTAAGGCGGATTGAGTATCTTCTATTTCATCAAATATGTCAGATAGCTTTTTAGGAATCAAATCAGCATAAAGCATTATCAATTCTCTACATCTCTCACCTGTAATACCCATCTTCCCTAAATCACATTGTTCCACAAACTTATGAAGATGATTAGCTGTAAGATGACCTACACGATTTTCTCCGCCTATCGACATTGCAAGCTTTGGAGGTTTTATATTCCACTGAGCTCTTTCTATATAGGGCGCAATAGAAGCCACATCATACATAGGAGCAAGACGATGGTCGCCACTAACGTTCAACATAAGGGAGTAATTTTTTGCATGCCCATCAGTTGCGGCAATAAGATAATTAAAGAAAAGCATCTGCAACAATCTTGCCACGTTATTTGCTGCTGTAGAACCTGTAGACATTAGAAGTTGTATTACATCTATGCTTGTTGGACCTCCATACATGGTGTATTTATTGTCTGGCAAACATCCTAAAGCTTGGCAAAGGTCTTCTTGATGCAAACGGACAACATGCTGTTTTGTAATTAGCCGATCATAACGTTCAACAACAATTGCCGGCTCGACACCCTCTCTGCCCTCAAACTCAACATATTCAACTTGTGCGGCATCTATACCGCACTCTGCTGCCAAACGCATGCATATATACTCATTAAGAGCTTGATGCGCAAGTTCCCTTACGCCACTTTTCAAAATATGGGTAGTAGCTGCAGTTCCTTCGCAAATAAACCATCCGTTTTTATATTTTCTCAGAGCGAACTTATTTTGTTGACCGCCGAGACTCCAATGCTCATTGTCAGCAATCCAACTTGATTCATTACTGCGGCTTCGTGCAAGTCGAGAAGCAATGTCGCCTTCGTTGATAGGAATGAGACGTTCTTCATGGGTTATTTGAGTGTCTGACACGTAGAACTGAACAGCACCTGGGCAATCAAGCCCAATAACACTCAAGAGCGCAAAGGGATTGTTATAAGAAACTTCAGCCTCTGCTGCAACATATTTACGTGTGTTAGGATCTTCAGGCAAAAGTCCCCATAAATATGGTCGAATGATTTTGTCTTTATATATTTGCGTCGAAAGGGGCATAGCAGATGAAAGAGGAACACCACGATAATCTCTAAGATACTGGAATGATAGAGAACCATCAGTACCTTGTCTGAGAACCCCCGCCTTATTGCCAGAAATCATAACTTCCAGTTCGTTTACCATCATTCATCTTTTCCCATCAAAATAGCAAGTGGGTCAAAATCAACTTTTGCATTGCTTCCTGAAAACCTTTGTTCCAAATATTCTGAAACATTGAAATCCTCATCACTCTTGTTTTGCACAGTGGCTTGCGTTTCATCAACCTCTTTAATACAGAAATCAAGTCCAAGAACTTTAAAAACGGCAAGGAGCTTATTAAGCTGGACTCCCGTATTTCGACCTAGTTCAAGTGACCACAAACACCGACTTGATATACCAGCAGCTTTCGCAACTTCGGCTTGCGTTAAACCAAGTTGGGCGCGTCGATCCTTTATTGCGTATCCAATTTCAAGTGCGTCAACCATCAGAACACCCTCACAAATTCGCATAACAGCAAGAGAATATATTCGCATTATTTTGCGAATATAATAATTCGCATTATTTTGCGAGTCAAGTAATACGCAAAATTTTGCGAAATACGCCTCGATATTGAAGGGCTTTAAGGAAATCTAAACTGATACCAAATATATAAATAGCTAGAGATCAGAAAAATGCTGCATCCGCTTTTCTTCAAATTCAGACAAACGACAAAGCATGTCAGATAAACCTTCGTAATCACTTGCCGCTAGATGCTCCATATATTCAGCGCGCTCTTCAAGAGGAATAACCACAGGAGCAACACCACTTCTCATGAGTCCTCTATTGATCAAAATTCGCCCTGTTCTCCCATTACCATCCTCGAAAGGATGAATCCTTTCAAATTGAATATGAAACTGAGACTCTTTAAGAAACGGGTCCTCTATAACGCTATGGTTGTAATCGTAAACAAGTTGCATCATGCGCTGATTAACCTGATTTGCCTCAGGAGGAAGATGCTCCGCGCCACGAATATAAACGGCAGTTTTTCGATACGTATCTATTCCGCTGATATTACGATTAATATCTTTCGCAATTCTTTTAATAAGATTCTCCGAAAGATCCTCTGTCAAATTTTCTGAAGCCGTAGCCATTGCATATTTATGATTAATCGCTTCATATAATTCGCGAGCAGTGGCGGTCACGCGTAAAGAGTTATCGTTCCATAAAATGGCATACGTCTCAGCATAGGAAAGCGTCGATCCTTCAATAGCATTAGAATGATACGTACTACGCGTTACAAAGTCCTCAAAATATTCTGGATGCTCTTGCATGAATAGAAGAGTATTCATTTTATCCTCCGCTCAATGCTCGGCGCTTTAGATACTATTGAGTCACGTTAGCAAAATACTTTTACCAAAGAGTGTTACTCGTAGAACGTATCCATAGGATACGGTGGCTCAATGGCACGCTTAAAGGCATACCCATCAACACGCTTAATTACATAGGCGACTTGTTCCTCATCAAAGCCTTGCGCAACAAGACACGGGATATCAACGCCCTGCTCGTAATACTTGATAAGAATCTGATCAAGCGTGGCATAGTCGATACCCATTGCCGTCTCATCCTTAGCATCAGGAGAAAGCTCAGCCGAGGGAGGCTTGATGAGTACGTTTTCAGGAATAGGAGGAATTTCTCCTGCAAGTTCAGCGCGTTCATTGAGCATGTGGCAGATGGCAAAGACATCTGTTTTATAGAGACCGCCGATGGGAGCAAAGGCGCCCGAAGTATCACCGTAGAGGGTCGAAAAGCCCATCGCCGCCTCTGACTTATTGCCGGTGTTAATCATCATCCAACCATAATGGTTAGAAATGGCCATAAGACACACCATGCGACAACGTGCTTGTGTGTTCTCAGAAGCGAGGCCGGTAAGTTCACCGTCAAGCGCCTTAAAGAGTACCTCACTAAAAGCCTGATACGGTTCAACAATAGGGACGATCTCAGTCGCAATACCTAAATTATCTGCCAAGTCTTGCGCATCCACAAGAGAATGATCCGTTGAATAGGGGCCAGGTAAAAGATAGCCATGGACGTGATCGGCGCCAAAGACATCAACACACATTTTTGCTACGAGCGATGAGTCAATGCCACCTGATAAGCCAATGACGATGTCAGAAAAACTAGCAGCCTGCGCATAATCACGCAAAGCATTACAACTACGTTCGTACTTTTCTGCTAATTCCATGGGTATCCCCAATCCCCTCGATCGGCTCATAGCAGCCTCATTGCATAACCTCGTTACACAGTAGAGCCTCATTTACATAGCCTAGTATGGCGCACTTAAAGCAAAACTGCCGCACTGTAATCAAATGTTAATAGCGCGTTCATCGTGATGCGCTTTTTAGAGCGTACGAATCTGCTCAGCTAACCACTCTGCCCACGCCTCTACTCCCTCACCATTAGTGGCAGAAATAGGGAAAATAGGAGCAGTTGGATTTAAGTTATGGATATGCTCATCAAATAACGCTTTATCAAAGTTAAAAACTGGCAAAGTATCTACCTTATTGAGCACAATGGCGCGCGATGCCTGAAATACACCCGGATATTTCAGTGGTTTGTCGTCTCCTTCAGGAACGGAAAGAATCATCGCCTTCATATTCTCACCAAGGTCAAAATCAGTCGGACACACCAAATTGCCAACGTTTTCGATAATGATGAGATCAAGGTTGTCGAGATCAAGCACCTCTACGGCGCGGCGAATCATGTCAGATTCGAGATGGCAAGCGCCACCCGTATTGATCTGTACCGCGGCAATGCCTTGCGCCTTGATTTTTTCGGAGTCGACCGATGAGGCAATATCACCTTCAATAACCGCAATGTTAAACTCATCGCGCAACGCTTCAATAGTTGCCAAGATAGTCGATGTTTTACCAGAACCAGGAGAAGCTAACAAATCAAGAACAAAGACTTTCTTCTCCTTGAAGAGATCACGGTTGTCTTGGGCGAGTTTGTCGTTTTTGTCTAGGATAGGCTGTTTCAAATCAATCTGCATTATGATTCCTCCTCATCAGGAAGGTCGACCTCAAGCGAGGCAATTTCTAATTCTTTGCCTTTGATTAATTCTGTAAAGGGACTCTCGCACTCAGGACAGAGCATATGGAATCTGTCGTGCGCAAACGTATGGCCACAACTCAAACAGATGCTTTCCGGCTCCACCATAATAATCTCTAGTTCAGCATCTTCTGCAAGGGTGTTTTCCGCAACCACATCAAAGGCGAATCGCAGTGCATCTTCAATGGCTTCGGTCATCACGCCCACTCGCAAGGTGATTTTCAAGATCTTATCAGCCCCGGCATCTCGTGCAGCCGTTGTTGCTGACTCCATAACGCCTGTCATGATTCCTAATTCATGCATGATTAACGCTCTTCCTCATCGCCCCAGAAATGACGCTGAGCAGCTTGTTTCATACGGACAAATTCTTCTTTAGCCTCTGCCGCTTCAAGCTCATCTTGTTTTTTGCGCGCTTCTTGACGCTCAATACGCTTTTTGAGACCAATACGCGCTGCTAAAAGCGAAAGTTCATACAAGGCAAGCATAGCCGCAAACATGAGCATCATGGTTACCGGCGATGCGTCAGGCGTAATTACTGCCGAAAATGTTAGCAGCACAATGTAGACAATACGCCAGGATGCACGCAACTTGGCATAGGGGATAACGTTAAAGATAACGAGATAGAAGACGATAAGGGGCAATTCAAAAGCACATCCAAAGCCCAATTCGAACTTCAAGATAATATCAATCCATTTATCTGCTTCAGGCAAGATAGTGGCAAAGCCCGAAGCTTGATCGGTCAGAAATTCAAATGCAGGATGCAAAATAATAAAATAGCAAAAAACTAATCCAAAAAGAAACAGGAAGACTGCTACCGCAAACGTTGGTACAAACCATTTACGTTCACGAGGCTTGAGCGCCGGCAAGAAAAACGCCAGCAATTGCCACAAGATAACAGGCGCAGTAGCCACTGCGGCAGTCCAAAGCGCCAAAGTAAAACGCACCTGAAATGCATCAAAAGCGCCGAATACATTAAGGGCAGCTTGACCATTTGCATCCTTGGGGATGAATTCCGAAACAGGCATTAACAATAATTGTGTAATGGTAGGAGTTGCGAGATAGAAAACACATGCCGCAATAATTAAGCAGACAACGATGCGCACTAAGCGCATACGAAGTTCACCCAAATGATCTAAAAGCGACATACGCGCCGGTCCGATAGGCATAGTACTTACGCCTCCTTTCCGGAAGTCGCATCAGCCTCGCCTGCCGCAGGTGCAGATTTAGTTTCTGCCCCGTTAGTTTCTACAGCAGGATCACTCTTAGGCGCTGGTTTAGTTGGCTTTTTAGGCTTTACGCCATAAAGCTCTTCAGCACTCATCGACTGAGACGGAGATACCGACTGGGCTTGGGGCTGAACTTGGGATTGATCTTGGGACTGTGCTTGTGCTGCAGCTTTTACTTGCGCACGGTTTGCTTCAATCTCTGCCTTTTCAAGCTCTTGAGCACGTTCGCGCTCAAAACGCGCTTTGCGCTCAGCAAAGGTTTCTTTTACAACAGGAGTCGGCTCATCGCTTGCATGAGTATCTTCTTGAGCACGCCCCGACGAACGTGTCGCACCCTTAGCAGAAGGTCGTACGTTAGGATTTAAGACCTCCCCGTTGATTACTTGATTCATTTCATCTTGCGCTTTTTTGAACTTACCAATGGCTGCACCTACTGTGCGCGCAATCTCGGGCAATTTATCAGGACCGAAAATCAGAAAGCCAAACAGCAAGATGATAAATAATTCAAATCCGCCAATTCCGAACAAGATTCTTACCTTCTCTTACTTACGGCTTTTACGCGTTTCCGCCCAAAACCAACAATCCCATCGTGGGAAGGGTAAGTGCAAGCGCTAAAATTACACAAACCGCAATAACAAAGATGCGCTTAAAACGCTCTTTTTTTGCTTTCTCTTCTGCTTCTTTTTTGGCACGCTCTGTGGCACGCGCTTCACGTTCTGCGCGCTGCTTAGCGGAAATTTTCTGCTTTGATTTGTTTGGTTTTTGAGCCATATATCGTTATACCCTTGCCTTGCTAAGCGTGGATTGTCTCTTAGGTGCTACTTAGTTTGTGCTGCACGCAAACGAGCACGAATCTCCAAAATACGCTGTAGGTTTTTAGAAACATCAGCGTCAATGTTCCAACGACCAGAGTCATAGAGAATGTTGCCGCCAACCATGGTCATCATGACATCGCTTGCAGTAGAGGAACTCAAGACTGCTGTAACAGGATCATTAGTTGGAATCTGATGCGAGCCCGACAGATCAATTGCTACAATATCAGCCTCTTTGCCAATCTCGAGTGAGCCGACCTTGTCATCAATATGTAGTGCCTCTGCCTGTCTCTTATACACATCTGACGCTGCCGACGAACTCTAGGGTGTAG